>CAYRVF010000079.1:0-26188 GCA_964427535.1 uncultured Ktedonobacterales bacterium
GCTACACCCGCTACGTCGCCCAGGGCGGCGACCAGGGCGCCAACGTCACCGACGCACTGGGCCGCCTAGCCCCGCAAGGGCTGCTGGGCATCCACCTCAATTTCCTCGGCACCTTCCCGCCTGCGGTACTGGCCGCGATCTTCGGCGGCAGTTTCCCCGCGCCGGAGGGACTCCTCAAGCGGCTTGCAGTAGCCTTTGTCTCCGCCGGGGCTGACAAGCAACCCATGGCATTCAATCAGGTCGCAGCAGTGTTCAAGCGGGGCTACTTTGTGGAGCAGGGCGAGCATCCGCAAACGATAGGCTACCCGTTGATGGATTCGCCGGTCGGTCTCGCAGCCTGGATGCTCGACCACGACCCAGACAGCTACGCGAAGATCTCCCGCGCGTTCGTGGACGGCCAGCCAGTGGGCGGTCTGACCCGCGAGCATATCGTCGACAACGTCACGCTGTACTGGCTGACGGGCACCGCAACGTCGTCGGCGCAGCTCTACTGGGAGGAGACACGCAGCATCGGGGCTGCACTGGCGTCGGGGCAGAAGCCCCCCGAACTCTCGCTGCCGGTGGGGTTTACGGTCTTCCCGAACGAGCTCGTCCAAGCGCCGCGCAGCTGGGTCCAGAAGGTCTACCCTAACCTCATCTACTACCGCGAAGCCGACCGGGGCGGCCACTTCGCCGCCTGGGAAGAGCCACAGCTGTTTGCCGACGAGATGCGAGCGGCGTTCAAGACGCTGCGCTGAACGGAACGTCACGGCCGCACATTCGAGACAGTTCTACGAACCACCACTGTGCGTTCTGGGCCGCTGGGTAACGCGGCGATACCGGCAGAACTCGGGGAGCCCGACAGGCTCCTCGAGTACCTGCCGCAACTGGCGATAAGCATCCTGGCGGACGAACAGTAGCCGCCACAGGGAAGAGACCGGAGACCTGGCATCACCGATGACACGCAGAAGGAAGAACAGGCATGACAACCCAGCGTGACAGCGCGACCACCAGCGTCATCACTTCCATGCACCCGCAGTTCCGGACCATTGACGGCCTGAAGATCCGCATTGCCGATAGCACAGGCGGTCGCCGCCAGGCCCCAACGATCCTGCTCACCAGCCCCTGGCCGGAGAGCCTCTACGCCTTCGCGCCGATGTGGGCCATGCTGGCCGAACACGCCCGCCTGGTCGCCGTTGACCTGCCGGGGTTCGGCGCGTCCGAACGGCGAGCGGATCTGCTGTCTCCGCGCGCCATGGGTGGCTTCCTAGCCCAGCTGGTCGCCGAGGCTGACCTGGGCACGCCGCACATCGTCGCGCCGGACGTGGGCACCTCGGCCGCTCTGTTTGCGGCTGCGGCAGATCCAGAGCGGTTCGCCAGCGTGATTGTGGGCAGCGGCGGAGCAGCGGTTCCGATCCAGCTCGGTGAGCCGTTGGCGGCGTGGGTGCTCGACCCCGACCTCGACAAGTACCGCAGGATGGACCCACACGCGATCGTCGCCGCGGCGCTGGACACGATCCCAGGTGGGGTACCCGACGCCATTCGCGCCGACTACCTCGCGTGCTACGACGGCGACCGCTTCGCCGAGTCGATGCGCTACGTCCGCCGCTATCCCGAGGAGCTCCCGGTGCTCGCCGAGCTGCTGCCGCAGATCTCGACGCCCGTCACGATCATCAACGCCCGTTACGACCGCGTGGTGCCGCTGGCCAATGCGGAATTTCTCGCCGCCCGGCTGCCCACCAGCCGCCTCGTCATCGTCGATGCCGTCCACTTCGTCTGGGAGGACGCGCCAGCGGAGTACGCCGCCAGCATCCTCGACGCGATTGCGGGCACCCGGTCGTGATACAGCGCATGCCTACGACGCCCGCCATGGGTAGCGGAGCGCGGAGCAGCTAGCTAGCGCCGAATTGGCAGCAGCCTCAGTAGATGTTCTCGTGAGTCACAAGGAGACCGCCGTGAACGAACCCAGCATGGGCTCACAGGCCAGTACGACTTCTCCAGCTTCTTTAGTCGCCATGACCCATCCCGACGTCCGCCCCTTCAGCTTCACCGCGTCGGACGAGGCGCTCGCGGACCTCCGCCGACGCATCACGGCCATGCAGTGGCCCGACAAAGAGACTGTCGCGGACGACTCGCAGGGGGTGCAGTTCGCGACGATGCGGCAACTTGCGCAGTATTGGGCGACCAAGCACGACTGGCGCAAGGTCGAGGCGAGACTGAATGGCTTGCCCCAGTTCATGACCGAGATTGACGGCGTTGACATTCATTTCATTCACGTGCGGTCCAAGGAGCCCAACGCGCTGCCGCTCATCATCACGCACGGCTGGCCGGGCTCGATCATCGAGCAACTCAAGATCATCGAGCCACTCACCAACCCCACAGAGTATGGTGGCGCCGCGTCGGACGCCTTCGATGTGGTCATTCCGTCGCTGCCGGGGCATGGGTTTTCAGGCAAGCCGACTGCGACCGGCTGGGATCCGATTCGCATCGCGCGCGCCTGGATCGTGCTGATGACGGAGCGGCTCGGCTACACGCGCTTCGTGGCGCAGGGCGGCGACTGGGGGAATGCCGTCACGGAGCAGATGGCGCTGATAGCGCCGCCGGAACTCGTCGGCATCCACACCAACATGCCCGCCACCATCCCGGCCGACATCGCCGCGGCGCTCGCCGCTGATGGTCCAGCGCCAGCCGGTCTCTCCGCCGACGAGCAGCACGCGTGGGATCAGCTCGACTACTTCTACAAGCACGGCCTCGCCTATTCCCAGGAGATGGGCAACCGCCCGCAGACGCTCTACGCCCTGGCGGATTCCCCGGTCGGTCTGGCCGCCTGGATGCTGGATCACGATATCGCCAGTTACCGGCTCATCACACGCGTCTTTGCCGGGCAGTCCGAAGGTCTCTCGCGCGACGATATCCTGGACAACGCCACGCTCTACTGGCTGACCAACACCGCAGTCTCGTCCGCCCGCCTCTATTGGGAAAGTAAGCTC
Source organism: uncultured Ktedonobacterales bacterium (assembly GCA_964427535.1). Classification (GTDB taxonomy): domain Bacteria; phylum Chloroflexota; class Ktedonobacteria; order Ktedonobacterales; family JADMIN01; genus CAYRVF01. Next base: position 2,970 of record CAYRVF010000079.1, read on the forward strand.
GCCTTCTTCGCCCCGAAGGGCGTCACGATTCCCATCGCGGTGAGTGTCTTTCCCGACGAGATCTATGCCGCCCCGCGCACCTGGGCAGAAAAAGCCTATCCCAACCTGATCCATTACCACCGGCTCCCCAAGGGCGGGCACTTCGCCGCGTGGGAGCAGCCACATGCCTTCACGGAAGAGATGCGCGCGAGCTTCCGGCCACTGCGCTAATCAGCAAGCGTCGGAAATTCGAGCGAGTCGGGCGACGGGGAGAGTGAACGCATGCCCGTCGCCTTCCGCCTCCACTTCATGGCGCCGTCGAGGTGCATCAGACCAGGGAGGAACAGATGGCGGAACAGAGAAAAGCGGACGTCACCACCGCGCAACTGGCGGCACTGCCCACGATGAAGCCGGGAACGAACACTTCCTTCGCCTCCCTGAAGCAGATCAATGCTGGACTGCTGAATGTGGGCTATGCCGAGGACGGACCCACTGACGGCCCCACGGTCGTGCTGCTCCACGGCTGGCCCTACGACATCTACAGCTTCGTGGACGTCGCGCCGCTGCTGGCATCCGCGGGCTATCGGGTAATCGTCCCGTACCTGCGCGGCTACGGCACGACGCGCTTCCTTTCGGGCGAGACCGTGCGCAACGGCCAGCAATCGGTCCTCGCCGTGGACGCCATCGCGCTGATGGATGCGCTGAACGTCGAGAGGGCGATTGTCGCAGGCTTCGATTGGGGCGGGCGGGCAGCCGACGTCATCGCGGCGCTCTGGCCGGAGCGCTGCAAGGCGCTCGTCTCCGTGAGCGGTTACCTCATCGCCGGCCAGGCCTCCCAAGAGGCCCCGTTGCCGCCACAGGCTGAGCTCGCCTTTTGGTACCAGTTTTACTTCGCTACGGAGCGCGGCCGGGCCGGCTACGAGCGCTACCGGCACGATTTCAACAAGCTTATCTGGCGGACCGCGTCGCCTAAGTGGGCCTTCGACGACGCCACGTTCGAGCGCAGCGCGGCCTCCTTCGACAACCCGGATCACGTCAGCATTGTCATCCACAACTACCGCTGGCGGCTCGGCGTAGCCGACGGTGAGTCGCACTACGACGAGCTGGAACAGCGGCTGGCCGCGGCACCGGTCATCACCGTGCCTAGCATTACCCTCGAAGGCGATGCCAATGGGGCGCTCCATCCGGAGGCAAGCGCATACGCCCAGAAATTCGCTGGACCCTACGAGCATCGGGTCATTTCGGGCGGCGTCGGGCACAATCTGCCGCAAGAAGCTCCCCAGGAGTTCGCGCAGGCAATCGTCGACGTTGCCAGGATGTGACCGACGTCAGTTTGGAGAAGCCCGGTGGAACGGTCATCCGCCGACCGCCGGGCAGTCCATCCGCACATCACAGAGAGGCTTCCGCATGTCAGACAACAGCAACCAGAACCGCCGCGCACCACGAACCACCGCTGAGCCAGGAGTGTTTGACTCAGCGGATGAACCGTCGAGTACACTTCCACCGGCAGATCCTCCGACGATGACGGACATACGCGACCTGCCACGGGTGCGGCCAGTGGCCAGTTCACTCCCCATTGAAGGGCGGATGCCGTCGCTGGATGGCGCGACGGGGTGGCTCAATTCGCCGCCGTTGACGACAGTCGGCCTTCGCGGGCACGTCGTTCTCGTCGAGTTCTGGACCTATACCTGCATCAACTGGCTACGCACCCTGGCCTATGTTCGCGCGTGGTCCGAGCGGTACAAGGACCAGGGCGTGGTAGTGATCGGCGCGCATACGCCGGAGTTCCCCTTCGAGCACGACATCGAGAATGTGCGCCGCGCGGCGACGGACCTGCGCGTTACGTATCCAATCGCGGTGGACAGCGACTATGCGGTCTGGAGTGCTTTCAGCAATCACTACTGGCCAGCACTGTATGTCGTCGACGCGATGGGGCAGATTCGGCATCACCAGTTCGGCGAGGGCGGCTTCATGCAGACGGACATGATTATACAAGCCTTGCTGGCCGAGGCTGGCATCGGTGGTTTCGGCGATGAACCTACCACGGTCGATGCCCAGGGCGTCGAAGCTCCCGCCGATTGGGATGAACTGGCATCGCCGGAGACCTATCTCGGCACTGAGCAAGCCGAGGGTTTTGCGTCTCCCGGTGGGGCGGCGGTAGGCGTCCCCCGCATGTATGCTCTTCCCGCGCGCTTGCGTCGCAACCAGTGGGGGCTGGTGGGCGACTGGACTGTGGAACCAGGGTCCGCCGTGCTCAACGCGGCCAATGGGCGCATCGCGTACCGCTTTCATGCCCGCGATGTGCATCTGGTCATGGGGGCAGTCGCACCCGGCGGGACCGTGCGCTATCGCGTGCTGCTCGATGGAGCGGCGCCAGGCGCTGCACACGGACTGGACGTGGACGAGCAGGGGTTCGGTACGGCGAGCTATCCGAGGCTCTACCAATTGCTCCGACAGCACCGGCCGATCACGGATCGCCTGGTAGAGATCGAGTTTCTGGATGCGGGCGCGGAGGCGGTCGTGTTCACATTCGGCTGACCGACGACTCACCTCTCCTTCCCCCTCTCCAAGCATGAGCCGGGGGAGGGGTTAGGGGGAGGGTACCTATCCTCCGGGGAGCGAGACCGTCTGGCCCGAAAACGACTCCACCGCCTGCGCCAGGGCCTGTTCGGCTGGGTCGGCGGCCCGCAGATGGTCGAGCACGTGGCGCGCAGGCGCGTTGACCGGCGTGATGAGGCCGAAGCGAACGAGAAACTCTTCCTCGGGGAGCGTGCCACCGCCGGGCGCGCGTGGCGTCGCCAGCGCCAGGCAGCCGTCGGCAGGGTTCACATCCGACACGAAGCGCGCGCTGGCGAAGGGCGAGGGCGGCGATGTGCCGCCAAAGACGAGGTCCTGCGCTGCCGCACACGCCGGATCATCCTGCAGCTGGAAGCCGCCATCGTAGATCGGCGGCCCCTCGCGCGGCCCAGTGAGCGCGTCGGCGTGCCACTGCTGGCCGTCCCATGCCAGGCTGAAGAGCCGCAAGTGGTCCGCGACGGAGGCTCCGCCCGCGTCGACGGGCTGCCCCGCGAGCGTGACGCGGCCATCGTCGCTGGCATAGCTCCATTTGAGGCGCACTGGCGCAAGGATGTTCCACCGGTCCATACTTGCGACGACATCTCGTTGTGGCCACGGCACGGTGCAGAGATCGACGCAATCGAGCCCGCCCACCTGGCACGGCGAGATGTCGGAGATGGCCGCGTAGAGCTGGCAGCGGACGGGCTGCGGGGGCTGGCTGCCGGCATCCAGCGTGTACGTGAGGGTAGCATGCACCGGCGCCCTGGCGGTGACACGTCCATCTGCGTCGCTCAGGTATTGCTCGCCGGGGAGCACGTCCGTCGTGAAGGTATCGGGAAGCGCGTGCATGGCGTCGAGCAGGCTCGCACGCTGCGCGCCGCTTAGGTCGTCGAGCGTCTCGGGAAGATCGATGACGGGGATTGCCGGGCCGTGTATCGCGTGTACCGCTGGCTGGGCCGCGACTGCGCAGGTGTCGCGGTTGGGGAGGCTGGGGATCGTGAGCGTGCATTGGTGCGGCGCGAAGGGGGCTGCCGTCCAGCGCACGACGTGTTTGCCGCGCGAGAGACGCAGCGGCTCGGCAGGCCCAATGATGGGCGGCGAGACCGCTTGTCCATCGATGGTGACGCTGCTCCACGGCACGGCGGGCGCGATGTAGAGTTGATCGGCGCCGGGCGGCAACGGCGGCGGCAGCACCAGCGCGCCCAGCGCGGCGACCGCCCTGCCCACCGCTGGGAAGCCGCCCACCACGACGAGTAGCGCCACCAACACCACCGCCACGGCTGATCCGGCCTGGGCCATGCGCCTGCGCGGCGTGTGCCGGGCCGCCAGCACACGTTCGAGTGAGTCGGCGTCGTCTTCTTCCGGTTCCGGCAAGGGCGTGGGCTCTGTGTCGGTCATGATGTGCCGTCCAGTGGCGTCGGCATGTCCGCGACGAGGATTCCTTGTCCTATTATGCCTGCGGACCGCGTCTCGCGTGCAACTGGAAGGTCGAGCGGGATACTAATCTTCGCCGACCCGCAGCGCCGTGCCCAGGCCCACGCGTGCCGCCACACCCGCCTCCAGCAGCAGCGCGCCGACGAGCGCCACCAGCACGATCGCGAGGAAAAGCAGGATCGCGCGCGGGTCGAGCACCAGCGTGTCGGGGGGCACGCCCGCCGTGGCGGCGCTGGTACGTGCGTCGCTAAACGCGAGGAAGGGAATCGTCGCGGTCGAGAGCAGCAGGCCAAGGGCCGCGCCGCCCAGCAAGCCGAAGAGGTAGACGAAGCCCTGTTCGAGCAACAGCATGCGGGTAAGTTGCGCGCGTCCGGTCCCCAGCGTGCGGAGGATGGCGAACTGCGTCAGCCGTCCTCGCGCCTCCGAAACCGCCTGCACGAAGCTGCCGAGAATCGCCAGCAGCGCGGAGAGCACCGCACCGACCAGCAGTAGCCCCGTCATGCCGGAGGTCAACGGATCGGTGCTCAGGCGCGAGACGAGTAACGGCCGGTCGATCTCGCTGGAGATGTACTGCGAGGCGTGCAGCGCATCGAGTGCGGCGGTGCGGGCGCGCGTATCGGATGAGAGACCGCTCGTCCGCAGCCAGTACTCGTTCGGATTGCTGGCGTTGTCGCTCGTCGGCTGGCTGCTCAGTTGCGCCAACAATGTTCCCGCATCGACGACGATAAAGCCGGTGGAGGGGCCGGGATAGAGGGTGGGAAAGTCATCTACCACCGCGCCGACCACGACGACGATGGTACTGCTGAGGCTATCGCTCGGCGTGAGAATCAGCTTGTCGCCCGCCCCCAGCGAGAGTTGGCTCGCCAGTGAGGAGTCGATGATGGCCCACAATGGCGCGGTCGTCGCGCTCGACGCGGGCGGCTCGGCGGCGCGCATCTGGCGCATGAGCGTATCGAGCGGCTGTTGCGCATAGTTGCCTTGCCAGTACGCCACGCTCGCGAACGAGTGCGGGTCGATGCCCAGCAAACTCACATTCAGGTGGCCCTGGGTGTCAGAGGTCGTGGCCTGCGCGCGAAACAGCCCAGTCGCGCCGCGCACGCCTGGCAGTGTGCCGAGGCCGTTCGCGACGGCCACCTGCGCGGGGATGCCCTGGAAGCCAGATTGAAATTCGAGCCGCACGTCGCCGCCGGTCTGATAGGCCGCGCGGTTCTGGACGTTGCGCGCCAGCGACGCCTGAAATGTTAGCGCGAAGAGGCCCAGCCCGACCGCGAGTGTCAGCAGCAACGTGCGCCTGCCGAACTGCCCCGAGACGCGGGCGACCTGCGAGAATGCGAGCAGCCCGGTCGCGCTCCGTCCACGCGACGCGATGCGCGAGGTGAAGGCCGCGCATGCCGGAAACACGCGCAGCAGCAGCAGCCCTCCAGCGAGGAGCAGCAGCCCCGGCGCGGCGAGCAGCAGCGGATCAGCCTGCTGGTCGAGCACCGAGCGGACGTCGAGCCCACCAAACAGCGAGAGCTCCAGAAATCCCGCACCGCAGATGACCACCAGCGCGAGATCGAGGTAGTAGCGCCGCCAGAAGGGCGCTTCCGCGCCACGCGCCTCCTCGCGCCGCACGTCGAGCACATCCCGGCGCGTTGCCCGTGCGGTGGAGAGCACCAGCGCGCACACGCAGAGCGCCGCCCCCAACAGCGCGGGCAGCGTCGCCAGTGTGGGAGAGGCCGAGGTGATGAGATACGTCTGGCTCACCTCGCGTGTGGCTGGCTCGAATACGCGCGCCAGCTCGAGACTGAGGGCGACCGCCAGAAACGGCCCTGCGACCGCCGCGAGCACCGCTGGCACGAGGCCCTGTGCCGTAAAGGCCGCGAGCAGTTGGGTGCTACTCGCGCCCCGGCTCTTGAGCGTGGCCAGCAGCACCGCCTGACGCTCGACGAGCAGGCTGGCCATCGCCGCGACGAAGAGCAGCGCCAGGCCGACGATCTGCGCGACGACGATATAGAGCGGCTGCGAGATGAGCTTCGACTGCGTGCCGATGTCGCCAACAATTGCGGGCAAGCGGCTCAACACGTTCACACTCTGCACGCCCGTCACAGTCGGAATCTGGCTGCGGACAGCATTGCTGTAGTGCGCCAGGTTGTCGAGCTGGGGCGCGAGGTTGTGCGCATTGAGCAGCATCGGATCGGTAAAATGGACGAAATCAGCCTCGTAGGAGTAGGAGTACCCGAGACGTGTCGTCTGCTGCGCGAACGGCGCCAGCGCGTTGGAGAATCCTGCCTGCGTCATCATGACCGGGTAAATCGGCGGCACGGGAGAGTTATCGCGCAGGGGCGGATTCTTGAAGGTGCGTCCATTCCAGAAGGGGTCGTTGTCGTCATTGGGGAACCACACGCCGACCACGCGCAGTGTAGTGGTGTTGCCGCTGAGGCCCAGTTCCTGAATCGTGACCGTGTCGCCGACTTTGAGCCCTAGCTCGGGCGTGACCAGCGTCTCTTGCATCTGGTTCGGAGGCAGGTCCACCGGAAGGCGTCCGCTGAAGAGCTTGATGTGGGGCCCGGCCTGCGCGATGTCGTAGCCAAGGGGCTGGCCGAGGCCGGAACGCAGCTCACCATGCCAACTGGTGCCGACTGGCTGCCCGTTGACACCGGCGTAGACGACCTTGTCGCCGATAAAATAGGTCGTCGAGGTAGGGGAGAATCCCTGAACGTACTGAGACGCGAGGAAACGCTCCTCGTCTCGCACGGAGGTCAGCGCGGTAGGGTCGAGCGTGTGGATGGAGACCTGCGTGGTCACGAAGCGCGAAAGTGGCCCCGCATTGACGAAGACATCCTGAATCTGCACGTCGCCGATGAGCGCGGTGTAGACCGGTACCAGGCAGAGCAGCACGATCGCGACCACCATGCCAAGCCAGACCGCGCTCAATATCCGCCAGATCAACCCCATCTGCCTGATGGCGAGGCGCATGGGCGCGAGCATGCCGCCGCGGCGCCCCGCGCGCAAGCGTGCGGTGGAGGGAGCTGGCCCGGCGGCTGCCTGTGGCGTATCTGGAGACGTCGTCGGGGCACTTCCGCGCATTCAGCACCTCCCACGTGCGGGCCTGGAAGCGCGGTTCACGGCTGTTCGTGCGTCTCGCTGGCTCCCTCATCCACTCAGACGAATGAAGGGAGCGCGAGTTTACGCGGACCCCCTCCCCTCACAAGTGGAAGGGGGCCAGGGGGATGAGGCCATTCCTACCCGCTCTATCCAGAGTACGGCGATGCGCCACCAGTCCTCACACATGCGGAGCGTCAGCACGACCAGCCAAGCTGGTGCTCGCAGGGAAGTCGCCGTGCGAAATGGCGATTCCTTCTTGTCATAGAGAGCACAAGGTGGCGTAGAATAGATGAGATGTGATCTGCCGGACGCCTTCAAGGCTGCTGGATGCAGATCGCTTGCCACGTACATCGGAGGCAGGTAACGATTCGCGCTTATGCTGGGCAAGGCTGCTCGGCGCGCCCGTTCGCAAGTCAATCTGGCGCCGCACGGATGCGCATGTCTATCCATGACCGGGCACCTGGAGATTGCTCTTATCCTCGGTGCAGAGCGTAGTTGCGCATGTAGCCTTGGTTGTTTGACCGGACATGCGGCACACCTGGTTGTGATACCAGGGGGCAACCTGCGGCGCGAACCTTGCTATGTCTATGTGAGCAATCCGGTTGTGCTGGATTCGCACATCGTGGAACACGTGCACATGCGGGAGCCGCAAGGAGGACTGGCCCGTGATCCCGAATCAGGGAATCATGCTGCATCTAGACGATGCCGTGCTGGGCGGCTGCAAGTTAGTGCGGCGTATCAGCGCCGGAGGGATGGGCGAGATCTATCTCGCCGAGCAGCTCCGGCTGGGGAATCGTATTGTCGCCGTCAAGGTGGTGCACCCCGACGATGACTTCGATGCTCCGGCTGTCGCCGCGATTGAGCAGCGCTTCCGGCGGGAGACGCGCATCCTGGGCCGCCTGTCGCATCCGAATATCCTTCCCGTGCATGATGGCGGCGTCGATCGCGGCTTTCTCTATCTCGTGATGGAGTACGCTCCCGCGGGCTCGCTCGCCGACGCCATCCGTGGTCACTCGCCGCATCCGCTACGGTTGCCGCTGGAGCCGAGCGCCGCACTGGACATGCTGCGGCAAATTGGCGCCGCGCTCCAATATAGCCACGATCACGGTGTGATTCATCGGGATGTGAAGCCAGCCAACGTGCTCGTGCGGATCGAGGACGACGGACATCTGCATCTGTTGCTGGCCGACTTCGGTGTCGCGCACGAGCTGGACGAGACGGGACAGACGAATCACGTTATGGGCACGGTGGCCTACATGGCGCCGGAGCAGTTCCAGGGGATCTCACTTCCCGCGACCGATCAGTATGCGCTCGGCATCGTCGCGTATCAGTTGCTCACGGGGCGCACGCCCTTTCAGGGGAGCCTGGGACTGGTCATGCACGCGCACCTATTCGACGCGCCCCAGCCGATCGAGACACTGAATCCGGCGATCCCACATGACGTGGAAGCGGTAATCACCCGTGCGCTGGCAAAGGACCCGGCCGAGCGTTACCCCTCAGTCGAGGCGTTTGTCGATGCGCTCGCCGCCGCGCTGGCTGGCGCCGAACACCTGATAGCGCACGGAGGGGCCGCGGTCTCCGCCGGAGATGTTGTCGCGGTAGGGGCGGGGGTGGTCCGGCGTGGTCTGCGTGGCCGAAAACACGCAGGTGCGCGGTCCGTCGAAGGGCATGCGGCCGCTGGCGCGGTAGACGACGCCGTGTTCCAGGCGCCGACCCAGCCCGCCGACGCCGCCATCGCGCCCGCACCCGCCAGATCGGCCGCCGACACGACGAAGCCGCCCTGGCGCGGGCTGCTGCTGGGCTTGAGCGCACTGCTCATTCTAATCGCGACGGTGGCCGGTGTGCGCTTCAAGGCGCCCGAACTAGCGGGGGGCGCCCAACTGCCACGCGCGCTGGCGACCAGGACGCCATTCCAGACGCATGCCGGCTCGGCGACGCTAACGCCTGGACCGGCGAGCCCCACCGCGACGAAACCGCCGTCGACCTCCGGCCCGTCCCTTATTGATGCGCTGCAGGCGACGGCGGACCCCGGCACGGCCACGGTGCAGCCTGGACAGCGCTATACGGTGGTGGTGCATCTGACAAATACGGGCACGACGACCTGGTCAAGCGGAGCTGGATACGCGCTCACGTGCGATATCGCGAACCATCCGGATGCCGCGTGCGCGCATATGTCGCCGCTCTCCTTCGGCGATGACAGCGTGCCGCCGGGGAGCAGCTACACCTTCACGCTGTACCGGTCGGCACCGGACGCGCCCGGCACCTATCACTCCTGGCTGACCGTAGCCGGACCCAACGGGGCGGTCGCGAGCGGCGAGGCGCGAGTTGCGGTAGTCGTGCGTCGCGCGAGCACGCCTGCGCCACAGCCATCGCAGACGCCGACGACGGCACCCACCCCAACGGCGACACCCTCGCCCACCGAGACGCCCTCACCGACCGACACACCGACACCGACGGACACGCCGCAGCCGTCGCCAACGGATACACCGCAGCCAACGGCGACCGATGTGCCGTCCACTCCGCCGACTCCACCGGATGGAACGACAGCGGCCCCGACATCCGCCTCGAGCGCCATACCGGTCGTGTAATACGTCTGGCTGATGGCGCCGCCCTCTCATGTCGGTGCGACGCCGGGAGCTTCGAGATGCCTGGTCGCCGCGTCGCTGGCGTGTCGTGGCATACTAGGGGTACATGTCCTTCAGCGGACGCATTGTACCTGGGCTGTGTGCGGGGCGCGGAACCGTCGCCGTGCAGAGCGCCCCGTCGAGGAGCAATATGCCTGAGATGTCTTTGTCTTCCGTGACCTCCGCCACGACCTTCGATGAGATGGATGTGCGCTCACACTTTCCCTCGCTCGCCCTGCGGCAAGATGGCCGCCCGGTCGTCTTCTTCGATAATCCCGGTGGGACGCAGGCCGTAGGTGCCTGCATTGACGCCATCACCCAGTACCTGACGACTTCCAACGCGAACACACACGGTGCGTTCCTGACGAGCCAGCGAACCGATGCGATGCTCGCCGAGGCGCACGCCGCGATGGCCGATCTGCTCAACGCCGCTGACCCGCGCGAGACGGTCTTTGGTCCGAACATGACCACGCTCACGTTCGCGATGAGCCGCGCGTTGGCGCGGACGTTCGAGCCGGGCGATGAGATCGTCGTCACGCGGCTGGACCACGACGCGAACGTGGCGCCCTGGCAAGCGGTCGCCGATGATCGCGGTCTCGTCATACGGATGGCGGACATCGACCCGCTGACCTGCACGCTCGATATGGCGAGCCTGCGCGAGTGCATTACGCCGCGGACGAAGCTGGTGGCGGTTGGCTATGCCTCGAACGCCGTCGGCACCATCAACGATGTCGCGACGGCGATCGCCTGGGCGAAAGAGGTCGGCGCGCTCACCTGGATCGACGCCGTGCAGTATGCGCCGCATGGTCCGATCGACGTGCAAGCGCTTGGCTGCGACTTCCTGGCGTGCAGCGCCTACAAGTTCTTCGGGCCGCATCTGGGCATCGTCTACGGGCGGCTTCCGTTGCTCGAAGCGCTAACGGCGTACAAGGTGCGCCCGGCGGAGAATACCCCGCCCGATAAGTGGGAGACGGGCACGCAGAACCACGAGTGCATCGCCGGGCTGCTCGGCACACTGAACTACCTGGCTGAGCTAGGCCGCGCGCATGAGAGCTCTTACGCCGCACGCTTCCCGCGCATGACGGGCCGGAGGCTGGCGCTGCACTGCGCGATGGCGGCGATTCAGGAGCACGAGCGCGAACTCGCTCGGCACCTGCTCGCCGGTCTCGCCAGCATCGAGGGTCTGCGCATCTACGGTCTGACCGCCGAGGAGGACCTGCCGCGCCGGGTGCCGACGGTCGCCGTGACCGCGCCCAGGCACACGCCGCAAGAGCTTGCCGAGCGCCTGGGCGAGCGCGGCATCTTCACCTGGGACGGCAACTACTACGCGATCAACCTGATGGAGCGGCTCGACCTGGAGGCATCCGGCGGCGCGCTGCGTATCGGTCTCGCGCATTACAATACCATCGAAGAGATCGAGCGGCTGCTGGCCGCGCTCCGCGAGATCATGTAGTACTCCTGCGCATACACAGCACGTTGACCGAGGGGCGCGTCGCCATTCGGGCACGCACGTTGTAGGGGCGATGTGTGCCTCGCCCACTCGCGCCTGGACGGGATGACGGGATATACGCGTCTCGATATGAGATCGCCCACGCACTTTCTGTATCCGCTGAAACGATAAGGTTCTGGCTGTATGACGGAGACTTCGACGACATCTGCGCCGTTCTCGATCGAGGAGACGGCCATCGTACCGCCGCCGGGCATGAAGATTCCGACGTCGTTCTCGTTCAGTCGGGATGACGCCGAGGTGACGTATCTGCTCGGGTCGGGTGACCCGCCGGTGCAACAGCTCCAGGCGCTCTCTACGTCCAACGGCGCGACGAGCGTCCGCGCCACTCCGCCGGGGGGCGGTCTGCGTGAAGAGAACCTCTCGCCAGAGGAGGAGCTGCGCCGCCAGCGTGAGCGCAGTCTGTCCGTCGGCATCACACGCTATAGCCGGGCCGAAAACTCCGACCGCATCCTTGTGCCGATCGGCGGCGACATCTACGTGCAGGACACTGCCGGAGCGCCGCTGCGCCGCGTCGTGTCGAGCGCGGGCCAGCCTCCCGCGCTGACGCCCGCGCTCTCGCCTGACGGCAGCCAGGTCGCATTCGTGCGGGAAGGCGAAGTCTACGTCGTATCCGCCGACGGTGGCGCGGCGCGGCAGGTGACGTCCGGCGCGCGCGAGGCCGGCAGGCAGAACGGCGTCGCCGAATACATCGTGCAGGAAGAGTTTGGCAGGGCGGAGGGCTTCTGGTGGTCGCCCGACGGCCAGTCGATTGCCTTCACCGAGATCGACGAGTCACCCGTGCCGCCCTACCGCATCCTCCATCTCGGACAGGACACGACCGGCCCGGAGGCCGAGGAGGTCCACCGTTACCCGTTCGCGGGCGCGGCGAACGCGGCCGTGCGGCTGGGCGTCGTCCCCGCGGCGGGCGGCGCGCCGATGTGGATGGATATCGATCTGGGCTTCGAGGTGTATCTGCCTGAGGTCTTCTGGTGGCGCGATGGTACGCTCGGTGCCATTCTCGTCAACCGCGAGCAGACGGCGGTGTACGTCGCGCGCTTCGATCCCGCGACGGGCACCCGGACGGTGTTGCACAGCGAGACCTCCTACTACTGGATCAACCTGCGGCGCGACTCGCTCGCGCAGCTCGCGGGAGGTGGCTTCCTGTGGGCGTCGGAGCGGTCCGGCTTCCGCCACCTCTACGCCTATTCCGCCGACGGGCAACTCATTCGCCAGCTCACCGACGGCGAGTGGATGGTAGACGACATCGCCGGCGTGGATGACGAGCGCGGCATCGTCTACTTCACCGGTAACCGCGAGCATCCGACCGAGACGCAGCTCTACGCGGTGCCGCTCGCTGGCGGCGAGGTGCGGCGGATCACGACAGCAGCTGGCACGCATGCCGTGACGCTGGACCACGGGTTCACCCGGTTCATCGACGTATTCAGCGCGCTCGATACGCCACCCACGGTCACCCTGCGCTCGCTTGAGGATGGCCGCGAACTCTTCGCGCTCGACGTGCCGCCCGACCCGCGCGTGGCGGCGTTTCACCTCGCGCCGCCGGAACTGGTTACGCTGACCTCCCGCGACGGCGTGACGCTGCATGGTGCGGTCTACCGTCCGCCAGCCTCCTTCGGTAGCGGGCCGTATCCGACGATCGTGCATGTCTACGGCGGACCGGGGCCGCAGATGGTGACCAATAGCTGGGGGATGACATCCGCGATGCTGCTGCAGTACCTGCGGGTGCGCGGCTTCCTCGTCTTCCGGCTGGACAATCGGGGCAGCGCCCGGCGTGGGCTGGTGTTTGAGGGTGCGATTCGCCGCCGCATGGGCACCGTCGAGGTCGAAGACCAGGTAGACGGCGTGCGCTGGCTCGTCGAGCAAGGCCTGGCCGACCCGGCGCGAGTGGGCATCTTCGGCGCCAGCTACGGCGGATACATGACGCTGATGTCGTTGCTGAAGGCGCCCGAGACCTTCTCGGTGGGTGTCGCCACCGCGCCCGTGACCTCGTGGGATGGCTACGACACCGCCTATACCGAGCGCTACATGAGCACACCGCAGGCAAATCCAGAGGGCTACGCGCAGGGGAGCGTGCTGCGGTATGTCGATCGGCTGCGTGGCAAGCTGCTGCTGGTACATGGCATGATCGACGAGAACGTGCATTTCCGCCACACCGCGCGCCTGCTCAATGCGCTCATCGCCGCCCGCAAGGACTACGACACGCTGTTTCTGCCCGACGAGCGCCACATGGTGCGTCACCTCGTCGACCGCACGTACCTGAACGAGCGCACCGTGAGCTACTTCGAGCGCAATCTGTAGGCAGATCTCTCCCCCTACCCCCTCCCCTTGGAGGGGCGGGGCCGTGCGGCGAGGCGGGAGGCCAAGGGCACGGCGGGTGCTGGCTCAATTCGCAGCCCCTGTGCGTTCTGTAGGGGCGAGGCATGTCTCACCCCTATTGGACGGCGGACCAACGGGGTGGCGCTGGAACACGGGCGTGCCGTGCCAGCCTGTATTGCTCTTGGCTGGCGCATCTGATATACTATTTGGGTTGCCACTGCGGGGTCGTGCCGGTGCGCGCATCCACGAACCGCTGATGAGTCGATGAGAACGTTGAGCCGGGGCCGTGAGCCCGCTGCGGGAGGACGTAGACACCTATGCCGAATCTTCGGTCGGCCAAGAAGCGCATGCGCATTGAAATCAAGCGGCGCGCGCGCAATGCTTCCGTGAAATCCACCGTCCGGACGTATGTGACGAGAGCGCGCAGCGCGATCGCCACCGACGCCGGAGCACCCGAGACTGAGACGGCCATCCGTGAGGCGATCAGCAATCTCGACCGGGCCGTCACCAAGGGGGTGCTCCACCCCAACAACGCCGCCCGCCGCAAGTCGCGGCTGATGGCTCGCCTGCACAAGATGCAGGCCGCGCAGGGATAGCAGCGCCCTCGCGGTCGTGCCCGGCTCGGCGAGCGATACCCTCGCCAACACGAGAAAGCGGAGTCCGTGCTATGCGGACTCCGCTTTGCTGTGCCCTCTGTTCTTCCCGTTCTCATTTTCGGTAGAATGTGGCAGACATCCGTCTCCGAGCGTCCTTATCTGTGGCGAGACTACGGTCATCATCGTCGTGGAAGATGTGGCATATATCCTGCTCCGCCGACTATCGAAACAGGAAGGCGAAGTTATCGCAGGTATGGCGGAGATCGAAAGGAACCGGGGCAGATGGAGCGCTGGAAAGCACTTCTCATCGGCGGGGCCATTACGGGTGCTGTCGTCGCGCTGGGCCTCGCGGTGTGGTTTACGGTCGAGGGCTGGTGGCCGATTGTCGTCGATATCGTGCTGGCGTTGACGGCGCTGGTCACGATGCTGCTCACATTCGCGCTGGTCGTCGCGGTGGTGTACCTCGTACTGACGCTGCGCGAGCTCAAGGCCGAGGTCAACCCTGTGCTGGCGTCGTTGCAGTCAACGACCAACACCGTCAAAGAGACTGCCGAATCCGCGCGGACGTTTGGCGTCGCTCCAACCGTGCGGACGGCGAGCGTGCTGGTCGGCGCGGGCGAGGTCGCGGCGGTGGTGCTGGGCAGGGGCAGGGCACGCTCCCGCGCGGAGCAGCGCCAGCGACGGCGCCAGCAGATCGAGCGCGAAATGACAAGGAGCGAGCTGAATGGGCACGAATGAGCCGAACTGGCTCCGTACCATCGGCGACATCGCCGGGACGCTGCTGCTGCTGGAGCTCATTGTCATCCTGCTGGTCGTCTGCGTCCTCACGATCACGCTGGCAGTCGCGGCGTGGTGGGTGCATAATCACGCGCGACCAGTGCTCGATATCGCCAGCGAGCGGGCGATTCAGGCGCTGAATGTCGCGACCACCGGCAGCGACCGGGTGGTCAGTGGCATCGCTGAGTTCCACGGTCGCCGGCAACAACTGGAGACGGCGCTGAGGATATTGTTGTTTGGCAGGCGCGCCATCCAACCAGCGTCGCGGCCACCTGAGGCTGTCACCGGTCCGGCAGCCGCCTCGGTCGGCAACTCGCCGCTCGCGGGTTTTGGCCCCGGTGAGTTGCCTCCGCCCGAATAAAGCCGCCGCGCAATCGCACGCGCGGCGGGTGCACAGCGGAACGGCAACGGAGTCGCCAATGGCCGCTGAGTGTTCCGCAAACTGAACAGATCCCAAGTAGCTTGTCCATGCTCCGTTCTGTGCTTCGCCGCTATCGCGCCTTCGGCCGCAACGCCCGGCTGTATTTGCTCTCGAATACGCTTCAGGCGGTGGCCGCGGGCGCGATTGGCGTGCTCTACACTCTCTTCCTCACGGCGCTCGGCTATAACGGCGCGTTCGTGGGGCTCGTCGTGTTCGTGGGTGTGCTCGGTGGCGCGCTCGGCATTCTGCCCGCTGGTCCGCTCGTCGACCGCTTCGGCTGGAAGGCGATGTTGATCTGGTCGGACGTCATCGGTGGCGTCGCGGTCGCGCTCCAGCTCTTCTTCCCGTCCGCCCCTGTGATCGTGCTGACGAGCCTGGGCGTCGGCGCGTCAGTCGCGATTGTGCTGGTCGTCAACAATCCGCTGCTCGCCGCGAACAGCACGCCCCAGGAACGAACGGCGCTCTTCGGACTGAGCAACGCGCTCAACTACCTCGCGCTCGCCGCCGGCAGCCTGCTTGGGGGCGCGCTGCCACGATTCTTCTCGCGCCCATCCGTTCAGACGTGGCCCGTCGTCGAGCTGCTGCGCCCGGTGCTGGTAACCGGCGCGGTGGCGCAGAGCTATCAGCTTGCGCTGCTGACGGTCGGCGCCCTCGCCCTGCCGTCAATCCTGCCGGTCTTTCTCCTGCGCGAGGACCGTCGCCCGCGACCGGCGGACACGCCAGCGCACGCCGCGTCACGTGTGTCGCCGCGCGCGCGCGCGGCGGAGCTACTCCGTCGTGGAGCCGACATCGCGCGTGGCCCGATCGGGCGTTTCTCGCTCAGCCAGCTCTTCCTCGGCTTCGGCGCGGGGATGTTCGTGCCCTATATCAACCTCTATTTCGTGCATGGGCTCGGCGTGAGCGTTGGCCGCTTCAGCGTAGTCGCGACCCTCCAGACCGGGCTGCTGGCGCTCGCCGCGTTGGTCTCCGCGCCACTGTCCGAGCGTTTCGGCAAGGTCCCGCTGATTGTGGTCGTGCAGGTGCTTGGCCTGCCCTTTCTGATTGGTCTGGGCATCTCGCCGCCGTTCGCCGTCGCGGCGCTGCTCTTTCTCGCACACAGCACGATCGCGAATATCGCGCAGTCGCCGCTGCAAGTCGTCCTCATGGAGGCAGTACCGAAGACGTCGCGCGGATTGGCGAGCGAGGTATATAACGGCAGCAACCAGGGTGCGTGGGGCATCGGCGCGCTCGTGGGTGGGGCGCTGATTACGCTGGGCGGCTACGGCCTGCCCTTCTTCGTCGCGGGGGGCGCGTACGTCATTAGCATTGCCTTGCTGGCGTCGTGGTTCTGGCCCACGCGTGCGCATCCCGTGTCAGATACGCCCCCACCGGCGGAAGTGCCGCGAGCCGGGATACGCGCGGGGGCAGACGGCGAGGACCTCTAGTATACGCCGCCTGCTCGTATGGCATGCTTTTTGCTACCTGATAGCAGCCTTTCCTGATGGTCGAGGAACAGGTGGCGCGGCGACGCGCGAGCGGCCAGGCCGGCAGTTTTCCGCTAACAGACGGATGGTGCGTCTGCGATTCGCACTGTTCGCTTCTCGCGTCTGGTCCTGCCGTTGGATATACTGAGACGCTGTGACCCCATCTAGTCCTGCTTCGACGGGAGGTTCCACGTTCATGTCCGATACTGCTCTGCCAGATGCTCTCTCCGCGACACGCACGAGCGTTGCGCATGTGAAACCGCATGGGTCACTGGACGCCGACATCATCATCGCGAATGCGCCGGACCCGCTGTTTGTCTCGGACCTCGAAGGCAAGATCCTCCAAGCCAATGACGCCGTCTCGCAACTGCTCGGCTTCCGCGCCGACGAGGTCATCGAGGAGTCACTCTCTCGCTTCATCAGCACTGACGAAACGCGCGAGTTCATGGCGGCGCTCGGCGAAGTGGTCGAGCGCGGCGTGACCCGCAACGCGCGCCTGAATCCCCGCAGCGCCTCGGGCGAGGTGATCCCCACAACGCTCAACGCGTCGGCCTTGCGTGATACCGATGGCAACGTCATCGGCGCGATTGGCATCCTGCGCGACATGCGCGAGCTGGACAAAGCGCTGGCCTACGCCGACAGCCTGATCAAGAACGCGCCGGACCCGGTGTTCGTCTCGGACCTCGAAGGCAAGATCCTCACCGCGAATGACGCGGTGTATGAACTGCTCGGCTTCCGCACGGATGAGGTGCTGGAACAATCGCTCTCGCGGTTCATCAGCACCGACGAGACGCGTGAGTTCACCGCCGCCCTCGAAGAGGTAGTCGAGCGCGGCGTCACCCGTAACGCGCGCCTGAATCCCCGCAGCGCGTCTGGCGAGATCATCCCCACGACGATGAACGCGTCGGCCTTGCGCGACTCGGACGGTAAGGTGATCGGCGCCATCGGTATCTTGCGCGACATGCGCGAGCTCGATAAGGCCCGCGCCTACGCCGAGAGCCTGATCAAGAACGCGCCGGACCCGGTGTTCGTCTCGGACCTCGAAGGCAAGATCACGCTGGCCAACGACGCCGTCTCGCAGTTGCTCGGATTCCGACCGGATGAGCTCATCGAGCAGTCGCTCTCACGCATCATCAGCCCCGAGGAGACGCGCGAGTTTCTTGAGGCGCTGCGCGAGGTGGTCGAGCGCGAGGAGGGCACGCAGGGCATCAGCGCGGGGGCACAGGCCGAGGCGATGCTGCGCACGAACGAACGTGGCGTCACCCGCAACGTCGCGCTGAATCCCCGCAGCGCCTCGGGCGAGGTGATCCCGACCAGCCTGAACGCGTCGGCCTTGCGCGACTCGGACGGTAAGGTGATCGGCGCCATCGGTATCTTGCGCGACATGCGCGAGCTCGATAAGGCCCGCGCCTACGCCGAGAGCCTGATCAAGAACGCGCCGGACCCGGTGTTCGTCTCGGACCTCGAAGGCAAGATCACGCTGGCCAACGACGCCGTGTACGAGCTACTCGGCTTCCGCGCCGACGAGGTGTTGGAGCAATCCCTCTCGCGGTTCATTAGCCCTGAGGAGACGCGAGCATTCACCGCCGCCCTGCGCGAGGTGGTGGAGCGCGGCGTGACCCGTAACGCAAGCCTCAATCCTCGTAGCGCGTCTGGCGAGATCATCCCCACGACCCTCAATGCCTCGGCGCTGCGCGATGTAGACGGCAAGGTGATTGGCGCCATCGGTATTCTGCGCGACATGCGTGCGTATGAGCAGGTGGTGCGCGACCTGCAGGAATCTAAGACCGAGCTGCAGGAGAAGATTCTGGACCTCGAAAAGTTTGAAGAGGTGGTCGTCGGCCGCGAGCTGAAGATGATCGCGCTCGAGAAGGAGATCGAGAGTCTGAAGGAGCGCGTGGAGAAGATCGACGCTGACAGGTTGCCGAACCGATGGTCGTAGATACCCACGACCGCGCGCTAGCGGCAGTGCCAGAGGGGCCAGCCGGAGCCCAGCATGCGCCCCCACCGACGTACGACGAGCTGCGGGCAGAGTGCGAGCGGCTGCGCGCGGAGAACGTGCGACTCGCCGCGCGTGTGCAGCAAAGTGAGAAGCGGCGGCATGCCATGATTCACATCATGGACGACCTGAACACGCTGAATCGCAAGCTGGGCGACCAGCGCAAGGCGATGCTGCATATCCTGGCGGACTATGAGCAGGACCGCAAGCGGCTAGCTCAGCAGACCCTCCGACTGGACAACTCGCGGCGCGCGTTGCTGCACATCCTGCAAGACATGCATCAGTCGAACTCTCGGTTGGAGAATAGCCGCAAGGCGATGATCCACATCATGAGCGATCTGACCGAGACGACGGCGCAAGTGCAGCGGCGCGAGCAAGAGCTGCGTGAGAAGCAAGAACAGCTCGTCCAGGCGGGCAAGCTAGCCACACTGGGCGAGCTGACGACGGGTGTCGCGCACGAGCTGAACAACCCGCTCAACAACATCGGCATCTTCATCGGCAATGTGATCGACCGCATCGAGTTTTCGTCCGGCGACCGCGACGCGGCGTTGCGCGAGCTGCGAAGCGCGCTACAGCAGGTCCACAAGGCGACGCAGATCATCACGCACTTGCGCACTTTTGGCCGCGCCGCGCCAGTGAGCCATGAGCCGGTGGACGTGTTGCGCGTGATCGAGCAGTCGTTGTCGTTGATGACCGAGCAGCTTCGTCTACGGCAGATCGACGTGAAGCTCGAGCTTCCCGACGCCCCGGTGTTCGTCGAGGCGAACGCGATTCAGCTCGAACAGGTCTTCATCAATCTGATCTCGAACGCGCGTGATGCGCTTGCACAGTCCGATATCAAGCGCATCACCGTGACATGTAAGACACGGGGACCGACCGTCGAGGTGCGAGTGTCTGATACCGGGCCGGGGATTCCATCAGGCATGGAGCAGCGCATCTTCGACCCCTTCTTCACGACGAAGGAGGTAGGCGAGGGGACGGGACTGGGACTGTCCATCACCTACGGTATCCTGAAGGATCACAACGGCTCGATAACCGTGGAAAGCGCGCCTAACGGGGGAGCGACGTTCATCGTCGAGCTGCCGCTAGGTGCCGGTTCCGAGGTGACGAAGGATATCTTTGTATGATGACATCGCGCATTCTGATAGTCGATGATGATCAGACGCTGTTGCAGGCGCTGCCGGAAGCCATGCGGCTGCGCCTGCCAGAGGCAACCGTCGATACCTGCGACTCCGCCGCCGGCGCCTTGCGCCGGTTGAGCGAGCAAGAATACGACGCGATTGTCAGCGACATCAAGATGCCGGGGATGGATGGGCTGACGTTACTCGGCCACATCCGCCAGCTGCAGCCCGACACACCGACGCTGCTCGTCACTGGACACGGCGAGCACGATTTGGCGATTCAGGCGCTGCGCGGTGGAGCATACGACTTTATCCAGAAGCCCATCGAGCGCGATTACTTCTTTGCCTCGTTGAACCGGGCGATTCAGGTGCGGCAGCTCCGGCGCACGGTGGAGGACCAGCGCTGTGCCCTTGAACAGCATGCTGTCTCTCTAGAGGGACAGGTAAAGGAGCGCACCCGCGAGCTGCTGGAGGCGAACGCGCAGAAAGATCAGATGCTCGCTGCGCGCGACCAGGCCCTCGCCGACGCCGAGCGGGCGAAGGACCGTCTGGCGTTTCTCGCGAAGGCGAGCACCACGTTGAACAGCTCGCTCGATATCTCGTCCGTGCTCTCGAATCTGGCGCAACTCTGTGTGCCAGAGATGGCGGATTGGTGCCTCGTCCACGTCCGCAATGAGGGCGAGATGCCACGCGAGGTCGCGTCCGCCGTCACGACCCCCGAGGCGAAGCAAACATTGCAACGCCTGAAGGAGGCTCATGCCCTCGACATGAGCGAAGCGGGCGGGTTTGCGCACGTCTTCGAGACCGGTGAATCGCGGCTGATCGCGCGTATCGAGCCGAAGCAGATACGCGATTACGCGCAGAATGCCAGGCACCTCGAATTGATCGAGCAACTGGCGCCGCAGTCCTATATGGCCGTGCCGATGCGCAGCCAGGGACGTGTGATGGGCGTGATCACGTTTCTGATAACGACATCCGGACGCACGTATGGTCCCGATGATCTGGCTCTGGCGGAAGAGCTTGCTCGCCGGGCCGCGCTCGCGGCGGAGAACGCCCGGCTCTATGATGAGGCGCAGCGGGCGACGGAGGAAGAGCAACGGGCGCGCAAGCGCGCGGAATCGCTCGCGCTGCTTTCAAGCAAGCAGGCAGCACAACTCGATGCGATCTTCCAGTCGATGGTCGACGGAGTGTATGTCGCCGACACGTCGGGTCGTCTGGTACGTGTCAACCAGAGCGCGTATGAACAGACGGGGCTCACGGGCGGCGAACTGTTCTCTGTGCCTATATCGGAGCTTGGACGCTACGGCCGCATCGCTCGCCCCGACGACACCGATATGCCTTGGGAGGAGTATCCGCTCGTGCGGGCGCTGCGCGGCGAGAGCGGCAATGATCTGGGCATGATCGTCTATCAGCCCAATCGTACGCTACGTATGCGGTTCAGCTTCGCGCCCGTGCGCGCTGCGGATGGCGAGATCGTCAGCGCCGTAGCCGTGGGCCACGACGTGACCGAGCTGGAACGCCTGCAACGTCAGAAAGACGAATTCCTCAGCATCGCCTCGCACGAGCTCAAGACGCCGCTCACCAGCCTCAAGGGGCTGACCCAGCTTACCCGGCGGCGGGTCGAGCGCGGGGGCGTTCCGGTGGATACGCATCTGGAGCGCATGGAGCAGGCGATTCTGCGCATGGAGAAGCTCATCAACGACCTGCTGGACGTCTCGCGCATCGAGTCGGGGAAGCTCGCGCTGACACCCGAACGCGTCGATCTGCGTGCGCTCTGCGAGCAAAGCGCCGACGAGCAGATGGCGGCGACCGAGCGCACAATCGTGCTTGATATGCCCAGCGAGCCGGTGGAGGCAGTCGTCGATACAGACCGCATCGGCCAGGTGCTAACGAATCTGCTCTCGAACGCGACGAAGTACTCGCGGCCAGAAGACCCGGTGACACTGTCGCTCACGGTCGAGGGCGAGAGCGCGCTGTTCAGCGTGCGCGACGAGGGGCCGGGTATCCCGAAACAGGAGCTGCAGCATCTGTTCGAGCGTTTCTATCGGGTACCGGGCATCGACGTGCAATCGGGCTCGGCGCTCGGCCTGGGGCTGGGCCTCTACATCAGCTCTGAGATTGTAGAGCGCCACGGCGGGCGCATCTGGGCGGAAAGCGAGCTGGGGAAGGGTAGCAAGTTCTCGTTCGCGATTCCTTTGATGGCATTGCCGTTCCCCGCACACCCGAGTCTCGCCTATAGCGCGCAAGTGTCTGAGGTGGAGTGAGCGGGCTAGCGCGGATTCGACTCGTCTCGAACCGTGCGAACAGAATCTCACCTCCTACCCCCTTCCCTCTGAGGGAAGGGGTCGCCTATGGGCGGGTGGCTGCATACGTACGGTATCACCGCGTTGTCAGATGCCTAGTGGCCGCCGTGCGCGCCGATGAAGGCGACGATGAGGTAGATCACCCAGATCACCACGATTGCGCCGACGACGAGGCCGTAACAACCGAACAGACTCCGCTTGCGGATATCGAGCGCCTGGGCGAGCTGTTCGTCCATGTTGGGCGGGTCGAGCTCGATCTCGGGGTGTGTTTCTTCCAGCTTCGCGAGCAGCTTACGGAAATCACGGACGTTCGTCATGCCCTCGGCGGCGATGACCGTGTTGCCGTCGTCGAGGTCGAACATGAGGACGAGCTTGCTCGGGTTGGGGTCTCCGGGTGTGAGGATCATGCGCCGCACGTCTGCCAGGCGGTAGATCGTCTCGGTGTGCTCCTCGATGTGGAGAACGTTGAACGTGCCGGGGTAGAGGAGCAGCTCTTTGGCGAGGCCGTAGCGCACTCGCGCGAGCGGTTGTGGCTCGCTCTCGTCGTCGAGTGCCAGCTCGGGAGCGTCTACTCGCGCCTGCTCGCCGTTCTCATCGCTCGAATACATCTCAGACATAGATGTGCTACCGGCAACCTTCGCTTGTGGCGGGGTCTCATCTCGTCGAGGCCGCTGGGCGTATTGTAGCATGCCGCTTCGGGCACTGCAGCCACGTGGGGCGGCCCCCTTCTCAGGTGACATCGAGAGCGAGGGCCGCGCCTGAAGGGGCAGCTACCCGTTGCGCTTCAGCTTGCCGGTGCGCTTGGCATAGCGCTCGGCGATATTGAAGATGTACTGGCCCAACGGCACCAACACGATGCCGCAGACGACGAGCGGCCAGATGTCGCCGCCGAGTTTGCCCAGGCCGACGCCGCCCTGGATGGCCTGGCGTAGACCGTCGAGCAGGTAGGTCGCGGGGGAGATCCACGAGAACGCCTGCAGCACCGGTGGCAGCACCGAGACGGGATAGTAGACGCCCGAGACGAGCAGCAGAATCG
>CAYRVF010000080.1:0-25586 GCA_964427535.1 uncultured Ktedonobacterales bacterium
GTGGCGCGCTGACGACGTTTAGCATCGCGAACGACGTGGCCTAGTACTTCGCCATTATCCCCGCCGTGTTCGTGGTGACGTTCCCGCAGTTGCAGGCGCTCAACATCATGCGGTTGGCGACGCCACACAGCGCCGTACTCTCCGCCGTGATCTTCAACGCGCTGATCATCGTCGCGTTGATTCCGCTGGCACTGCGCGGGGTCAAGTTCCGCCCCATCGGCGCGGCCGCGCTGCTGCGCCGCAACCTGCTGCTCTATGGCGTGGGCGGCATCATTCTGCCGTTCATCGGCATCAAGATCATCGACCTGATACTCGTCGCGCTGCACCTCACAGCGTAGCGCGCGGGCACTCAGATTGAGAAACCGATACAGAAGGAAGTTAGGAAGGCTGAATATGCGCCGCGTGGTAGAAGGCACCATCCAAAACACGGAAGAGGTGCCCCAACCGCAACAGCAAGAGCAGCGACCGGAGGAGCGCGGCAGACGCGCGCTTCTCCGCCAGTTCCGCCCGGCGATCGTGCTGACGATTCTGCTGACGGTGCTGCTTGGACTCCTCTACCCCATCGTAACCACTGGGGTCGCGCAGGTGTTGTTTCCGTCGCAGGCCAATGGGTCGCTCGTCACCGTCAACGGCAAGCAGATCGGGTCGAAGCTCATCGGCCAGTACTGGACCCAGCCGCAGTATTTCCACGGCCGCCCCTCGGTAACCGTCAACCTGCAGGGGACGCCCGCGCCCTACGAAGCCGACAACTCGGGCGGGTCCAACCTGGGACCAACGAACTCACAGCTCGTCTCGACCGTGCAACAGCGCATTGCCGCCCTGAAGAAAGAGAACCCGGACGTGCCAGCCGGAACGCCGATTCCGGCTGACCTCGTCGAGTCCTCTGCCTCAGGGCTGGACCCCAACATTTCCGTCGCGGGGGCCTACTACCAGATTCCCCGCATCGCCAAGGCTCGCGGGATGACGCAGGAAGCGGTGCGACATCTGATCGACACGCACGTCGAAGGGCGCTTCCTGGGACTCTTCGGCGAGCCCCGGCTGAACGTCCTTGAGCTCAACCTTGCACTGGATGGGGCGGCGTAACACCCGCCCTGGAGCAGGATGATGGACACACGCACATCACCGGAATGGGAAGACAGTGATTATCGCGCCGCGGTGGAGGCTTCGCTGTTGGCGTTTGAAGAGTTCGAGGTGCCCGAGCCTGGCGACGACCTCGACGTCGACGCGGCATTCGACAGCCCCGTAGGCGACGATGGCGATGTACAGTACTTTGTGTGGGACGGCAGGCGTCTGGTGCCTGCCTCGCCCAACAAGCTCGCCCGCATCCACGAGCTCGAGGCGCTCGACCGACTGCATGCGCTGGAGAAAAAGCAGGCGGCACTGGACGCGTCGGACGAACGCGTCCGACCGATGATTCTGAGCAGGGTGCGGCTTGCGATGACGCGCGTTTGGACTCTACGTCTCCATCGAAGACGCACGCATGTGACAGCTCCAGTGTCCCACCCCACTGGGCGAGACTGAGGAGTGCCCTTCCATGTCCGAGAATCGACCGCCTGAACGCGACCGTCCCAGCCCTGAGGAGCTGCTGCGGCGCTACAAGCTCGCCGACCCCGCCAGCTCGACGACAGGGCAGGGCGGACGCGGCAGGCTGCGCGTCTATGTGGGCATGGCGGCTGGCGTCGGCAAGACCTACGCCATGCTCAACGAGGGCAACCGGCGTAAAGCGCGCGGTACGGATGTCGTGATCGGCTACGTCGAGACACACAAGCGCGCGCTCACGGCGCAGCAGGTCGGCGACCTGGAGATCATTCCACGCAAGAAGATCACTTACCGGGGCGTGACGCTCGAAGAGATGGACGTGGACGCCATCCTCGCCCGCCATCCACAGGTAGCGCTGGTCGACGAGCTGGCCCACACCAACGCGCCGGGCTCGCGCAACGAGAAGCGCTATCAGGACGTGGAGGAGCTGCTCGACGCGGGCATCACCGTCATTTCGACGGTAAACATCCAGCATCTGGAGGGGCTGAATGACCTGGTAGAGACGATCACCGGCGTCAAGCAGCGCGAGACCCTGCCCGACAGTGTGCTGGATGAGGCCGACGAGGTTGAGCTGGTCGACATCTCACCTGACGCTCTGCGCTCGCGCCTGCGTCACGGCAATGTCTATCCGCCCGACCGCGCACAGAAGGCGCTGGAGAACTACTTTTCTGAGAGCAATCTGACCGCGCTGCGTGAGCTGGCGCTGCGCCGTGTCGCCGAGAAGACGGAATCGCAACTCGAAGCCCTCATGGAATCGGACACGGCTGCTGGCGTACAGCGAACCCAGGCCGCGACCGAGCGTGTGATGGTGGCCTTCGACGCGCGCTCGACGGCAAATCAGCTCATCCGCCACGCATGGCGTCTGGCGCGCGGGCTGAAAGGCGAGTTGATTGCCGTGACCGTCGTGCCGCCGAGTGCGCAAGCCAGCGCGAGCGGCCAGCGGCGCCAGGGGCTGGGCAAAGCGCTGGACGAGCACATCCGGCTGGCGGAGGACCTAGGCGCGGAGGTCGTGCTGCTGCAGGACCGCGATATCGTCCGCGCGCTCAGCAGCGTCGCCCGCGAGCGTCACATCACGCAGATCGTCGTCGGTCAGCCTGAGCGCGGCCGCTGGTCGGACATGCTGCGCGGCTCTGTGGTTGACCGGCTGCTTCGCGAGCCCCTCGGCGCGGATATCCTCGTCGTGTCACGCCGCGAGCATGGCCCCAACAACTGAAAAACCTGCCCGTCGAGACACCTCTCGCCCCCTCTGACTCGACGAGTACGTCCCCCTCACAGGCTATCTTGATAGTTTCTTGACGCATTTTGGCCAAATCTTGATGCCGTTTCGCGGACGCCACTCCATACCATGCGTATCGTTAGGAAGCGGTGGACAGCTGACATACCGCACTATCCCTATGCGATACATGTACAGCGATATACACAAAAGGTGTGACTGTGGCTGATTCTCGTGCCCCCGACGGACGGCGGGCTTCCGCGAGCTCTGGGCAGGTAGGTGACGGCACAGGAAAGCGCGACCTGATTCGCGGACGCAAACCCGGGAGCGACTATGTACGCATTCGCGCGCCGCGGGTCCAGACGCTCCGCGTAAGCAGCGCGGGCACGCTCGAATACGATGGCGTCGAGGCGCCTGCGGTTGAGGGGGCTAGCGCCGCGCCGCCTGATCCGTCTTCACAGGCCGAGGCTCCGGCGCCATCAGGCGCTCGCCCCAGCCCGCCGACACGAACCGCGGACGATGTGGTCTTGCCAGGTCTGGGCGAGCGTATGGTACGGGGTGGCAAGCCCGGCACGAACTATCTGCGCCGCGAGATGCAGACCTCGAACGAGTTCCGGCGGCGTGGCACAGACGTGTTGGAGGCAACCGAGGGCACACTCAGACCGGAGTCCCACGCGGGCCGCGCGGCCGAGAGCCTCCGGCGTGTGCTCATCGGCAACCGGCTGGCGACCTCGCAACAGGTCTTCGAGCGGCTCACGAAGGTCAAGGCGCTCGCGGTGCTCTCGTCGGATGCCATCTCGTCAGTGGCCTATGCGACCGAGGCATCGCTGGGCATCCTGATCGTAGCGGGAACGGGCGCGCTTGGCATCAATCCGGCAATCGCCGCCGTGATTGCCCTACTGATTGTCATCGTCGGCACGTCCTACTGGCAGACCATTCACGCCTATCCACATGGAGGCGGCTCCTACATCGTCGCTCGCGATAACCTGGGCGACCTTCCTGGACTCATCGCCGCGGCCGCGCTGCTCATTGACTACGTGCTCACCGTCTCAGTCAGCGTCTCGTCGGGGGTCGACGCGCTCGTCTCAGCCGTTCCCGCGCTGACGGCCTATTCGGTCGTGCTCGGCGTCATCTTCATCCTGCTGATCATGGTCGTGAATCTGCGCGGCATCCGCGAGTCGGGGACGATCTTCGCCGCGCCGACGTATCTCTTCATCGGCTCGTTTCTGGTGATGATTCTCGTCGGCATCATCCACGCGGCCGCCTCGCCAGGCGGGCTCTTCACGCCGCTGCACTCGACGATTCCGCCATTCCTGCCGCAGAGCAAAGGCGGCCTGGGGTGGACGGAACAAGGCAAGCTCGGCATCTTCCTCATCCTCACGGCCTTCGCCTCGGGCTGTTCTGCGATGACCGGCGTCGAGGCTATCTCGAACGGCGTGCCCGCCTTCAAGCCGCCCGAAGCCAAGAACGCGGCGCAGACCCTCACCTGGATGGTCGCCGTGCTCGTCACGCTCTTTATTGGCGTGACGTATCTCGTCTGGCGCTTTGGGCTGGCGCCGTATGCGTCGCAGAACCCCACGCTCGACTCGCAGATTGCCTCGCTGCTCTTCACTGGTCCGTGGGTGTGGTTCTTCTATGTCATCCAGGTTGCCACGCTGCTCATCCTGGTGCTGGCGGCCAACACGAGCTTCGCCGACTTCCCCCGACTGTCGTCCATTCTGGCGCGCGACAAGTTCCTGCCGAATCAGTTCGCCTATCGCGGCGACCGCCTGGCGTTCAGCGTCGGGATCATAGTGCTCTCACTGTTGTCCTCGGTGCTGCTGGTCGCCTTCAAGGGGGGCACCGACGCGCTCATCAATCTGTACGCGCTGGGCGTCTTTACCGCGTTCACACTCTCGCAGAGCGGTATGGTCGTGCGCTGGTACCGATTGCGTGAACGAGCAGGCACGAGCTGGCGCCGCTCGCTGATCATCAACGGCGTCGGCGCGATCGCGACCGGCATCGTGACGGTCATCATTCTCATCAGCAAGTTTGACCGCGGCGCCTGGATTGTGGTGTTGCTCGTGCCGGTGCTCGTCATGACCTTCCGCGGCATCTCGCGCCACTACGCCACCGTGCGGCGGCTGACGATGCCGCTCACACCGCTTAAGGCCGAGGACGTGCGCCATATTCTGCTCGTGCCCATCTCCGAGCTGAACCGGCCCGCGCTCCAGAGTCTGGCGTATGCGCGCTCGCTCTCGCCACACGTGATCGTGGTCCATGTCTCGGTGGACGCGGGAGAGGAAAGTGCCTTCCGCGCGTCATGGGATACCTGGGTGCGAAAACGCGAGCGGCAGCTACAGGACGAGGTGAGTTCCGCTCCTGAGCAGGCTCCTGACGGGAGCGCCACCGCGACGCAGACGCGAGCCCGTACCCTGCTGGAGAAACCGCCGCAACTGGTTGTCATCCAGTCGCCGTTTCGCTCGCTCGTGCCACCCCTGAAGGCGTACACCGATGCCCTGCGCGACGCCAATCCGCGCGCGACGGTCAGTGTCGTGCTCTCGGAGTTTGTGCCCGCACACTGGTGGGAGCGCATCCTGCACAACCAGACGGCGCTGCGCCTCAAGCTCGCGCTGTACACTGATCCAGGCGTCGTCGTCGTCAACGTGCCCTATGTGCTCCCGCGCATCCGTGGGACGGCCGAGGAGCATTCGACGCCACCACCCCTGTCGGCGGGGTAATACGACGCCGACGAACACCTCTCCGTATCTCCGCATGCGATGCGCAACGCATACGGAGATACGCCCGTTGAGGTCGCCCGATCGTACGCGAGACGTGCCTGGCCCGCGCCAATCGGTGCCTCCTCATTCGGCTTCCGTCTCGGATGGTGTAGCATGGAGGCATGCCGAGACGCATCACGCTTGCTCCGCATCTGAGCAGCGAAGCGCTGGGACGACGCTTCCGGAACGCATGGGTGCAGGGCGCAGCAGATCCTGCGGCGGCTCTCCTCTGGGCAGTGGGCGCTCGGGTGGCAGAGCGTGCTAGGTGTGCTCCTGTATCGTCCGGCACGCGGTGCCACCAACGGTCCTGCCGGGAGCGCCATTACACCTGGATCTCCTCGCAGCGGCAGGGCCGTTGCTGTCGCTAGCGCACGCATCAGGTGCGCGCCATCGGACAGCGCAAGCCGCCCGCAAAAGAAGCTCCGCCCCCGCAGAGGAGCGCACGTGAACGCAAGACGGAGCACAACGGAAAAGGATACCAGTGCCTATAAAGTTAGATTCAGCAGCCCTGTTCGCGATAGTGTTCTTCTTGTGTGGCGCCCTGTTCGTTCAGCTCTCGGCCTTCTCCGCGTTCCTTGTGCCCCCGCGCAACTGGCGACAGTTCTCTCTTTACTGGCGAGCCTATGCCCGCCTCGCGCCGTGGCGGCTGCGGGTATGGCCGGTTATGGTCTGAAGCTGTACCGCACTCGCGGCCATCTGCGGCGTCCTGATAGCCTGGGTGGCGTTCGAGGACACTCGCACGCCATTTGGCCCTGCGACAGTGGAGGACATCCGCATGGTCATGACCCTGCTGCTCATTCTGGGCACCCTGTCTACCTTGAGCTCGGTCTCGGCGCACTACACTGCCTTTCGCGCGCGCCGCCTCACGCTGCGCCTCCTCGCGCAGGAAGATGACAAGCTTGCCGGTCCGTCGGGAGAATAAATGGCCTACCAACTCATACGGGTTCCGCTGAGGCGATTGTCATTCGGCAGATCTGCCGTATCGGGACTCCCTGCGCTTCCGCCCGCGGCACCCCGGAAGGCCACGTATCGGCGTGGATCCCGTCGCACCCCTCCCCGATGACGGGGGAGGGAGCGGGGAGAGGCCCGCCCCCTCAGGCGAACCAGGTCGTCGGGCGCCAGAGGCTGCGCCGCAGCGACTCGTACTTGAACGAGATGCGATGCTGCGCGAGCTCGGTGGGCGGCGGGTCGAGCGGCTGTTTCCAGTACCACGGCTTGATGAAGCGCTCGCTCGGCTCGCGCCGCAGCGCGGCCAGCCACTCCTTGCGGCACTCCGGCGAGCGGGCCGAGTGCGGCGACCAGAGCAGGTGGAAGACGTTTGCCTCCTCGATCATCCGCCCCAGTTCCCGCTCGTACTGTGCGCCCGCCTCCAGTTGCTGGTCGGTGTAGACGGCGATGCCGAAGCGCCGGTATTCCGCACACGCCTGGCGGAACGCCTCGGCGTCGCGGTGGCTGTAGGAGATGAAGACCGCATCGTAGACGTTGCCGGTGACGATCATCCCCCTGGGCGGGCGCGCGGCGAACTGCTGGGCGCGGCCGTCGCGAAAGGGCAAGGCGACGTCGATGCGGGCGACCGGCACCATCGGCGCGGCGTAGACGTCGATCCAGCCGAGCTGCTCGCGCCCGGCCAGCGCCGCCGCCCCGGAGAAGCGGAAGAGCGAGCGGTGCCACTCGCCGCGCCAGATGAAGGTATCGCGCGCCGGCGAGAAGGTGACGCCCTCCACGTGCGGCTCGACGATCAGCTCCACGCCCTGCGCCACCGCCCGCGCCGCCTGACCTTTCGCCACCGTCGGCGCACTGCCCAGCTCGGTGAAGGTGGCGGCATCGGCCTGGATCTGCGCCAGCGCCTCAGCCAGGTAGCTGTAGACCAGGAGCGTCTGCCAGGTCTCGACCGCGAGGGCGTTGGGGTGGTACGCGCTGAATCGCAGCGTGCCCGCCGCGGCCGGCAACGGCGGAGCGGCGGGGGCCCGCTGCGGCGCGGGAGGAGGTCCCCCCCAGACCACCGGCGCCTCGCCTGCGGAGCCGGGGGCCGCCCCTGGCTTGGGCGGCGCAGCGGGCGCGGGCGGCGTGAGTAGTGCCCCAGCCGGAGGCGGCGGGGACGCCGGCGATGGCGGCAGCGCGCCCGGCGGCAGGGTCTCCACGCGCTCCTTCTCGGCTTCGGCGCCAGGCCCCCCGAGCGCCGGGGCCGGGGGAGCGGCCGGGGGAGCGGGCGGCGCGGGCTCCTCCGGCTCGGGTTCGAGGGCGGGCGGCGGCGACACCGGCCTGTAGCCCATTGTGGCGCCGCTGAAGAACGGCCTCCAGGTGGCATAGTAGGCAAGCTGGATGGCGATGTTCGTGAGGCTGCCCTCCGCCCGTGGCGCTCGGCCCAGGGCGGCATCCAGCCGGGGATCGGTGGGGTATGGCCGCAGCGCGACGGCCACGACGAATTTCATGGCCCCCCGGCCGACCGAGGCGGCGTCCGCCACCACATCCGCGAGCCACGGCACACGTAGCGCCTCCGGCGAGAGCAGGAAGACGATGAGCCGATGCTGGCCAATTCCGCGGAGTGCCTCTGCCGCATCCGACGGGGCTGCGGCCGTGATGACGCGGTTCGGGTCCGCGGCGAACACGGGCTGCTGGGCAACGAGGTCGGCCAGCTGCCGCGCGACCGGGAGGTCTTCGGGCGAGCTGACGATGTAGGTGTGCATGCGGCCTTCTCCTGCGGGTGTCCGGGTGTGCGAGCGGCGCGCAGCATCCCTGCAACCAATGCGCACAAGGGGCCGCCGCACGAGGAGACGGTAGCAGAACCGACCGCCGTTGTAAAGGGGGCGGGGTGCGAGCCTCTCCCCCAGGGGCCGCCGGGGCCGCTGGGCATGCGGGATGCAGTGCGCTCTTTCCCCAACCACCGAGACGGAATCCATATCAAATTCACCGCGCAACATATCTCCTCCCCCTGTAGCAGGCACCCGCTAAATCGGCATAAAAATTGATGTGCGGCGCGTACACCCGTGATGAGGCGGGTAGATGTGGCCTTGAATTGGGAGGAGTACTGCGCGTGCGTCGTTTGTGGAAACCCTCGTTCGCCATCCTCTGCGCTGGTGTGTCGGCGGCCTGCATCGTCTTTGCGACTGGCGCCTTCGCCGCGCCACAGGCGGTCACCAAAGGTGGCGCAACCTTCACCACCTACCAATTGGGCACACAGAACATCGGCGAGAGCTGCCCCAACAGCGCAACGCCGTGTGTCAATCACGCCGCCGAGCCGGCAATCCGCGCGGACAACGCCGGCAACTTCTACGCGAGCTCGGAAAACGGACTGGGCGGGGGCACCCAGGCCTGGAAGTCGACGGACGGCGGCAATCACTACACCACACTCGCCTCGCCGAACGCCGCATCGCAGACCTCGCAGCCAACGGTCGCGCCGGGTGGCGGTGACACCGACATGGCCGTTGCGCCCGTGAAGAACGCCAATGGCCTGTACAACGTGTATGTCGCGAGTCTCAATCTGGCGAACGTCGACGTCAGCACCTCAACCGACGGCGGCCAAAGCTGGAAGCTCAATCCGACCAGCGCGACCATCCCCGGTGATGACCGCGAATGGATCGCCGCCGACGGTGCGAATACGGTCTGCATCAGCTACCATGATGCCGCGGTGTACAGCATCCACGTGAACTGCTCGATGGATGCCGGTACCACCTTCACGCAGCTCTCGGACGCGATTGACACCGCCCACGCCTACAACAACGACAACAACGAGATCGGCAACCTCGCCATCGACCCATCGAACCACTACGTCTATCAGACGTTCTCGGGCATCGACCAGAGCGATCTCGTCGGCAGCACGGTTGGCACGGGCGTCGGGTATCACGTCGTCTACATGGCGGTCTCGGCTGACGGCGGCAAGACCTTCACCGACTACAAGGTCTACGACAACCCGAATACAGCCACGAGCTACGGCCACCAGTTCGTCAACGTCAGCGTGGATCGCGCGGGCAACGTCTACTCGGTCTACAGCGACAACCACAATCTCTTCTACAGTGTCTCCACCGACCACGGGCAGACTTGGACCGCGCCGTATCAGATCAACAAGGCGCCATCGGCGACGGCCATCATGCCGTGGAGCGTCGCGGGCGATGCGGGCAAGCTCGACGTCGTCTGGTATGGCACCTCATACTATGACGGCACCAACCCGCCGGACAGCTATCCCAGCAGCGCAGCGTGGTACGTCTACTTCGCGCAGAACCTCAGCGCCACGAGGGCCGGGTCGAGCTTCACGCAAACAGCGCCCACGCCGATCATTCACTATGGTGGCGTGTGTGAGGGCGGCATCTCCTGCACCGGCAACCGCGACCTGTACGATGACTTTGGCGTCGCGGCCAATCCACTGACGGGTCTGGCGTCAATCGTCTACAGCGACGACCAGTACGATCCGTCACAGCCCACCGGCTGCACGCAGGCGCAGTCGAACACGTCGAGCTGCAACCACACGAACATCGCGACGCAAACCGCGGGCACCGGCATCTTCGCCGCGCCGAAGAAGTAGGCTCCCTCGACGGTCATGTGACTTGCGGAACTGAAGACGCCCCGGCGCCTCTGTGGTGACCGGGGCATTCTCGTTGCGGAACCTCGGGCGAGGGCGCGCACTGGTCTACACGGCACTCGCCGTGGGCACTGGACAGGCGCCCGTCAAGCGCTACGATGAGTTCCTGCGCGACTTGATTTTCGACGGTCGCGCGACGCCCAGCGCGGTCGTGACACAGCGCCCGCCCTCGCCCGACGCATCCGACGCCTACGAACACTTCGATAAGCGCGAGCCCGGCTCCACCAAGGTTGTCCTCAAGCCTGACAAGGCCGGCTAGCGCAGTACCCGGCTGGCCTCCGTGTCGGCAGTGCCCGTTCCACGTGCCAGCCGGTCAGTATCCTCCGCCACACGAGTATGCGAACGACTCGGGCTCTTTCGCGAGCGCTGCGGAGGAGCCCTTCTCGCACTCGGCGTTTCCACGTCCGCTCTGGAGGAGGTGCCTCGGGCAATCGTCTCGCTCACGATGTAGAGCGGGCGGGACCGCACCTCGTCATAGATGCGGCCGACATACTCGCCCAGTACGCCGAGAAAGATGAGCTGGATGCCGCCGAGGAAGAGGACGAGCATCGGCGTGATCGACTGCCCCTGGCTGGCACCGTTGAAGATCCGCTGCATGTTCACAAGTACGATGCCCGCGAGGCTCAGCAGCACGAGCAAACTACCTGCCACGGGAGCCACACGCAGCGGAAGCGTGCTGAAGCCCGTGATGGCGTCGAGCGCGAACCGCAACATCTTCGCCAGCGGATATTTGGTCTTGTCAGCATAGCGCTCGGCGCGCTCATACGGCACCGCGACCTGCGTGAAGCCGACCCACGCGGAGAGGCCGCGCAGAAAGCGATGTTGCTCGCGACAGTCCACCAACGCATCCACAGCCCGCCGGTCGAGGAGCCGGAGGTCGCCGGTATCGCGTGGTATGTCAACATCCGCGATGCGCTCGATCAGCCGGTAGAACAGCGCCGCCGTCGCCCGCTTGAACGCCGTCTCGCCCCGCCGCCGTATCCGCTGGGCATAGACGACCTCGCCTCCGGCCCGCCACCGCTCGACGAGCAGCGGAATCACCTCGGGTGGGTCCTGTAAATCGGCGTCGATCGTGATCACTGCCCACCCGCGAGCGGCATCCAGCCCGGCCGAGAGCGCCGTCTGATGGCCGAAGTTGCGAGAGAGCCGGACTACCCGCACGGCGGTGTCGCGTTCGGCGATCTGCCGGAGCAGGACAGGCGTGGCGTCGGTGCTACCGTCATCCACCAGCACCAGCTCGTATGGCTCGCCCAGGCTTGCCAGCACCGCGGAGACGACCCCGTAGAACGCGGGCAGACTCTCCGCCTCATTGTAGGCAGGTGCGACGACCGAGAACGTCACACCTGTCTCAGAGTCCTCATCCTCCGGGGACTCGTCCACTCTGTTCGATGGAGTCAGCATGCTCGTCGTCATCAGAACACCTCTGAATCTGCTGCATCAGCCGTTCGCTACGCTACTGGTCGTCGCGCTGGCGCAGTCGTAGAGCTGACCCGCGCCGAACGCTCCTCCCGAGGTCGAGCCGCCATACGCGCTGGACGAGACGGCGCTGCAATTCGCGGTCACCCACTGCGTCAGGGTCGAGTTCCCACCGCCGCCGGGACCGCCCTGTCCACTACCAGAGAGCAGGAAGTAGCGCACCTTCCCCGAGCGAATGAGCGTTTGTAGCTGGCTGAGCGTGAGAATCTGGTCGCTACCACTGAAGCCGCCGAGCGCCATGACCGGCTTGCCCGTCGCGAGAATGTAGGGTGCGGCAGTGTGCGAGTCGAGCGTGGCGAAGAGGTACGTGGCCGTGCCCTGGTGGGCCTCCAGATAGGCCAGCAGGCCCGCGTTCACCGTGGTGTCGTTCATGCCAGCCGGACCACCGGTGGGAACGCTACCCGTCGCACCTCTGCCTGCGCCGCCAAACCCACCGGCAGGCGGAGTTCCGAACTCGCCGTTCGCCCCTAGCCCACTGGGGCCGCCGCCAGGGAAGCCGCCGCCCGCTCGCGGCCCAAACGCCCCACCCGGCGCGCCACCCGTAAGCCCGCTCGTCGTCTGCACGGTCGCCGTCGGACCCGCCTTTGGCAATGTCGAGTTTGCGCCGCTGGCGAGCGAGTAGCCAACCCAGGTTGCTGGTCCGACGAAGAGCGCGGTCAGGCCAAGCGCCAGCGCGAGCACGCCCAGCCGGAATTGACGCGCGACCTCGCGCGGCGACCGCAGCCGCAGCCAGACGAGCAGACCCGCCGCGACGACCGAGCCGATCGCGAGCAGCGGCACCATCCAGTGGCTCCATTGCGGATAGTCGGCCAGAATGACGATCTGGCTGATCGCGGCGAGCACCAGCGCGACCGGAAGCAGCCAGCTCCGCCATCCGGATGCCTGGTAGTCGCGGTAGTCGCGCCAGAGCAGCACCGCGCCGATCCCCGCGAGCGCGGCCGCACCGGGTGCCAGCATCGAGAGGTAGTAGGTGTGGAAGAATCCGGCCACGCTGAAGAACGCTGCCATCACGAGCGTCCAGCCAGCCCAGAGCACCCAGGCGCTCTGCTGAGGTGTCAGGTGCCAGGACTCACGTGCGCCCTCGAACACGTCACGCCGCGACTTCCACCGGTCCACGATGGAGGTCGCGACGCCGCGTGAGAAGAGGGTCCACCCGCCCGCGAGCAGGCCCACCAGCCCGAGCACGAGCAGCCAGCTCACCTGTCCGCCGAGCTGCGCGTTGAGCAGCCGGAAGATGCCCTTCGCGCCGTTCTCGCTGACGCCGCCTACGCCGCCAGCGGAGGCATTGCTCCCGATGGCGCTCAATACGCCGCCGATGGAGGTCGAGGTCGAGCTTGCCGTGCCCCCACGGAAGAGGCCCAGCGCTCCGGTCAGTCGACCGAGCCCGTTATAGCCTAGCGCGAGCGCCAGCTCTGAATTGGTCGTGCTGGACCCGACGTACGGACGCTGCGAGGCGGGCGTCAGATCGACGGCGACAATCCAGCTCAGCGAGAGCACGAGCATCACCAGTCCCGCGAGAGCCAGGTGTGCGGCGCGCACGCGCCAGCGCCGGGGCGCCCCGAGCAAGTACATCGCCGCGAACGCCGGGACGACCAGATACGCCTCGAGGGTCTTGATATTGAATCCCAAGCCCACGAACACCGCGCTGAGCAGAAGCCAGCGCAGGCTGCCGCGCTCGGTGGCGCGGGTGATAGCATACGCGGCCAGCAAGACGGCGAGCACCAGCAGATTATCGATGGTGTTGTTGCGATTCGTGACGACACTGATGGGCATGAGCGCGAGTGCGAGCGCCGCCAGTAGCCCCGGTACGACGCCGAACAGCCGCCGCACGACCAGGTAGAGGACGCCAACGGAGGCGACACCCGCGAGCGCCTCTGGCAACAGAATGCTGAACCCGCTAAAGCCGAAGATCTTCGCGCTCGCCGCCTGAATCCAGAAGCCGAGCGGTGGCTTGTCGATGCTCACAAAGCCGCCCGGGTCGAATGAGACGAAGAAGAAGTTGTGCCAGCTCTCCAGCATGCTGCGAATCGCCGACGCGTAGTAGAGATTGCCGTAGCCGACGCGCTGCAGCTCAAAGAAGTCGCACAGCGCGGCGAGCGCCAGGATGAGGCCGAGCGCCACGCGCGGCCAGCGCCGCCTGAGCCAGTCCGCCGCAACTGTATGGTTGTGTATCCTGGCGTCGCACGCCAGATCCATGTCCGCGGGCGCGAGGTCGGTAGGTGATGCCATCGTCGATGCTCCTCACTTGGGCACGCGAAAAAGTAATCAGCCGCCAAGACCCGCGAGCGGAGAACCGCCAAGGCAGTCTGGAGCGTATGGCCAGAGGTGCGTGCTGGAGCAGAGGGTAAAGGCCAGATGTTCAGATCGTGTTCAGAGGGTATGTGCGTTTCGTGAGCCCCTGTCAGATTGGGGGCGCACAGGGCATACAACGTGGACTCAGACGGATACAATGACTCCAGAAGGCGCTATCGCCGGCACGTCGCGCGACACGATGTGGGAGAGTACTGGAAGCGGGCATGCCGAAGACCATTCTCGTCGTGGACGATGCGGCGAACATCCGGGCGCTCGTGCGCGACTATCTGCTCGCGGAGGGTTTCGCCGTACACACGGCGGAAGACGGACGTGCCGCGCTGCGTCTGGCACGGCAGGAGCACCCGGACCTGATTCTGCTCGACCTGATGATGCCTGAGATGGGCGGCTATGAGTTCCTGCGTGCGTACCGCCGTGAAGCAGCCGTGCCGGTGATCGTGTTGACGGCCCGGCAGGACGAGACCGACAAAGTGCTCGGGCTGGAGCTCGGCGCCGATGACTATGTGACGAAGCCGTTCGGCATGCGCGAGCTCGTGGCGCGGGTGCGGGCGGTGCTCCGGCGCGGCCGAGACGGCGCGCTGCCCGTCGCCGAGCGCCTGCAGGTTGGCGACCTGACGCTCGACCGTGCCAGTCACGACGTTCGGGTTGGCGGGCGCAGCATCCCACTGACGCCGTCTGAGTTCGAGCTGCTCGCCACGCTGATGAGCGCGCCAGGGCGTGTCTTCGCCCGCGGGCAACTGCTGGAGCGGCTACAGGGCATCGCGTTCGAGACCGTTGAGCGCACAATCGACGTCCACGTCCGCAATCTGCGCCGCAAGATCGAGCCGGACCCGGCCACACCTCGCTACATCGAGACCGTGTTCGGCGTCGGCTACCGGCTGCGGGCAGGTGAGCCATGAGCGATACCAAGCAGTTGCCCGCGCAGCGGCGAGCACCGCGCGCTCGTCGGCTCTCCGGCGGCTCACCGTCGCTGGCGGTCCGGCTGTACGCGGCGTTCTTGCTCGTCAGCGTGATCGGCGCGGTGGTCGCGGCAGCGTTCGTCTACTGGGCGACGCAGCGCGCGTTCGACTCCGTCGTGCTCAACCGGGCGCAGTCGCAGTTCGTCTCTGAGGTCACCACGTACTATCTCGTCCATCAGTCGTGGGACGGCGTCGGCCCGACGATTGGCGCTGAGCAGCGCGACACGCTCACCAACGATCCGAACCACCCGCCTCCCGTGCCGTTCGTGCTGGTCGACGCCCAGGGGACTGTCGTCGTGCCCAGCCCGATGTATCCGCTCGGCACTCAGGCGACCGCGAGTGCGATCCACGCCGGAGCGCCGGTGCGCGTAAACGGCCAGGTCGTCGGCACGGTGCTTGCCCCGATTGGATCGCCACCGCTTGGTCGTGCCGAAACCGACTATCTCACCCGCACCACCCAGGCGCTGGCGATCGGCGCCGCGGTCGCAGTGCTGGTCGCGCTGGGGCTTGGGCTCGTACTGGCGCGCAGTCTCACCCGTCCGCTGCGCGAGCTCACCACCGCGATTCAGGCGATGCGCTCCGGCCAGCTCAAACAGCAGGTACACGTCGGCTCGCACGACGAGTTGGGGCGGCTGGCGCAAGCGTTTAATGAGCTGAGCGCGGATCTCACCCGCGAGAACAGTCTGCGCCGCCAGATGACGGCGGACATCGCTCACGATCTGCGGACGCCAGTGACCGTCATCGCGGGCTATCTGGAGGCCCTCCGCGATGGTGTGCTGCCCCCAACCGAGGCGCGTTTTACGGCGCTCTACGAGGAATCGCAGCGCCTGCTCACGCTGATCGAAGACTTGCGCCTGCTCTCGCTTGCCGACGCCGGTGAGCTGGCGCTCGACCCGTCACCCATGGCGCCACAGACGCTGCTAGAGCGCGCGGCCGACCGGTTCGTGCTCGCCGCCGATCGCCAGGACGTGCGCATCGAGACACAGGCGCAGCCCGACCTCCCTCCACTTGAGGTTGACGAGCGGCGCATGGCGCAGGTGCTCGACAATCTCGTCTCGAACGCGCTCCGGCATACACCAGCGGGCGGACTGATTACGCTGCGGGCCAGGCGTGACGGCGACACCGTGGCGCTGCTGGTGGAAGACACCGGCAGTGGCGTTCCGCCGGACGTGCTGCCGAACCTGTTTGAGCGCTTCGTGCGCGGCGACGCGTCACGCACGCGCGACGTGGGTGGCTCGGGCCTGGGCCTCGCCATCGCGCGGGTGCTGGTGGAAGCGCACGGCGGCACGATCACGGCTCGCAACAACGAACCGTCCGGCGCAACCTTCGAGATTCGCCTGCCCGCACGAGCTCCATTCACTCGTGCTCGCGCCAGACGCAATGGCACATCGGAGGCTCAGGGGTTCTCGCTGTCGTAAGGCCGTCTCGCGCTCGTTGGAGACGCGCCATCTGGCACCCCCTGCCAACCTCACACCGCTCATCCTCCCCAGACGCATGTACTGGGATGCTTTGGCAGCCAAACCTGTGAAAAATCCCAGCGCAATTTCAGGTTTCTGACAGGCACCGACTATATGCTGGGGGTGTCGGGAGGATGCGAGAGTGCATCCCCAGACCAGTAGGTCTGGTTGACAGGCCCGGAAGGACACTCGGGGAGGATGTATGACGACAGACGAGCGTTTCGACACGACACAGCAGCGTGCAGGCGAGCCTATTGAGACGATCCTGCCGATGACGGAGCCCGTCCTCGAACACGAGGCGACGCGCGACACGGCGACAGTGGATGTGCCATTTGCGCCCGCGTCGCACCGGCTGGGCGAGTCCCCCAACTGGGTCGTCGGCGTGATCGATGACCCAGAGGAGGCCAACACGGCGTACAAGGCTGCTATCGCGGCGGGCGTGGCGAAGGAGGACATCGTGCTGTTGAGCGGTCCAGGCGCCACTGCTGTCGTGGAGGAGAAGGAAGCATGTATGAGCCCGCTGGCTCGACTCTACGCTCGCGTGACACAGGTCGCCACAGACCCTGGCAATGCCGAGCGCGAGTACCGCGAGGAAGCGGCCCAGGGGCACGCCATTCTCAGCATTCGCGCTGAGTCGAGCGGCCAGATCGTCCGCGCGCAGGAAGTGCTAATGGCCCACCACGCGCACCGCGTCAAGCACTTCGGCCAATGGACGCTGATCGATCTCGCGCACTAGACGCTCTGTGGCACGGCGCCCGGATTGCGCGGGGCGCATCTCAATAGACTGAAACAGCGACCCGGGAGGAAGCACTTCCCGGGTCGCTAGCGTGCCGTACGTCGAGGAACTGTGGCGGTGCTATCGCGTGGACCATACACTCGCCGCGCACCATCGATCATGAGCGCGGCGAGCGCGGGCGAGAACGTCGGCGTTAGTTAGTGACGATCTTGTCGGGGCGCAGCACGATGACCACGCGGCCCTCCGAGCGAAGCAGCGCCGCCTGGCCGTCCGCCTGTCCTGGCATGTATTTCTCCAGAATCGGTTTCGTGAGCTCCACGATGCGGTCTGTATCTTCGTCGACGACTTCCGCCCGCCCATACGCTGCGACGAACGTGTGCGCTGCCTGATCGTTCACGAGCATCGAGATATGCGGATGGCGCCTGATGTTCGCGTACTTGGCGCGGTCGCGTGTGGTGGAGACGTAGAGCGCCTCACCGTCCCAGTAGAACCACACGACGGTGAGTTGTGGCCCAGTGTGCGGGCGCGGCACGGCGATAACGGCATCCAGCGGCTTGGCGAGCAACGCGTTGATTTCCTCGGCAGTCATATCGAGTCAGTGTCCTCCGACTAGGCAGTACAATACTTCACAAAGGAAAGTATACCCCAGCGAAGGTAGCGGTCAAGCGCAGTCGACAAGAAGACCCGGACGGCAGGTGATCTACAGCGTGCCATCGACGCTGGAGGGCCAGAGCGTGTATAGTTGGTCTACGGCAACCGGTGTGTACAGCAAAGGAGCGTACCCCCGTGATCAAGCTCGTCGTGCTCTATGGGCAACCGACCGATCCCGCAGCGTTCGACCAGTACTACACTGACACCCACGCCCCACTTGCGCGGAAGATCCCCAATCTCAAGCGATTTGAAGCCGGCACAGTGCTCGGCACTCCCGACGGCGGACAGGCCCCATACCACTATATCGCGGAGCTGTATTTTGACAGCGTCGAGGTGCTGCGAGCCAGCATGGGATCGGAGGAAGGGCAGGCAGCCTCCAACGACCTCCCCAAGTTCGCCACGGGCGGTTTGACCATGCTCATCGTCGAGGCATAGGTCATCCATTGCAGAGGCGTGAGGGCTCCCGGTGGGTTGAGCCTACCGGGCGTCATGGCGTCGTAAGACTGATGGCCCTGTCAAAGACGGCTAGAAGTCTGGCACGTAGTCGGGCCGCAGCCACACGCGGTCGTACGCCGCCCATGCCATATCGGCGCTCTCGTGCGACCAGTCCAGCGTAGCGGCTTTGGCTGCGCTCAACACGGAGACGCCATACGCATCGATGAACGGCTCGGCATAGTCGTTGAGCATCGGCCCCTGGATGATCACCGTCGTCTGTTTGAGCGGGATTGCGCTCGTCCAAATTGCGCGCTGCGCCTGGAATGCGAGCGTCTTGACTCGCTCATGCTCCTGGTCAATCGCCGCGGACGTCCGGGGGATAGGTCCCTTCAGCGTCGCCGTCACCTGGGCCGTCTGGGCGCTGACGTCATACGTCACCTGCACTATTGGCGCGCCCTGTCCGAGGGCCGTGCGGGCAAGCACGGTAAGCGTGTCTTGCGGCGTGCTGGGCCCGGCTGGTGTCGCCGTTGACTGCGACGTGTGGCGCCCAGCCTGCGACGACGAGGTGCTTCCGCCGAGCTGGCAGCCGGACAGGGCGCCTACGAGCGCCACTACGAGCGCCACGCAGAGGAGGATGCCCAGGCGCCAGTGCCACCGCGGATGGGCAGGGCGAGGGCGGCGCCCTCGCCAGTCTGTCCACAGAAATACCCTTGGCGCTCGCCACATATCCGATGCTCCGCCTCTCCGTGAGGGCACACGCAGCACTATTCAGGCATCCCTGCGTCGTTCCGGCCGTCGCCTCCCGCCTGTATCCAACAGTGTACCGAGCGGTTACGATCCCCTCAAGCGCTCATTTCAAAAATCGGCGGGGTTGGCAGAGATGGGCTCTTGCGTTGTGTCGCCACCGCCAGCTGAGTTACCGCGCAGGCGTCGAGGTGGCCTCGGGTGATGCACTGTAGTGCCAGTTGGGCGCGTAGTTGTAGCGCAGCCAGACGCGATCATACGCGGGCCAGGTGGCGTCCGGTTGGGCAGAGGTCCAGGTGATCGTCGCGGCATGCGAGGCATTGAGGACCGAGACGCCATATGCGTCGACGATGGGCTCGGCGTAGTCGTTGAGCATCGGTCCAAGGATCGTCACGGTGGACTGCTGGATGGCGACGGAACTGGTCCACACAGCGCGCTGGGCCTCGAAGGCAAGCGTCTTCACATGCTCGTGCGCCTGGTCGATCGCGGTGGTCGTGCGGGGGACTGCTCCGGACACGGTCAGCATGACCTGCGCGGCCTGGCTCGGAGTGTCGTAGGTGACACGCACGGTCTGCGCGTTCTTTCCGACCGCCGCTCGCACGAGCTGGGTGAGCTTCACGTCTGGCATGCCGGGCATGTCGGCGCTGTGCGACGTCGCCGTGCCACTCCGCGCGATCGACGTGGACCCACTCGACGCGCACCCAACCAGCGCCACACCGAGGCAGAGGCCGACGACGGCCAGCAACAGGCCAACGCGCGCCCGGTGGGCGGTCACCCTCCTCTGAGAGGTGCTCGTCCACGCCGCGCGCTCATGCTGCTCCGCCATTGTCCTCCCCGCACCTCTGACCATGTTGTCTCATCCCCTTCTCCGCCCGGCATCCCGCCCCACCAGGCGAGGCATATTGCCCGTATGGAGCAGTCTACCCAGCGGAGGATGCGTGGCACAACCGTTCATTTCAAAAATCGACGGCACGCGAGTGGCACGCTTTGGGTCGCGGAGGGCCGCGCGAACCTAAAACCTTCAGAGCCACACTACACTGCACCGATGGTATAGTGGCGCAGAAAGGGAGAGCGATGCTAACACTGACGTGGCCGCGGGTGCTGGCGTTCCGGTTGCGGCGTCATTTTCTTGAGGAACGCGCCGCGCGCGGCGACCTGTTGGCGATTGTGAGCCGGACGTGTGGCCTGCACGCGCAGATCATGTCGTCGGCGGTACTGGCAGCCTGGGCGCGTATCGACGGACTGGACAGCGGCGATGTCAGCGCGGCCCTCTGGAAGGACCGAACGCTCGTCAAGACCTGGGGCATGCGCTGGACGCTGCACCTGTTCTCGACCGTCGATTACCCCGTCTATCTGGCGGCGTTTCGTGCCTTCAGTCACTATCGGCACGAACGGTGGCTCACATCGTATGGCATCACGGCGGACGACATGAACGCGCTGTTGGATGGCTTTCGGGTCTCGCTGACCGGAGACGGCCTGACGCGCGAACAACTGGCCGACGCAGTGGCCCAGCGGACCGCACGGCCCCACCTGCGTGAAATGCTGCTCGGCGGCTGGGGAACGCTGCTCAAGCCGGGCGCGTACCAGGGCCATCTGGTGTTTGGCCCCAGCCACGGCCAGAACGTGACTTTCGTTAGCCCGCGCCAGTGGCTA
The DNA here is from genome assembly GCA_964427535.1 of uncultured Ktedonobacterales bacterium. Classification (GTDB taxonomy): domain Bacteria; phylum Chloroflexota; class Ktedonobacteria; order Ktedonobacterales; family JADMIN01; genus CAYRVF01. The sequence goes on from CAYRVF010000080.1 coordinate 20,509, forward strand.
GGCGAATTCCCGGAACTCGATACCCACGACGCCAGACTAGAAACGGTGCGCCGCTACCTGTATGCCTACGGCCCTGCCACACCAGGCGACTTCGCCAGTTGGTGGGGGATGACGCGGGCTGACGCCAGGAAGCTGTTTCAGGCGTTGGGCGACGAGCTGGTCCCGGTGTCCGTCGACAGCTGGGACGCCTTTGGCCTGCGTGCGGACGCCGATGTCCTCCAGGCCATGCAGCCGAGCCCGGCAATTCGTCTGCTGCCGGGCTTCGATCCCTATACCGTCGGTTTGCGGCGAGAGCGTGAACCTGCGCTGCCAGCCGAGCGGAAAGGGCGCGTGTTCAGCCAGCAGGGCTGGATTTCGCCGGTCGTGCTCGCCGGCGGATACGTTGTCGGTATCTGGAAGTACACGGTCAAGCCGGCACATCTATCCGTCACTGTGGAGCCGTTCGCGCCGCTTTCGCGTGCCATACGTGACGGCATCGCACAGGAAGCCGCTCGCCTCGGCGTGTACTTGAACGCCGAGCCAGAGGTGAGTATCGCGGAGTGAACGGGACGGTCAACGGTCAACGTTCAGCCGATCTTCACGAGCACACACGCTATCACGGTCGATCTGGACTGAACACTAGCTGGCACGGCGGCGGCCCGCCTTGGCCGGAACGTAGCTGCTATCGAGGAAGGCGAGCGCCCACGCCTGACGCGCTCGTGGCTCCATCACCTGCAGCAGCGCCCGCCAGATGCGCTCCCAGGTGCCGTCGGCCTCCCACTGAGCGAAGCGCCGCCAGCAGGTAACGGACGAGCCGTATTCGCGTGGCACATCCTGCCAGCGACAGCCGTTGCGCAGCACGTAAAGGATGCCGTCGAGGATACGCCGGTCGTCGACACGCGGGCGTCCGCGCGCATTCACGCCGGGCAGCAGCGGCCGCACAGCTGCCCACACGGCGTCGCTCAGAGGGGCCGCGAGCGCCGTGACCTCGCGCCGCTTGACGCTGCCCGACGTGCCCCTCCACAGTCCGACGAGACTGCGATAGGACTCGTCGTAGTGCTCCACCTGCGCGCGGTCGAGCAGGTCCGCCTCGCCAGGGAGGATCGACACCTGTTGCCAGTCCTCGCCGACGAATGCGCGCAAGCTCTCCAAATCACGCCACAGCGAGACGTAGACGAAGTCGTCTGGATGGTTCGCGACGATGGGCGCAATGTACGTGGTCAGGCAGCCAGGCTGAGCGCGCATCAGCGGCACACTCACCTCGCGGCAGAGCCGCTCATACGCCGCACGTCGGCCCGGCCTGAGGCGGGCGCGAAAGACCCGAATAATCATGGCACGCCACTCCACACGACCGAGCCAGTGCGCTCCGCAGGTTACCGTTGCCGCTCACTCAGCATAGCACGGTGGCACACCCCGCGCGTGAGTGGAGCGGCCTCCCTCCGGTTCCTCCTATCCGCCTGAGCCATCGCATTCGCGGACCGTCGCGCACGCGCCGAGGCGGCGCCCGAGCCACTGGGCCACGCCACTGCTATCCTTTGGCAACGTGGCTGCAGCGGGGGTGCCAGTGCTCGGGGCCGTCCTCCCCGGCGCGGCGATCAGAACGGCGATCGGAGCGGACGCGGGCAGCGCGACACACGCCACGTCGCCATCGAATATCCCCCGCGCGTATTGCACGAGCCAGATCGGCCCGCCGCCAAACGCATGGCGTGCGTCACAGAACGACGCCGGATTGGACGCGGGCGCGCCAGCCACCCACACCGGCACACCCGGCGCATAGTCGCCAGCGATACTGCTCCACTGAAACGGCGTGGAGTATATGCCTGCCGTCAGGCCTTTCGCATGCAGGGCATCCAGCGCGCCGGTGAGAACGCGCGCGTTGAGCACACGGTTCGCGGACCATGCGCTGTCGGTCTCCACGTCGAGCCACCACACGCTGCTCGCGACGCTTTGCGACTGCCCATACGAAATGGCATTGATCGCCGCGTCGTAGCCATAGGCGTACGTCTCGCACGAGAGGTCGCCCCAACGGCACCCATCCGTCCGCGTGCCGTATTCTACGTTGATATACACGAAGGGGGTAATGCTCGTGGCCCGGCCCAGCGCCCACAGATACTCACTCGCAAGACAAGGATTGCGGTTGCGCGCGTATCCTCCGGTGACGCCGACGATGCCGAAGTCGAATGGGCGCACGGGGTACGCCTGCCCGCACTGCGGCCAGGAGATGTCGTAGCCCAGCAACGGCGCGGACCGCGCGGCAGGCACGGCGGGCACGCCGAACGCGTCCGACAGCGCCACTATACTCGCGATGACGAACAGACGTGCACATCGCCGCAGCAACCACCGGTAGAACCGCTCGGACGCTCGCCGTTCCGTCTGGACGCTCTCTTTCTGCGTCCATGCGTCGCCATGCAGTACGCGTCCGTTGCCCACCACGCTCCCCTGTCCCTTTCTCGCCCACCACCGCCCCGCTCGCAACCTCCAGCACCCAACTGACGCGGTGTACATCTGGCCGACGAACCGCCTGTAGGGGAGGCATGCCTCGTCCGCCCGCGCCACACATCACGCGCACCGGCGAGATGCGGCACGGCAAGGTCACAAGCAGGTGTGCCAGGGTGCATGCTACAGGCCACGGCGAAAGACAACGCCGCATTCTGGCGGGAGAGTTACGCGGAGGTTGAGGTACAAGGAGCAAAGAGGGAAGCCGCCGGACGCGCGCTTGGCGTCCGGCGGCGAGATCGAGCTACACGTTCGCGGTGATGTCAAAGGGCGACTGGACGAACTGGCTGGCGTTGGGCGGCAGCACCTTGACCGTGATCTGCCAGTGCCCGGCCATCGTCAGGTCGCTCTCGCCGCTATAGACACCTGGCTGACCTGTGACTGGCTTGAGCTGCGCACTCTGCGTGCCCATGTCCATATCGAGCATGGTCGTCTGAATGAGCGCGGAGGCGTTACTCACGGGTTTCCCTTGTGCATCCTTGACGGTGAGCGTGAACGTATTCTTGCCGAACGTCGCCGGAACCACCTGCAGCGTCAGCGAGTATCCCGCGACGGTGTGCGTCTGATTGTACGGCGCGGCTGGCTCGCTCGACGAGCTCGTCGCGGAGGATGCGCCTTGGGCAGGCGCCGCCAGCGTCCCGGCGAACGCGCCTAGCAACGCGACGCATGCCAGCACGGCCACGCCGAGCATTGCCTCCCGGCGCAGCCAGTCTTCGAGCCGGTTGGCCAGAGTGCGCACGTGTGTGGAGGCGGCGGCTGGCTCCCCCACATGCGCGTCCTCGGGGAGAGCGCCGCCAAGGCTGTCCTTGGGGGCACCAGATGTGGATTGAACAGGAACAGAGGCGCCGACGGTGGACTTCTCCGCGGTCACGACGGTCGCCCGCTCTGCCAGCATGCTGTCAGTTACCGCTTCGGCCTCCAATGCGGCGGCGAGGCGCGGCCGCAATACAAACGCGTGGTAGGCGCTGAGTACCACCATCAGCAGGAACAGCTCGATCTTGACGAAGAGCGTCAGCCCATAGGCCGTCGTGACGAACTGCTGAATCGACGTCAGGTGGACGGTCGTGTTGATCGTCCCGCTGGCAGCGAGCACGACCACACTCACCAGGGCGAGCGCGCTGAACTCGGGAAGTCCGCGCGCCAGCACAGAGGCACGCGTGCGGTCGTCGAGGCCGCGCAACGCGGGCACGAGCACCGCGCTGATGTAGAGCAGTCCGCCCACCCAGACCGACGTCGCCAGCAGATGCAGCAGGTCGGAAGTCAACTCCAGGCCGAGCTGGTTTGCCGGAACGGCCGCCGCGTGCCCGGAGAGCGCGAAGGCCACGATCAGCGCGGCGGCGAGCACGAGCTGGCCCCGGCCCAGCCACGACCTCGCCCGCACGCTCGCCACGAGGTGGCGTGGCAACGCGGGAACGCGCGCCGCCGCGCGAAATGCCTCGCGCCGCCAGTCGGGCACCGCGTCTGGCCGCTCCTCAGTAGTGTCGTCGTCAGTGGCAGAGGCGTTGCCCCGTGACAAGTAAGGGCCGTAGGCACTCCAGCCGTAGCGCCGCGAGAGGAACACAACCGCCAGCGCGGCGAGCGCGACGGCCTGCCGCAGCCACCAGTACGCGCCGAAGTGACTGCCAAAAAGCACGGCACGCAGCAATACCGGCGAGAACGCCCCCGCCAGGCTGCCCGCCAGCTCCGCGGTCTGCCCCAGCACGATCAGCACGTCGGCGAGCAGCACTCCGACGAGCGCGTACGGCGCGATGCGGTCGAAGCGTCTGCACGCTGCCTCCACGGCATCCTGCAGATAGCGTGGCCGTCTGCGGGACGAGACGGCGACGGGCGACAGGATCCACGTCTCCCACAGCAGCCCACCGACCCAGAAGGCCAGCAACAGCTCGGACAGCCAGGTGCCGAGCGCCTGCACGACCGTCGGCGCGTCGAGTGTGCCGGAGCCGCTGGCGCTGCCACCGCCGCCGACGACATGTCCCGTGGGAAGCACCTTCGGCAGCGGGGGAACGGAGCCGTCTGGCCGCGCGACACGGAAGATGAACGAGCCGCCGACGATGTGCCCGTCGGTCGCCGATTGGGTGCGCCAGGCGACGACATAGGTGCCCGCGGGGATCAACTGCAGGCTGATATCCATCTCTTTCGAGTTGGAGGCGTTGACGTGGCTGTCCTGCCGGTCCACTTCACGATTGGTGGTATCGACAACGGTGGCTTTCGACGTGAGTGGATTCAGGTCTTCGCTGAACCACATACGCACCTGCGGCGGCGGTGCGCTCACCACCTGATCGGCGGAGGGCTCTGAACGGACGAGCAGCGCGTGGGCCGATGCTACACCGCCGAGGCCGCCCACCGGCGAGCCCGGCGCCCAGGCGAAGCCGACCGCGACGGCGGCGACGATCAGCGCGAGCAGCACGACGCGAACACGCTGGCGAGGTGCAATCCGCCGTCGCGCCGGACTGCTCACCATGTGCATTCCGTCTCGATCTGCTCTCATAGATGTTCCCTACGCGGAGTTGTCACGCGCGCCACGCATCTAGTAGTTCGCGGTGAACGTGAACTTGGCCGAGAGCGGCTGGGCGCTGCCGGTTTCCTTCACTGTTACGACCGCG
>CAYRVF010000081.1:0-25446 GCA_964427535.1 uncultured Ktedonobacterales bacterium
CCACAGATGCTGCGGCACGATGTAGGTGCCCTCGATGGTCGGCAGCAGCGTCGGCGTGGCCTGCTGGAACGTCATCACGACGGTGTTCGCGTCGGAGGCCGTCACGCTGGCGAGCGACTGCCACAGGCCGCCCGAGTCGGCGCTGGGATACTGCTTGAGCAGATTGAACGTGAAGGCCACGTCATTCGCGCTAAACGGCTGATTGTCCGACCACTTGACGCCAGAACGAGTCGTGAAGGTCAGCGTCTTGTTGTCCGAGCTGAACTGGTGGCCGGTCGCGAGCATGGGCGTTTCCTGCCCGGTCACGCCGTTGACGTATTCAAGATTTTCATACAGCAGCCCATCGACGCCGCAGTTCACGTTGGGGCTGAACGGGCTCATGTTCTGTGTGTACGAGCCACTCACGGCGCAGATTGCCGTCAGCGTATGCGTGGTGTGGTTGGCGTTGTTGCTGCTGCCACACGCAGAGAAGAGCATGGCGAGAAGCGCGAACGAGACGGGGAGAAGCGAGGTCGCGCGGCGTATCCTCCGCGGAGCGTGCGAGGAGGATGACGTGGAACTCATGCAGAACCTCCTACCATCGGGGCGCAAGGTCATGGCGACGATCCAGACGAGATGCAGTCGATGAACGAGACCAAAGAGCTGCGGCAGTGCAGGGACTCGCGATGAGGGTCTCGGGGCGCGGAGGCCAGCACTCATTCTCCCTCGCCTCGATGCGGAAGTCGCTCGCTCCTTTCTGCCACGCGTCGGAAGGGGGTCCGGCGTGGCGGCATCACTGGTCATATCAACTAGTCAACCGATCGGCTTGCAACGTCGTACGGCAGTGTAGCTGGTCTCGAAAAATTTGTCAAGACATCTAGACCACTAGACCACAGAACATCTTGAGGTGACAGTTTTCCTTCGTGTGCGTACTTGCCAGGGGAGTCAGATGCGTCTTCCGCGGTGCCGCGCAGACGCTTGCCTGATTACGCGCGAGAGCAGGCTGATAGGGCAACGGCGCCGGACAGGCGGACGTCCATCACGGCACCTCCCTTGACAGGCAGCGGGCTACGTGGCATCATCAGCAGAGCGTGTGGTCTATACAACATACCAACTATACCATGAGGTGTACGCCCGATGGCGCCCCGCTTCGTTCGTGGCACCATTCCGCTCGCCGGCCTCCGTCCATCGATTGGGTGCGCGCGACCGTGGACGCTCGGGACCAGAACCTCCAGCACGCCACCAGCTATGCTCTACGTAGGACTTGCCCGGTATTCCTCAGCTCAGAAAGGCGAGGCGGCGCGCGATGAACACCATCTACCGGAACAGCCCCGTTCCGCGCTATCACCAGCTCAAAGAGATTCTCCGCGAGCGCGTGCGCTCAGGCGAGTGGAAGCCGGGCGACCTCATCCCTTCTGAGCGCGAGTTGAGCGAGACCTACAGCATCAGCCGTATGACCGCCCGCCAGGCCATCACCGATCTCGTCAACGAAGGCGTGTTCTACCGTGAACAGGGGCGCGGCACGTTCGTCACGGCGAACAAGATCACCCAACAGCTCCTGCGCCTGACCGGCTTCACTGAGGATATCCGCGCGCGAGGCCAGCGGCCAAGCACCAAGGTGCTAACCGCCGCGATGAGTCCGGCGGACGAGACGACCGCCGAGCGGCTGCGCGTCGAGCCGGGACAACCCATCTTCGTGCTGCGGCGCTTGCGTCTGGCCAACGAAGAGCCACTCGCCATCGAGATCTCGATGCTGCACTTCAAAGGCTGTGAGCGGCTGGTAGACGAAGACCTCGAGAACAACTCGCTCTACCAGATCCTCGAAACGAAGTTCGGTATTCCCCTGATCGAGGCGGACCAGGAGATCGAGGCCGGGTTGGCTGGCGATGAGGAGGCCACCGCGCTCAAGATTCCCACCGGAAGCGCCGTACTCTTCACCCGCCGCACGACCTTCACCGACCGCAACCGGCCCATCGAGTACGCCCGGTCGGTCTACCGCGGCACGAACTACACGTTCTACACCCACCTAAAGCGCGAGGCGCTCTTCTCCTGATCGCGACAGCCGCTCGTCGTGTCGAAGCCATTGCCCATCTGGACAGCACCTCCGACCCTGACACATTCGCGCCGCCTGGCGCCGACCCTGAGGAGTTCTCGAATGCCAGACGCGCGCGAGGGCAACAGACGCGAGGCCGGTCCATTCTTCCTCGGCGTCGATGGCGGTGGCAGCAAGACGCTCGCCGTGCTCGTCGACGCGTCCGGGCGAGAACGCGGACGCGGGCGCGCGGGCAGCTCGAACGCGGAGGCAGTGGGACTCCAGCGGGCGAGCGCGCATCTCGTCGCCGCCGTCCAGGAGGCCGCGCACACGGCTGCCTGTGAGCTGCCCGTCGCATCGGGCTGGTTCGGCCTCGCGGGTGTCGATACGCCGCATGACACCGCGCTCTGGCAGCCGCAACTTGTTCCGCTCGCCACCACGATCCGCTTGACGAACGATGCCGAGCTGGCTCTTAGCGCGCTGGAGCGGCCCGCGGGCGTGGCGCTCGTCGCGGGCACCGGCTCCATCGCGGTGGGACGCGACGCGGGCGGGCGGGTCGTGCGCGCGGGCGGTTGGGGCCATCTGTTGGGCGATGAGGGCAGCGGGTACGATATCGGCATCCGCGCGTTGCGGGCGGCGACGCGTGCGGCCGATGGACGGGGACCCGCCACTGCCCTGCTCGACCTCATCCTGCGCCACTGGGAGCTCACGAACGCGAGTGACATCTTTGCGCAGGTCTACCAGCGCGACGACAAGGCGCGCATCGCCCGCCTCTCGCCGCTTGTCTTCAATGCCGCGCGCGAGGGAGATGCTGTCGCGCGCGGCATCGTGCGGCGAGCGGCGGCTGAGCTGGCGCACGCGGTGCTCACGGTCGCCAGCGCGCTCGATCTGGGCGATGAGCCGCTGGCACTTGCGCTCGCGGGGGGCGTGCTCCTCTCTGAGCACGACTTCCAGGCTGACGTAGTGCGGCGGATCACAGCCCAGCGGACGCTGGGGCCGGTCTCGCTCGTCGCGGAGCCGGTGCTCTGCGCCGCCCGCGCGCTGGCAACGGAACGCACGCTCTAGTAGTGTGCGAATTTCCCTGCGTCAACGAGCTGCCAAGGAATGACTGGAGAGGCACATGGCAGGCGCTATCACCGATATGAGCATCGAGTGGCAAATCGGTCAGCTCTTCATGGTGGGATTCTGGGGCACCGAGCCGTCGCGCGACATCCTGCAACTCATTGTGGAGCGACACGTCGGCGGCGTGATCCTCTTCTCACGGAACATCCGGTCGGCACAGCAAACGCGCGATCTGACTGATGCCTTGCAGGCGGCGGCGCGCGCGGCGGGCCATCCTGTCCCGCTGCTCATCGCCACCGACCAGGAGAACGGCCTCGTCCGCCGCCTCGGACCTGATAGCACCGCCTTTCCAGGCAACATGGCCCTCGGCGCGACCGGCTCGGAGGAGCTGACCGCCAGCGTCGCCACGGCGACCGGCCACGAGCTTCTGGCACTCGGCATCAACATGAATCTGGCACCAGTGGTCGACGTGAACAACAACCCGGCGAATCCCGTGATCGGCATTCGCTCGTTCGGCGAAAACCCTGAGCTGGTGGCCCGCCTCGGAGCTGCCGCCGTGCGCGGCTACCAGCAGGCGGGCGTCGTCGCCACGCTCAAGCACTTCCCCGGCCACGGCGACACCTCGGTCGACTCGCATCTCGCGCTGCCCAGCCTGCCGTATACATCAGAGCGGCTGGATGCCGTCGAGCTGGTGCCCTTCCGGCGCGGCATCGCGGCCGGCGCCGAGGCCATCATGACGGCGCATCTGCATCTGCCCACGCTGGTGCCGTCCGGCGAGACCCTTCCGGCCACACTCTCGCCCTCCATCGTGCGCGGCCTCCTGCGCGAGCGACTCGGCTACGACGGCATGATTATGACGGACTGCCTGGAGATGGACGCGGTCGCGGCAACTGTCGGCGTGGCACGTGGAGCGGTGCTCGGCCTGGACGCGGGCAATGATCTCATCCTCGTCTCGCATCGCGCCGACCGGCAGCATGCCGCCCTCGACGCAGTGCGAGACGCGGTCGAGGGCGGCGAGCTTCCGGCAGCGGATATCACATCCGGCGCAGTGGAGCGTGTGCTGCGGCTCAAGCGGCGGCGGCTTTCCTGGGACGGCGCGGTCAACCGCCCTGACCTCGCGGTCGTCGGCAACCCGGCGCACCGTTCCCTCGCACGCGACGCGTACGCTGCCTCGACGACGCTCATCCGTGACACGGCTGGAGTCACGCCGCTACGACTGGCGGCGGATGCACGGTTGCTGGTCGTCGTGTTGCCAGCCAGCACGATGAGCAAGGCGGTCGACATCGCCTACGACGATGGAGCGCTGCGCGCGAGTATCCGCCGGTTCCACGACAACATACAAGTCGCCCAGATCCCCGCAGGCGCCACTCCTGAGATGATCTACGCCGCCGCAGGCGCCGCGGCGCGGGCCGATGCCGTCCTGCTGGTGACGATGAACGCGCATGCCGATACTGTGCAGCAACGCGTCGCCGGGCGCATCGTCGCGGCAGTCCGCTCAGGTGTGCCGATCATCGGCCTCGCCGCGTGCGACCCCTATGACGCCGCCGCTCTCCCCCTGGTTGGTGCCTACCTCGCGTCGTACGACTACACACCGCCCGCACTGGCGGCAGCGGTCGACGTGCTCTTCGGCCACGCAGAGGCGCGCGGGCACCTACCAGTTTCACTGCCCGCGACAAATTAATCTTCCGGCGAGCCGCTCGCTCACTCGTGTACACTAGGGGAGCACATTCTGCTGCCACCCTCACCGTACGGGCTATCATGTCCGCGATGGAGGTGGTCAGCAACGCAACAGAGAGAAACAGGCACGAGAGAGGAGACGGCTATGGCACAGCGGATCGCCGTGATCGCCGGGGACGGCATTGGACCGGAAGTCACCAGTGCGGGCATCCGGGTGTTGGATGCCCTGCAGAGCTTTCACCCCGAGATGGCCCTGGAGTATACGTCGTTCCCCTGGAGCGCGGAGTATTACCGCGAGCATGGCCGCTATATGCCCGAGGACGGACTGGACCAGCTTCGCGGCTTCGATGCCATCTACTTCGGCGCGGTCGGGTGGCCCATGGTGCCCGACGCCGTCTCACTCTGGCAGCTCCTCATTCCCATCCGGCGCGGCTTTGACCAGTACATCAACCTCCGGCCGGTGCGGCTGCTGGCAGGTGTGCCCGGACCGCTGGCACGCGCTGGGGATATCGACCTGGTAGTTGTGCGCGAGAACACCGAGGGCGAGTATTCCGAGGTCGGCGGGCGCATGTTCTCTGGCACGCCGCGTGAGCTTGCGGTGCAGGAAAGCATCTTCACGCGCTACGGCGTGGAACGGGTCGTACGCTACGCCTTCACCCTCGCGCGCGAGCGCCGTCGCTCCGTGGTCGGCGCGACCAAGTCGAACGGCATCCGCGTGACCATGCCGTTCTTCGACGAGGTCTTCCGCGAGGTCGCCGCCGGGTTCCCCGACGTGGAGAGCTCGCTGATGCATGTCGACGCGCTCTCCGCGCAGCTCGTCTTGCGGCCCCAGCGCTTTGACGTCATCGTCGGCTCAAATCTCTTCGGCGACATCCTTTCCGAGATCGCCGCCGCCATCACGGGCGCGATCGGCATTGCCCCATCGGCCAACCTCGATCCCGAGCGGCGCTACCCGTCGCTTTTCGAGCCAATCCACGGCTCGGCACCGGATATCGCGGGCCAGGGCATCGCCAACCCCATCGGCGCCGTGTGGGCTGCCGCGCTTATGCTCGATCACCTCGGCCATGCGGCGGCTTCGGCCCACTTGATGCGCGCGCTCGAAGCCACGACCGAAGCCCACGTCGTCACGAAGGACCTCGGCGGCACAGCGAGCAGCGAAGAGGCGACCAACGCGATCATCGAGCGCCTGAGCGCGACCGCCCGCTGATCCGGCCACCCTGCCCGCCGCCGTCGCGCCGCTTCCATAGACGCGTGACGGCGGGCAAGGGGAGACGCAAGGTCAGTGGTAGATGAGGTAGCCCGCGACGCCGCCGAGCGCGAGAATCAGCACGATGTTGATCTTGCGCGTGAGCGCCAGCACAAATGCGCCGGCAGCGATGAGTGCCCCAACCGCGTCGACGCCCGGCTGATGCAGAATCGTCCAGATGACGGTGACGAGCAGTCCGATGACCGCGATCGAGACGCCACGCATCGCTCCCTGCGTTCGCGGCCAGCGTTCGATGCGGTTGTAGCTCTGTGCGACGACGAGCACCAGCATCGGCGGAATCATGATCGCGATCAGCGCAAGGAACGCGCCCATCACGCCATAGGTGAAGTACCCGAGGCTGATCACCCACAGCCCATTCGGACCAGGACTAATCTGCCCGATCGCGATAGCCTCGCCGAAGCTGGCATCGGTCGCCCAGCCGCGCGCAAGGAGGTCCTGGTGCAGACTGGGTAGGTTGCTCAGCCCACCAGTCGAGAAGAGCGACGCCTTGAGGAAGAGCAGGAACAGCAGCAGGGGACTGATCATCGGGCAGCCTAGTCCTGTTCGTCTTCGTCAGGCCGGAGCACTGGCGCGGGCGCCGACCGTGGCGCGAAGCACAGGAGTCCCACGACTGCCGACACCAACACAATCACGATCGCCGAGACATTCCAGACGATGATGGCACCCGCGAACAGCGCGACAAGCCCTGCGGCCGCCCAGAGATACCAGCGGCCCAGGATGGCGCTGTCACGTACGAGCGGGCGGGCGAAGTTGACCGCGACCAGCGCCATGATGCCCGCTGTCGCCGGCACGACACCGCGCAACACCGCCTGGACCACCGCCGCGTGCTCAACCCGGAGGAACACCGCCGCCAGCAGGCACGTGATGGCGGCGCTCGGCACCAACAGGCCAGCCACCGAGGCGACCATGCCGCGCATGCCCGCGAGCTTCCTGCCGATCAGCAGCGTGACGCCGATCAGATTGATGCCGGGCGTCAGCAGGCACAGTCCCCACAGATGCGAGAATTCATCCATCGTCAGCCACTGATAGCGGTCGATGAAGGTGCGCTGAATCAGCAATGTAGTCGAGGCGCCGCCGCCGAACGATTGCAGCCCGATGCTCACCCAGAGGCCAAAGAGTCGCCATACGCTGGGAGCGGCGTCATTCTCGCGTGGCAGGCCCGCGTTCCGCGACACCCGCATCGCAGAGGAGCGAGAGAAGATTCCCATAGACGCTACCCTCCTCACGCTTCAGGCATCGCCCGCCAGAGGGCAAGGCCGACCGGCACCATCTCGGGGATGAGCCGGTACACAAACGTCTCCAGCACCGATCGCAGGGCGGGCAGAGACGCCACCGGCACGTGTACATCCGTCGCCAGCAGCGGCAGCAACCCGCGCGCCTCGCCGTCCACCAGCCGACAGAGCTCGTCTCGTGATTGTAGCACGGCCCCATCGCGCAACAGCGGCTCCACGCGGTCGCAGACTCGTGCGAGCATGCCCGGCCAGTTCGCCAGATGCAGGTAGAGGCTCGGAATCACGCCGTCGCCGCCATGCAGCCGCGCGATCTCAGACAGTCGTGCGGCCGTCTCGCTGTCGAGATCGTCCAGCCGCCGGATGTCTGGAATCGCGGCGACGTCCGCATCCGCTGAATGGTCCGCACGTGCATAGACAACGCCCAGTGATTCGCGCGGAATGGTGGGCAGGTCCAGCGCCAGAAGCAGGGTGGTCAGGTTCACGACATTCAGGCTGTTGCCGCGGTTGTAGGCCGCGAGCACCCGCAACATCGTCGTCCGCTCGTCATCTGTCACCCCCGCCGCGCGCAGCTCCCGCTCGCCGAACGGCGTCACCTGTGGCACCTCCAGCGCGGCCACTGCCCGGTTGGCGGCAGCCTCACTCGCACCCGAGAGCGTCAGCGGCCGGAGCAGGCTCCACGCCCACGGGAGCACGCCAGGGAGCGTCGCCATGTGACGGTAGATCAGGTTGACGAGCGGCACCTGGGTAACGCGCCGGATGTCGTCATAGAGCGCGGCAACATCCGGCGGTGCGTCGCGTTCCGGAATCTGTGGCGGCGTGTGAATGCGTCCGTCGTCTCCTGCGCGTCGCTCGTGCATGGGAGATGCGACCCTTCCCCCGTGAAAAAGGGGAAGGGTTGCTGCTTCATCTGTCCCCGCGCCGGTTATGAGTGCGACGCCTGCGCGCTCACCGCACGGGAGCTTCCAGGAGGCGCAGTCCGCAGGCGGGCAAGCTCGCGGTTGCTCGTCTCCAGAAAGCTCTCCACGGTGCCAAAGGACGTAGTGAAACCGTTGCCGGTGCCGATCAACGCCTGCGCCTCGCGACCGATGCGGGCGATCTCGTCGCGCTGGATGCCGGTCGGGACGCCACACGACTCGAAGAGGTAGACCAGGTCCTCGGTCGCGACGTTGCCCATGTTGGTCGTATGCACCGGCATCGCGATACCGCCACCGATGCCGCCGACCGCGCCCTCGAAGTGCGTGATGCCCGCCTCGTAGGCCGCGAAGACGTTGGCAATCGCGGTTCCGGCGAGCGTATGCAGGTGCAGGCCGATGGTCAGCTCTGGCCAGCGCTGCATGATGGCGCGCACGCGGTCGCGCACGAGCGTCGGCCACGCCAGGCCCACGCTGTCGGCGAGCGAGACCTCGGTGATGCCAGCGGCGACGAAGCGCTCGATGAGGCCGAGGATGTAGTCTTCGCCGAGCATGCCAACGTAGGGGCAGAGGAACGACGTGCCCATGCCGACGGTCACGGTGAATCCAGCCGCGCGCCCGACTTCGGCGATGCGCTCGATCTCCTGCACGTTGCGCTCGACCGTCATGTTCGAGTTGAGGCGGTTATACGTCTCGCTCGCCACAATCAGACACGAGAGCTTCGGCACGCCAACCGCCATCGCGCGCTCGGCGCCGCGCATGTTCGGCACGAGCGCGCGATACACGGCGTTGTGCGGACGCGCAAGCACCTCACGCGCAACGTCTTCGGCGTCGGCAAGGCTGGGAATCACGCGCGGATGCACGAAGCCGGTGATCTCGATCTCGGGCATACCCGCCGCGTCGAGCTGCTCGATGACGGCGACCTTCTCCTCGGTCGTCGGCACCCGCAGACCCGGCTCGTGCAGAACCGTCTGCAGACCGTCGCGCGCGAAAACGTCGATGATCGTTACGCCGCGCTCAGTTGCGTTCGCTGCCATGTCGCTCCTCCGTTCAGAAAGTGACGTCGCACGATGCACCTCATCGTGCGACTGCCGCAGGCTCCGTCTGTGGGGCGCCCGCGCGCCCCGCTTCCCATCGCGCGTGTACCCATAGGATTCCGGCGGCAACGGCGAGGATGCCGCCCAGCATCAGCCAGGCTGCGCTGAAGCTGCCGCTGACCTGCACCACGAACCCGAAGACGGGCGGGCAGATCGTCGCGCCGAGCAGAATCGCGCTCGTCGCCAGGCCCATCGCCGCGCCCGCATTGCCGACGGAGACACGCTCCCCCGCCCATGTGAGCATCAGCGCGTTCCAACCGACCAGCAGCGCACCCAGCACGAACCATAACGGCACCAGCGCGATCAGCGCCACGGAGCGCGGCAACATCGCGAGCCCAACCGCCAGCAGCCCGCCGCACGCCGACGTCGCCATCAGCACCAGATCGCGCCGCGCGCCGAGGCGGTCCGAGAGATGGCCCAGAAGGATGCGCGCTCCAGCGCCGCCCGCCTGGGCGACAGCCAGCAACACACCGGCCACGCCGATCGCGATGCCGTTGTGGGTGGAAAGAAAGGGAATCGTGTAGGTTGAGACAGCATACTGGCCCCAGCCGAGCAGAAATCCGCTGGCGCATGGCACGAGCAGACGATGCGCCTCGTATCGCAGCCGCACATGCCCGTCCAGGGAGACCGTTGTGTCACCCTTATTGCCTGAGGGCAGCACGGCACAGAAGGCGAACCCACCCAAAGCCAGCAGCACGGCGAAGCCAAAGTAGATGGCGTGCAGGCCGAAGCGCGTGGCCAGCGCCGGGAGGGCCAGCGCCGCCGCCATCGCGCCCGCGGGCACCCCCATCTGGCGAATACCCATCGGCAGCCCGCGCCGCTCGCGCGGCCATGTCGTCAGGACAGATTTGACTCCGGCGAGCGAGACCGTGCTCAGCGCCAGCCCGAGCAGAAAGAGCAGCGCCACCGAGAGGCCAAGGTTCTGAAAAATCCCCAGCGCCGTCGAGGCGGCGACAAGTATCAGCGTTCCACAGAAGAGCACGCGGCGCGACCCGTAGCGGTCGACGAGCGCCCCCACGATCAAAGCAGAAACGACGAGGCCGAGCACCAGCGAGGAGACGACACCGCCCATCTGCGCGAGCGTGAGGCCGTACGCTGAGGCGAAGAAGACTCCTAGCACGACCGTCCCCTGCTGCGCCACCGAGCCGCTGAACTGTGAGAGCGTGGCCGCCGCGAGCAGCACACCGCGCCGGACGTCGTCGCCGTTCTCCCTGGGGTGCCGCTGCACTGCTCACTCCCTTCGCACGTTCACACTCGATCGGGCGCTACTCGTCCGCCTCACCCGCTCCCTCAGACGCGAAGCGCCGCTCTAGCTCGCGCACCTCATCCAGCCCGATGAACGAGGTGAACTCGTGAAACGTGGGCAGGGAGGGCAGCAGCGGCATGGGCGTGCCTGTGGCGCGAATGGTAGCCGCCGCCTCGCGCATCGCCCGTGTCGCCGAGAGCAGCAGGCTAGAGGGGAAGATCACCAGCCGGAAACCGAGCGCAGCCAGCCGCTCCAGCGGAACCGGTGGCGTCTTGCCGCCTTCAGCCCAATTGAAGAGCAGCGGCGTGCCCTCCAGCCGCCGGGCGATGATGGCGACCTCCTCCTCGCTCTCAGGCGCCTCGACGAAGAGCACGTCGGCTCCGGCGTCGCGATAACGCTCGGCGCGATCGAGCGCGGAGGGCAGCCCCTCGACGGCGCGGGCATCCGTCCGCGCGATCAGCACGAAGTCTGGCGATTGGCGGGCGGCGACGGCGGCGCGCAACTTGGCGACCATGTCCTCGACTGGAATCACCTGCTTCTGATCCATGTGGCCGCACTTCTTCGGCGTGATCTGGTCCTCCAGGTGGATCGCCGCGACGCCCACGCTCTCGTACTCGCGCACTGTGCGGATCACGTTGAGCGGATTGCCGTAGCCCGTGTCGGCATCGGCGATGACGGGCATCGCGACGGCCTGGACGATGCGGCGCGCGTTCTCGACCATCTCCGTCTGCGTCAGCAGGCCCACATCCGGCCGCCCCAGCAGCGCCGCCGACGTGCCGAACCCGGTCATATACACCGCCGCGAATCCGGCCTCCTCGGCGACGCGAGCGCTCAGCGCATCGAACGCGCCGGGAGCCAGCAGCGGCTCCGGCGCGGCAAGCAGCTCGCGCAAGCGATGTGGACTATCGGTAGAGTGTTCCAGCAGGCGTGCCATGATCACCTCTTCTCTCGCCCGCGCGACTCCAGATACGCGATGGACGCGTCTTCGCCGCTCTGGATATGCTGGCGCACCAGGCGGTCGGTCAGCTCGGCGTCGCGGGCGTGGATCGCCGCCAGCATCCCGTCATGCTCGGCGAGTGACCGCGCGGAATGTTCCGGCGTGATCCAGTTGCCTTCCCACATGAACTGCCGCCACAGATGCTGCACGACATCGAGCAGCACACGGTTGTCGGCCACGCTGTAGATCAACAGATGCCACTCGCGGTTGAGGCGGTTCAGCTCATCGATGTCTGTTCGCGCAGCCGCCTCGCGCATCGCGCGCTGCATCGCGTCGAGCCGCGCGATGTCCTGCTCCGACAGACGCGGCACCGCTAGCCGCGCCGCCTGCGACTCCAGCTCCGCACGCAAGCGGAAGATATCGTGAATGTCTTTGCTGGAATAGTGGTTGACCGAGACCGAGTGGTGCGGCTCATGGCGTAGCAGCCCCTCCGCCTGAAGCGTGCGAATCGCCTCGCGCACCGGCGTCTGGCTCATGCCGAGCTGCGCCGCGAGACGCCCCACTGTCAGGGGTTCTTCCTGGGCGATTTCGCCGCGCAGAATCGCGCTCCGCAGCGCCTCCACCGCCAGGGCGGTCTTCGTCATATGTCCATTTGGCAGTCGCAAGTGTCCCTGTTCCATTCCAGTTTCCGCTCTTCCCAGTCGTTCGCGTTGCCGTCGATCACGTGTAGCCTTTGCCTACTCGCATCTACGAGTGTAGCGCACACTGGCGGTAAAGGGGGGCGACGTAGGCAGGCTCGTTACGAAGTGCTCAGGCGCGGGGCAAAGGGCCTCACCCCGGCCCCCCTCCCCGCAGGGAGAGTGGAGAGCGCTCGGTGAGACGGTTGCCCGAAGGCCACGAGCCCAACACCCCCATTGAATTAGGTGACGAAACCCGGCGAACGCCACGCTGCTTGACAGGGTTCCAGCGGTGTGTTAGAGATTCTATACAATATATTGTACACGCTGTCCAGCGCGGGCCGCTCCAGTAAGGACCACCGGCATGACAGACACGCCTTCCTCTTCCCAACCATTCGCGTCCCCCGACTCATCCTCTCCTGAGCGTCCGCGCGCGCTTGACGGCGTGCGTGTGCTCGACATCGCCACGATGGCTGCCGCGCCGTGGGCGGCGGCGTATCTGGCCGAGCTTGGCGCCGACGTCATCAAAGTCGAGATGCCAGGCGTGGGCGACCACCAGCGCCGCTGGGGCACACCCAAGAACGGCTCCGGCCTCTTCTGGAAGTCGATGGCGCGCAACAAGCGGTCGATCACGCTCAACCTCTCGAAGCCGCGCGGCGCCGAAGTCTTCAAGCGCCTGGTCGCCGATGTCGACGTGGTCATCGAGAACTTTCGCCCCGGCACGCTGGAGCGCTGGGGCATCGGCTACGAGACGCTGCGCGAGATCAATCCCCGCCTCGTGCTGCTGCGCGTGACCGGCTTCGGCCAGTGCGGCCCCTACGCCCCTCGCCCCGGCTTCGGCACGCTCGCGGAATCGCTCTCGGGCTTCGCGCATCTGACGGGACAGTCGGATGGTCCGCCGACCCTGCCGAACGGGCCATTGGCCGATGGTGTGGCGGGCATCACCGGCGCATATGCCGTCATGGTCGCGCTCTACTGGCGCGACGCGCGTGGTGGCACCGGGCAGGTCATCGACCTCTCGCTCTGCGAGCCGCTGCTGCGCCTGCTCGAACCCGCGCTGATGGACTACGACCAGTTCGGCATCGCGCGTGGACGCATCGGCAACCGCAGCGACCACGTCGCGCCGCGCAACTCCTATATGTGTGGCGACGGACGCTGGCTCTCGATCTCGGCCAGCGCGCAGTCGATCTTCGAGCGTCTAATGGATGCGATTGGCCGCCCCGAGCTGCGCACCGACCCGCGCTTCGCCGTCAACAGCGCCCGCGTCGCCAACGTGGAGGAGTTGGACGGCATCATCGGCGAGTGGATGCTGCGGCACGACCGCGACGAGGTGCTGCGGCTGCTGGAGCAGGCCGAGGTGGCAGCCGCGCCGATCTACGACATCCCCGACATCTTCGCCGACCCACACTTCGCCGCGCGGGAGAGCTTTACGACGGTGGAGGACCCCGAGCTCGGCGCGATGCGGCTGGTCAACGTCGTGCCGCGCTTCAGCGCGACGCCCGGCAGTGTCCGCACGACGGGACCGAAGCTCGGCCAGCACAACGACGAGGTCTACGACCAGCTCGGCATCTCGGCAAACGAGCGCGAAGTGCTTCGTCAAGAGGGCATCATCTAAGCACACTGTATCCAGCGGTCAACAGGCCAGACGCTAGCAAGGGGGAGATTCGTGACAATCCTGCGCACACTGCTCTTCGCACCCGCCACCTCTACCCGTCATGTCGAGAAGGCGTTCTCGGGAGCGACCGGCACTGATGGTGTCATTCTGGACCTCGAAGACGCCATTGCCATCACCGAGAAGCCCGGAGCCCGTCACGTCGCCCGGCGCACGCTCGACGCGCGGGCCGAGGCAGGGCAGCATGCCCCACTCGCCTATGTGCGCGTGAACGGCCTGACGACGCCGTTCGCCTACGACGACATCTGCGCGATTGTGGGGCCGGGCCTCGACGGCATCGTGCTGCCGAAGACAGAATCCGCCGCACAGCTCGCGACCGCCGACTGGCTGTTGCGCCAGCTCGAGCGCGCGCGGGGCCTTCCCGAAGGCGGCATCGACCTGATGCCGATCGTCGAGACAGCGGCGGGCATCGCGCATCTCGCCGAGATTGCCACCGCGACGCAGCGCGTCCACCGGCTCAATTTCGGCGCGGGCGACTACAGCCTCGATACCGGCATGACGTGGACGGCTGGGCACGAGGGCATCCTCTGGGCGCGCATTCAGGTGATCAACGCCTCACGCGCTGCCGGGCTGGAGCCGCCCCTCGACACGGTCTACGCTCGACTCGACGACATCGAGGGCTTCACCCGCGAGGCAGAACAGGCCAAGCGGCTCGGCTTCCAGGGGAAGGCCTGCATCCATCCCTCACAGGTCGCGGTGGTGAACCCGATATTCACTCCCAGTGAAGAAGAGGTCGCGCGGGCGCGGCGCATCGCGGAGGCGTTCGCGGAGGCAGAGGCCGCTGGTGTCGCCTCGTTCCAGGTTGACGGCCAGTTCGTCGACTATCCCATCGCCTATAAGGCGCAGCGAACGCTGGAGATCGCCACCCAGATAGAGCGTTCCGCCATGGGCGGCGTCGCGCGCGAAGCGGTGTCCTGAACCGAACCCGCGTCGTGGCGGGCGGCCCGTTGGTGTGGGTCGGGACGGGGAGAGTGCGTGATGTATACTCACACAACGAGGTACGTGCGCCTTACTCGTCTCAAGGCAACTTCAATGGTGAAGCTCGTCCGGCGCTCATTGCTTGCGCAGCTTCTGGGCGTCTATCTGGTGTTGGTCCTCATCGTGATCGGCAGCGGTGTCGAGATTAACGCGGTAGGCCAGCGCCAGATTCACGATCAAATCCAAACGACCGATCTTTCGCTCGCGCAGGAAGTGGCGTTCGACACGTACACCACCATCAACGCGAGTGAGAACTCACTCGTCCAGCTCGAATGGGCCGTGGCGGGCAGCGTGAACGATCCCGCGGGAATGCGGCAAATGTTCACGGCGTTCAAGGTCGCCCGCAGCAACGTCGATCGCATGTACTGGCTCGACGCGACCGGCGCCCTGGGCGTCTCGGTGCCAGCCGATCCACGGGCCATCACTCCGAATGCCGCTGACACGCCTCTCTTCCAGCAGGCCGAAGCCAGCGACGGCCCTGTCGTCGGCGGCGGCATACTCGACCCTGTCACCTCCAACGATGTCGTCACCGTCGCCGAAGCGGTGCATGGCAGTCGCGGCCAGTTCCTTGGCGTGGTAGCGACGACACTACTGCTCGACGATCTCAGCACGCCTCTCGGCACGGTGATGGCCGCGCAAACGCTGCAAGGGCAGCACGTCGTCATTCGCATGGTCGACGCGCAGGGACATTTAATCGCCTCACGCGACCCCCAGCTCGACCATCTGCTCCAGCCGGAAGCCGGTGTGCTGCCCGGAGTCTCCGACGCGCTCGCGGGCACCTCAGTGTCGTACGACTTGACCGACGCGCAGGGCCAGGGCTGGCTCTACAGCGCCGTCCCCGTGCCAGCCATCGGCTGGGGAGTCGTCGTCCAGCGGCCCGCGAGCGATCTCACCGACGCGACGAACACCTTCCGTGTGTGGCTGCTTCTGGCCACTATTCTCTTCGCGCTCGGCGGCCTGTTCTTCTGGATGGTGCTGTTGCGGCGCGTGGTGCGCCCGCTGCACAGCCTGGCGGTTCAGCATGGCGCACTCCCGCCGCTGGGCACGGCAAACGAGCATCCGTTGCCCATGTTTGCCGGCCGCAGCGATGAAGTAGGGCATCTGACGCGCTCGCTCCAGGGCCTCAAGCATGATGTCGTGGTGCAGCTCGCCGAGCTCCGCACCCTCCTCGATACCTCCAACGCAGTGGTCAACTCGCTCGATCCCCGCGCGGTCGCCGAGACCATCATCCGCGAGGTGCAGCGTCTGGTCGACGTCCAGGCCGCCGCCGTGCTGGTGCCCGACGAAGAAGGCACGCTGCGTGTGCTGGCGAGCGAAGGGCGGGCAGAGGCCCATGACGCGAAAGTCCACGTGCGCCCGAATGACCTGACGATGCCCTCGGCGCGGGCGCTCTTCGAGGGCCGCCCGGTGCAGATGATCGACGACGGCAATCCTGCCTTCCCCGCCGTAGCCGCTAGCGAGGGCTTCCGCGCGGTGCTGGCGATTCCGATTCGCAGCCAGCACGTAGGCGGAGTCGTGCTCACCGTCCACCGGCGCGAGCCACTACCCTTCACGGAGAATGAGGTGGACCTGCTGCTCACCTTCGCGAACTACGCGACGCTCGCCTGGGAGCATGCGGTGCTCTACGAGCGCAGCGACGAGCGGCTGCGTGAGATCGCGCGAGAAAACGAGCGGCTCTATCATCAGGCGACCTCGGAAAAACAGACGCTCGCCGCCATCATGGACAGCATGAGCGACGGCTTGCTGCTGACGAGCGCGGATGGCACCGTGCTCTACACGAATCCCGGCGCCCGCGCGCTGATCGGCATGTCCGACGAGCTCAACGGCGACACACACATGGAGGCCGTACACGAGGCGCTGGCCGCGCTCGCCGCACAGCCAGACGAGTATCGCCGCCAGCTTCAGCGGGCGGAGGCTGGCGAGTTGAGCGACTGGCTGCTCGAAGTTGCGGACGATCGCGACGCGCGCGCGATTCATCTGCGGCTGTTCGACGTGCGCGACGATGCGGGCGAGGCAATCGGGCGAGGACTGCTGCTGCGCGACGTGACTCGCGAGCGCGAGCTTGACCAGTTCAAGTCGACACTGCTCGCCGCGGTGGGCCACGAGCTGCGGACGCCGCTCACCGCCATCAAGGGTCACGCCTCCACGCTGCTGCTAGACGACGTCGCCTGGTCGCAGGAGGAGCAACGCCACTTCCTCGGCACAATCAGCGCGGAGGCCGACCGGCTGGCACAGCTCGTCACGAACCTGCTCGACCTCTCGCGACTGGAGGCAGGCCTGCTCGCGCTGCATCGCACGCCGCGCCCGCTGCGCGACATTATCGAGGCTGCTGCCCAGCGCACCTCCGCGCCTCCCGACCGCCTCGCGCTTGACATCGCGGACGATCTTCCATTAGTAGAAGTAGACGCGCCGCGCATCGAGGTCGTCGTGCGCAACCTTATCTCCAACGCGCTCGCCTATGGTGACGGCAGAATCGACGTATCCGCCGTCGCTGCCGGTGATGTCGTGCGCGTCGCAGTAGCCGACCACGGTCCCGGCATCGGCGACGACGACCTGCCGCGCATCTTCGAGCGCTTCTATCGTGCGCGGCATACGCAACATCAGACGGGCGGCACCGGGCTAGGGCTGGCGATCTGCAAGGCATTCGTGGAGGCGCACGGCGGCACGATTTGGGCGGAGAGCGGCCCAGGTGGAACCCGCATCTCGTTTACTCTGCCTGTCGCACCTGTTGACACAGAGACGACACTTGCAGGAGAGGCAATTAAGCAGGCACCCCGCGGACAGGATGAGCTGTCCACCGGGAGGAGCATGCCGCTGGCGCCAACGTTGGCGCACCGGGACAGCGGAAGGGGAGCGAAGACCCATGAACTCACCAGCGAAGCGCATCCTGGTCGCCGATGACGAGGTAACGCTACGCGATTTCATAAGCCGTAATCTGCGCGCTCGCTCATACACCGTCGTCGAGGCGTGCAATGGTCTGGAGGCGCTGGCCCTCTGGGAGACCGAATCGCCGCATCTGATCATCCTCGACATCATGATGCCGCGCATGGACGGCCTCGAAGTCTGCAAGCGCATCCGTGAGCGCTCCACCGTGCCGATCATCGTGCTGACAGCGCTTGACACGGAAAGCGACAAGGTGGCGGCGCTCGATCTCGGCGCGGATGACTACCTCACCAAACCATTCGGGGTCGAAGAGCTGCTGGCGCGTGTGCGCGCGGCGCTGCGCCGCACCAACTGGGGCGAAAAAGTCTCCGCACCCGGCGTCAAGACGTTCGGCTCGCTAGAGATCGACCTGGAGGGACATGTCGTGCGACGCGAAGGCGCGGAGGTGCGTCTCACGCCCACGGAGTTCGCGTTGCTCGCGCAGCTCGTCGTCCACACTGGCAAGGTGCTCACCCACCGGCAACTGCTGCAGCGAATCTGGGGCGACGAGTACGGCGACGAGGCGGAGTATCTGCGCGTCTACATGGGCCGCCTGCGCCGCAAGATCGAGGTCGACGCCAGCGCGCCACGCCATCTGCTCACCGAGTCCGGCGTGGGCTACCGGTTCGTGCCGTAATCTCCCAAGCCCGCGCCGAACGCTTCCAGCTACACATTCACCATCATTTTTGTTAGCTGGCAAACATTTACGCAACGTCTATACCATGACCTCCTACGTTTACGCCACGTTTATGTTCGCTTTGTAGGCTACGGTCATCGGCTCGAGTATGCCGCCCGGCACTTCACGGACGCGGCCGGCGTGCATCCGGCGCTCAGCGAAGACAGGACATGTCGATGACCATTTACCTGCATGCCATTGGATTCGGGCTGGTGACGGCCTCAATCCTCGCCCTGGCCTCCGTGGGGCTGTCACTGCAATTTGGCGTGACCAACTACATCAACTTTGCGTATGGCGAGCTGCTGACGTTCGGCGGCTACTTCGCCTGGCTCGCCAACGCGCACTACGGCTGGAACATCTGGCCGGCGCTGCTCGTCGGCGCGTTGCTCACCGGCGTGCTCGGCATCGTGCTCAACCTGATCATTCTGGCGCCGTTCGTCAAGCGCGGCACGCCGGTGCTGTTCATGTTGGTCGTCACCTTCGGCCTCTCGCTGATCTTATCGAACGTGATTCTCGCGATCTGGGGTGGCGACTTCCGCCAATACAAGGTCGCGGGCGACGTGCAGCACAACATCGGGCCGTTCTTGTTCACAGGCAGGCAGCTCGTCATCATCGGCATCGCCGTTCTCGCCATGCTCGGTGTGCATAGCTTGCTCAACTACACCAAGATCGGCAAGGCGATGCGCGCCATGTCTGACAACGCCTCGCTCGCCAAGAACTGCGGCATCGATACCGAGCGCGTCACCAATTTCACGTGGCTCCTGAGCGGCTTCCTCGCCGGGCTGGCGGGTGTCGTGCTGGCGCTCAACATCTCATCGTTCCAGCCCGCATACGGCGGCGATTTCCTGTTCGTGATATTCGCGGCCGTGATTCTCGGCGGCATTGGCAAGCCGTACGGCGCGATGGTCGGCGCGCTAGTCATCGGTATCGTCACCGAGGTCGCGGCCATCCCCTTGACCTCCGATTTCAAGAATGATGCGGCCTTCGCGATCCTCATCCTCGTGCTGCTGCTGCGGCCATCAGGAATTTTCGCCACGGAAGGGAAGGCATGACCAGATGACGGCAATTCTCTTTTATGCCACGACGCTGCTTGTCTTCTTCTTCGACTACAACATCCTCACGTGGGGATTGAACATTCAGTTCGGCTACACAGGCATCCTGAACTTCGCGTTTATCGTCTTCATGGCGATCGGCGCGTACGTCAGCGGCGTGTTTGCCCTGCCCCCCGCGAACGGAGTGGCCGGTCAGACATACATTCTCGGCGTCTCCTGGCCGTTCCCACTGACGCTTATCATGGGCGGCCTGGCGGCGGCGCTGCTCGGCCTGCTCGTGGGCTTCATCGCGCTGCGGCGCCTACGCAGTGACTACATGGCCATCGTGACAGTAGCGCTGGGCGCGATTGCGTACGATTTCATCGGCAACGTGACCGGCCTCTTCAACGGCTGGGACGGCCTCGGAGGCGTCCCTCAGCCCCTGCAGACCAGCCTCAGCATCGACTACAGCACCTATCAATTCGTCTATGTCGCCATCGCCGGGATCGTCGCCTTGATCCTGTGGTGGGTCGCCAACCGCATTTACTCGTCGCCTTTTGGCCGCACCCTCCGCTCGATCCGCGAAGACCAGGACGTCTCGGAGGCGTTCGGCAAGAACACCTTCAAGTACCGCATGATCGCGATGGTCATCGGCTGCTTCTACGCGGGTATCGCGGGCGGCATCCTGATCTTCTCTACCACCGCCCTCAACCCCAGCGGCTGGACCGCCGGTGAGACATTCGTCGTCTGGACGGCGCTGCTCGTCGGCGGCACCGGCAACAACTGGGGCGCGATGCTGGGCGCACTGCTCGTGCCGGTCGGCTTCCAGGAGGCGACACGGTTCCTGCCGCAGATCTCCAGCAACCCGCAGTTCATTCCGGCGTTGCGCAACATCATTGTCGGCAGCCTGCTGGTGCTCGTGCTGTGGTTCCGGCCACAGGGCATCATCCCCGAGCGCAAGGCAAAGTTCAACATCTTCCGAGTGCCGTTACGCGGTGAAACCGCCGCCGTCGCGGCCGCCCAGGCCTCACCGACCACCACGACCAAGGAGGACCCCAATGTCTCAGCCGGCTGAGCTTCTCAACCGCGTGCCCCCGCCCAGCGGCACTGGCGACCTCCTGCGCGTCGAGCACGTGACACACGCTTTCGGCGGCGTGAACGCGGTCGATGACTGCACGCTCAGTGTTCCCACAGGCAAGATCACGGCGCTCATCGGTCCCAACGGCGCGGGCAAGAGCACGCTCATCAACGTGGTCTCGGGCTTCTACCCATCGCAGAAGAAGGGCACGATCTCTTTCGGCGAGCACACCATCACGACCTGGCCAGCCTACCGGCGGGCGGAGGCGGGGCTCATCCGCACGTTCCAGATTTCACGCGGCTACGGCGGCATGACCGTCCTCGAAAACCTGATGGTGCCGCCACAAGGGCAGTCCGGCGAGTCGCTCTTCAACGCGATCTTCCGTCCGAAGCTCGTCGCGGAGGAGGAGCGTCGCCACCTGGAGAAGGCGCTGGCAATGCTGGACACCTTCGGCCTCTACGAGAAGCGTGACGAGTATGCCCGCAACCTCAGCGGAGGCCAGAAGCGCCTGCTCGAAATGGCCCGTGCGCTGATGGCCGACCCGAAGCTGCTGCTGCTCGACGAGCCGATGGCGGGCGTCAACCCTGCCCTCGCCGACCAGCTCGCGCAGCACATCGTCGAGCTGGCCAAACGCGACAACATCACGTTCCTGCTCGTCGAGCACAACCTCGGCATCGTCGATCAGATCTGCGACCACGTCGTCGTCATGGCGAGCGGACGCGCACTGGCGACAGGCACGATGGCGGAGGTCCGTGCCAACCAAGAGGTGGTCGAGGCCTATCTCGGCGGCTGAGGAGGTTCCCATGGCAGCAGCACCGCGCGCAACGACTGACACAGTGGCCGAGGCCGTCCTTCAGGTTCACGGCATTACCGGCGGCTATGGCAAGAGCGCAATCGTCCAAGACGTCTCCATCCGCGCGCACCCTGGGAAAGTGGTGAGCATTGTCGGCCCCAACGGCGCTGGCAAGTCCACCTTCCTCAAGCTCATCGCGGGCGTGCTCGCTCCCACGTCGGGAAGTGTCGCCGTGGATGGCATGCAGGTCGGCAATCTTCCCGCCAATCGCGTCGCGCGCCTGGGGCTTGCCTACGTCCCGCAGGAGGCCAACGTCTTCCCGACGATGACCATCCGCGAGAATCTCGAGATGGGTGGCTTTATTCTCCGCGGGGACCTCAACCAGCGGATTTCTCAACTCTTCGACTTGTTCCCCGACCTTCGGGTTGCCGAGAAAAAGAAAGGCGGCAACCTGAGCGGCGGCCAGCGCAACATGCTGGCGATGGCCCGCGCGCTCATGCTTGAACCCAAAGTGCTGCTGCTGGACGAACCAACCGCGGGCCTCTCGCCAATATACACGGATGTGGTCTGGCAGAAGGTGCGCGAGATCGTCCAGACCGGGACGGCGGTGGTCGTCGTCGAGCAGAACGTCGAGCGCGCGATCGCGAATTCGGATTGGGTCTACGTCCTGGTAGCGGGGCGCAATCGTGTAGATGGAACTCCCGATGACATGCGGTCCCTGGACCTACCGGCCATCTTCCTTGGCAAGAAAGGAGTGAACGTACCAGAGGTTCCCAACATCGCCGAGGCATGATTTTGTGTGAGTTATCCGGAGGACCATACATGCGCAAACGGATCGCATTCCTGTCCGCGGCCCTCGTGGCAACCTCGCTGTTCGTTACCGCCTGCGGATCGAGCGGCGGCGGCAGCGGCAATGGCCCAATCACCGTCGGAGAGCTCTTCCCAGTCACCGGTCGTGAGCCCTACGTGGGGCAGTGGTTCGTACACGGCGCCAAAGTCGCCATCGCCGACATCAACGCCAACGGCGGCTGCGGCGGTCACCAAATCAACGCGAAGCTCGCCGACACCGGCGGCGACGCGGTGGATGCCGTGACGGCGCTCAAGCAGCTGCAGCTTGCCAACCCGACATTCGTGCTGGGGCCGTCCTCGCTTGAGATCGAGGGCGTGATCAATCAGTTCGACCCGGCCCACCTGCCCGACTTCGTCGAGGGCGGTACGACGCAGCTCGACCACATGACCAACAAGTACGTCTACCGCACGACGCCGTCTGACTCCACCATCGCCATCGGCATGGCGCACTACGCGGTGGACAAGGGCTACATGCACGCGGGTGTGTTCTTCGAGTCGACGTCCAACGCCGCCGGTGTGGTCGACCCGCTGGTCAAGTCATACACCAACCACGGTGGCACAGTGACCGACCAGGAGCTCGTCACGCCGCACCAGAGCTCGTATCGCTCGGAGATTGAGAAGCTGTTCGCTGGCAACCCGCAGGCGGTCTTCATCCAGACCGACCCGCAGACCGCCAGCACGTTCTTCAGCGAAGTCGTCCAGATGGGCCACATGAACGTGCCGTTCATCGCCACGGACGGCGGCGCGGACATCAACTTTGCCAAGGCGATGGGACTGCAGTACGCCGCGCAGTACCTCACCGGCATGAATGGCTCGCCGCCCGCTGGCCCCGCCTGGACGTACTACGTGCAGCAGTACCAGAAGCAGTGGAACTCGAACCAACCAGTGGCGCTGTCGCAGAACACGTATGACGCCGCGGTCATCGCCTGCCTCGCCATCACCAAGGCTGGCACGACCGATCCGACCGTCTGGATCAATGACGTCAAGAAGGTGGCGGAAGGCAACGGCCAGGTGGTCACCAACTACAAAGACGGAGTGGCCGCGCTGAAGGCTGGCAAGGAGATCAACTTCAACGGCGCCTCCGGCCTGGATGATTACAATCAGTACAACAACGTCGCGGGAGCCTGGGACGTCGTTCAGTGGGATGCGCAGGGATCGGCTCTGCACACACTGGCAACGGTTTCTGAATCCCAGATCGCGGCATGGTCCGTCTAGTCCGCTGACAATCGTGTGCTGGCGTGGGGCGGTGCAACGCCTCCGCTGGCACACACGCCCGCACCTCCAGATGGCGCTTCCCGCCTCGGCGGCGCCCGCTGGAGGTGCATCGTCTGTATCCGTACACCGCATCTCTCTGTTCGCATCCATCGCCATCCCGCCGCGCCACGCTCCAGGAAAGGACGCAGCTCTATGTCTGGTGACAATCCACTGAACGGCACTCAGCCTGATGCAGTCGCGCAGGCGCCGCTCGCCGGTGTGCGCGTGATCGAGCTCGGCTCGTTCGTCGCCGCGCCAGCCACGACCCGCATCCTGGCGGACTTCGGCGCAGAGGTCATCAAGGTCGAATCACCAGGAGTGGGCGATGAGCTGCGGCAATGGGGCGAGCTGCTGACCACGCGCGACGGCGGCACCGTCTCGGCCTGGTGGCTAGCACAGGCGCGCAACAAGCGCTGTGTCACGATCAACTTGCGCGATCCCGAGGGCCAGGCGCTCGTGCTGGAGCTGGTTGCCAACAGCCACATCGTCGTCGAGAACTTCCGTCCCGGTCGCCTGGAGGCTTGGAGCCTTGGCTACGACCGGATGCGCGAGGTGAACCCGGCGGTCGTGCTGGTACGCATCTCAGGCTATGGCCAGACCGGCCCCTACCGCGAGAAGGCGGGCTACGGCAACGTCAGTGAGTCGATGGGTGGCCTGCGCTACATCACTGGCTTCCCCGACCGGCCGCCGGTGCGCGTAGGCGTGAGTCTGGGCGACACACTGGCCGCCCAGCAGGCCGCGTTCGGCGCACTGCTCGCTCTGCGCGTGGCCGAGCGCACCGGCAAGGGGCAAGTAGTGGACGTGGCGATCACCGAGGCGGTCTATGCCGTCACCGAGGGCATGATCACCGAGTACACACACAAGGGCGTGGTGCGTGAGCGCACGGGCAACAAGCTGCTGCGCGCCGCGCCATCCAACGTCTATCACACCGCCGACGGCAAGTGGATCGCTATTGGCGGCAATGGCGAAAATGTCTTCCGCCGGTTCGCCGCCGCGATGGGTATGCCCGAGCTGGCGACGCACCCCGATTACGTCGACAACCGTGCCCGCGTCGCCAACCATGACGCGCTCGACGACATCATCAGCGGGTGGACTGGGGCGCACCCACTCGCCGAAATTCAGGAAATCCTCGATGCGGCCGGTGTGCCCGCCGGTCCT
Organism: uncultured Ktedonobacterales bacterium; assembly: GCA_964427535.1. Classification (GTDB taxonomy): domain Bacteria; phylum Chloroflexota; class Ktedonobacteria; order Ktedonobacterales; family JADMIN01; genus CAYRVF01. Next base: position 24,529 of record CAYRVF010000081.1, read on the forward strand.
GTCATGAGCATCGCGGATATCGCCGCCGACCCGCAGTTCCAGGCACGCGGCATGATCGCCCAGATACCCGACGAGCGGATGCCCGAGGGCGTCGCGGTGCTGCCGGGCATCGTCCCCCGGCTGACGGAGACGCCCGGCAGGATCGCGCATGCGGGCGGCGAGCTCGGCGCGGACAACGCCTATGTGCTGGGGGACGTGCTCGGGCTGGATGTCGCCGAGCAGGAGCGGCTGGCGTCGCGAGGCGTGACCGGCACGAAGGCTCCGGCGGGCATCGGCGCCAACACTCCGCACGAGGTACGCGGCGCCGAATGACCGCGAGCTTCGATGAGAAGTGCATGTAGAATCGACGTCGCACCGTGCGTGGGCGAGAAGATGGATTCCAATGGGAGCGGGAAACAGCAGCATGAGCGCGAGAGTTACACCTGGCCGTCGCTTCCGCGAAGCGTTGAACGCGGAGCGACCATTGCAAGTCGCCGGCGCCATCAACGCCTATAGCGCGCTGCTGGCCGAGCATGCGGGCTTCCGCGCGCTCTATCTCTCGGGCGCGGGTGTCGCCAACGCCTCATACGGCATGCCCGATCTCGGTATCACCACGCTCGCCGACGTGCTAGAAGACGTGCGCCGCATCGTGCGTGTCACCTCGCTCCCACTGATTGTGGACATCGACACTGGATGGGGCAGCGCCTTCAACATCGCCCGCGCAATTCGCGATCTCGTATCGGCGGGCGCGGCAGGTGTCCACATCGAGGATCAAGTGCAGGCGAAGCGCTGCGGCCACCGTCCGAACAAGGCCATCGTTCCAACGGACGAGATGGTAGATCGCCTGACCGCCGCCATCGATGCCCGTGACGCCGCCGATCCCGACTTCGTGATCATCGCGCGCACCGATGCGCTCGCCCGCGAAGGTCTGAACGCGGC
>CAYRVF010000082.1:0-25374 GCA_964427535.1 uncultured Ktedonobacterales bacterium
CGCGAGGGGGACGCCACGAACCTGCTCGACGCCGCCATCACCGCGCTCAACATGGCCGAATCGCTGCAGCGCATCCTCGTGCGTCGCGCCCTCTCGGGCCAGCATTCGGAAAGCGCCCAGCAACTCATCGACTGGCTCGAACAAACAGTGGTCGGCTGAAACCGCCATCCCACGCCGTTTGTCTGGAATGGCCTGCGCCGGCGACGACGCGAGCGAGCCCGCCTACGCCGCCACGGCGGCTCTGGTGTCGCGGTGCGATATGGCTACTCAGTTGCCACGTGTGCAACTTGACCCCAGTGGTTGTTGATAATTGAATCAGCTTGTCGAGAGAGCCTTGTCTACTAACTCAAGGAATTGGTCAGTAATTTTTCGATAGTTGAATCGTCTCGCATGCATTTGTCCGTTGCTTGTCATTTCTGTTTTTCTTGCGTCTTCACCAAGCAGATTCTCTATGGCAAGTGCCAGTTCGCGAGGATTCTGTGGTTCCGTGTACATGGTGTGCTCACCAGCAGCTTCTTTTACTCCTCCAACAGGAGTGGTAATGAGTGGCGTACCGGCAGCAAGATATTCAATGGCAGATATGCACAGGGTTTCAACAAACGTATTGATCGGTATTGTTGGAATCACGCCTATTTCAGACATTTGCATAAGTGCTCTTTTGTGAGTGTCGCTCACACCGCCGGTAAAGATGACATTCGGCGTCCCCTGCTGCTGAGCAAGCTGGCGCAATCTTTGCAATTCAAGTCCTTGACCTCCGATAATCAGGACGGTTTCGGGGACGTGTTCTTTCACAATTCCAAATGCTCGTATCAGATCATCAATCCCTTTTTCCGGAAATACTCTGCCAAAGTACGAGATAACACGATCGCTAGGACGAATCTCCAACATGCTGCGCAAGTCACGTATGCCTTCAGTGTCCTGCGTTTCGAAATATTCATTATCAATAGGCGCATACAGCACTCTCGTCTGCGCCTCCAGTTTATCTGCTTCGCCCTGAGGTAAGAGATGTCGTGCGTGTCGAATCAATTCTTCACGCGTATATTGGCTCACCGCTAGCTGCAGATCGCCTTTCAGATATTCCAATAGCAAAAGCTGCCCTTGACCATCTGGGTAATGGTTGGCAATTGAATTGAGGACATCAGAGCCCACGGCCTTATGAGCAACAACCACTCGTCTCCCCAGAATGCCCTGGCCATAATCTCGGGCCCTGTTTGCAATAGACGCATGAGGCTCGATGTAAAACGTTGAGATAACGTTGATACCTTCATGCTCTATCAACTTTATCGCTTTACCGGTGAAAGCGTGAATTAACGTCCCATCAAACACTTTCACATTGCGCTCTTGTGCGCCCATTCTGTGTACCACGGCAGCATTTTCGCATTGCTCCATCAGGTCCGGATCATCATTGAAGTTACTTTCCCTATCGTACACACTTGCATCATACGTGAGCACGTGATGTTTTCTGCCCGTCCTTTCAAGAAGTGCCCGGTTTTGTTGCATGGACTCAAAAGTATGTCCCGACATATACGGAGGATACTTGCTTATTGTCAAGACTTTCGGTTCGTCTATTGACAATGTTTGCCACCTAGAGCTTCAGACGGAGCCGCACCATGCGGTACACATTTGGCTCGCATGCTTTTCCACCTTCCACTGGGTAGAGCGGGCGCGTACGCCCAACAAGACCTACGTGCGTTGAACGACATCGACCCGTTCGCTGGTGGCCGTGGCGGCGCACTGCAACGCCTGCTCGTCGCCGCTCGCCAGGAGTGTACCAGGTCTCACCGCGTATGGCTACCTGTTTGCCGCCTGACCCACTAGTTGGACTCAAGCAACATGCGTCGGAGTGGAATCCATTCCCCTTCCGGACGTGTTAGGCCTGAGTGTCATCCGCGGTGGGAGCGGCGAGCAGCGCGGTTTGCCACTGCTTGATCTGGCGCATATCGATCTCCAGGTTGCCGATGCGGCGCGCGAGGAAGTCGAGGAACGCGGCAAGCTGCTCCTCGTTGATCTGCGCAGGATGGAGCTGCGGCGGGTTCGCCGGCACGACGTTGCGCGATGAGCTGGCATGCGCCTCAAGCTCGCCGAAGAGGAGACGGTCGGCAAGGCGCGTTAGCTCCCATTGAAATGCGAGGAACCGATCGCGGATCTCAGGCCGCATGCGGTTGACGTCCACCCCATTAATCCAGCGGCCGATGCCGAGGCGTTCCAGACACACCATCTGTTGTCGCCCGCCCGGCGTCTCGACAGGATACGTACGCGTCAACTCCCGCAGGATCGGGTCGCGCCGGACACGCGCACGTTGCGCCCGCTCATTGACATCACCCAGAAACACGAAGCTGAGCATCTTGAGCGGAAAGTAGACCCCCTCAGCCGTCACGAGCGCGATAACTTCGACGTCTCCCCACTCAGGCAGCTTCCTCGTGACCTGACGCACGACCGTTGCGGGCAGGCTCGACATCTGGCTTTCGGTCCTTTCACGCTCCAAAGGGGGGTCCATGATGAACCGCCCTTTTGCTGTCTACAACGCTCAGATGTGCGCGTGGAAGGTGCCGACATCTCATCGGCACACGCTGCACTCTACTGTACCGCATTCGGCAGGGAGGCGGCGAGTGAAGCAAACATCTATGGGGGTGACACCAGTGCTGTCAGGCGCGTGGTGATGTCCTCTATCGGCGGTGCGAAGAGCGAGGGCTGCTCGGGATCACCGAAAAGGACATCGTAATCCTCTGGCGCGAACGCCCGTGCGAGCCGGGCGGCATAGGTCTCGCGAAGAAGGCGCGTGTAGTAGTTCACGTCGTAGTCGCGGGGGTCCTCTCCAGTATCAGGCGGCGGAGCGAGCCGGGGCAAACCGCCGCGCGCCCGATAGATGCTCACATACTCGCCTACCTGCCAGCTCGTGCGTCCAGAGGCGAGAAGCGCCTCGTAGGCTGCCTCCTTCCGTGGGGAAGCCCGATACGCCTGCGGTGTCTTCGTGAGGCGCACGCGCGTACACACCGCTTCCGTCGCGATCTGGCGCTGACGCACCGCCGTGACCATCTCGACGAATGCCGCGCGCACGCCAGCAATGTCGCGCCGGAGGAGCGGGAGGAGCGCCCGTCGCAGAAAGTCCTCGCCGAAGGGCTCGGCGCGAACTGAGCGAAAAGCGACTCCACGGAGCGTGAGCCTGCCTGCGCTGGCACTGTCTGGCGACGGATACGCGAGCAACGCGTAGTTCTTCGCCTCGTGCGAGAGCATCGCCGCGTACCGTCCCTCGAACTCCAGCCGGATGAGCGGCGGCAAGAGCGCGCCAACCTCTGCCACGAGGCGCCGCTCACGCTGCTCGTCCCACGTCTCGGGCACGGCAAAATACACGCCGTCGGTATCCGCTTCGAGCAGGGTGGCGCCACGCACGGCGAGCTCGTGGCAGAGCAATGCGAGAATGTCGCGTCCACGGCTGGTGATCTCGTTCGCCGCATGCACGTCGGCGAAGCGGGTCAGCCCTGGCGCGGCCAGATACCCATACGCCGAGTTGACGAGCACCTTGGTTGCCGCCGCGAACGCTTCCAGACTGTAGCGCTCATCTGAGCCAGCGGGTGCGGTCTTGCTGCGGGCTTTGGCGTCGAGGCGGAGATCGACGAGTCGGTCCACGAGCGCCAGCAACGCGCCGAGCGTGTCGGTCTTCGAGACGACGCGGAACTGCCGCATGATCGATGGATACAGACTGGCGACGTCGCACTTGACGACGTGATGGGCCACGCCGCAAGCATAGAGCACGAGCGACGCGCCGCTGTGTGACGTGCCGTCCGAGCGTGAGCGCGCCGGCAGCGCATGACCCTTATGCAGGTACGCCCGCACCAACAGCGGATCGAGAATGCCCGTCGCTGGCCCCGCCTCGGCAATGCGCTCGTAGCGCCGCGGAGTCATCTGGGCGAGCGCGAAGGCGCTCCCACCGAGCAGCCGCGAGACACCCGCGGCCTCCGCCACGTCGTCGAGCGCATATTTCCGCACGCGGTCCGGTTCACGACGCCAGGTAGCGAAGATCGCGGCGCCTTCCACATACACGCGGTCGGGCGCGGCCAGGCCGAAATGCCGTGCGACCGCTTTCAGTCCGTGGCCAGGCAGATCGCGCGCAGCGAAGTCGTAGCGCCGCACGGCATCGAGCGTGTCGATGACTTCCCGACCTGGGACGGTGAAGCGTCCACGTTCATTTGGTCCCGCAACGCCTCGCGTACCCCCCGAACCGGTAGAACGCCCATCTGAGCCAGACGAGGGCAGTTCGTCCTCATCCGCATCCGTGCCCGTCTCGTCTGCCACCGCATCGACATCGCTACGCAGCATGCCGTAGCCACGTGGCGCTGATCGCCGTTGCAACTGTGTGCCTGCGCGGGTGGCCGCACGCCCGAGATGCAGCGGGACACCCAGTAGTTCCGCCCGCCGCGCGAGAAACGGCAGATCGAACCCGTGGATGTTATGGTTCTCCAGCACGTCGGGGTCACGCTCGCGAACGAGCGCGGCGAGCCGCAGGATCAGGTCACGCTCGGCCGCGTTGCCGGTAAGGTCGCTCTCGCCGATGTCGAGCACACGCGAGAATCCCCGGCTATCTCGCACGGCGATGAGAAAAATGCGGTCGCGCTCCGCGTACAGCCCGGTTGTTTCGAGATCGAATTGTAGCCGATGTACGTGTTCAAACGCCAGATGCCGGAAGTAGGTCGCTCCGGTCGCGACGAGGAATTGTTCCTCCGGCGCGAGACTGAGCGCGTCGTCGCCCAGGTCGCGCAGGCTACGGACATCACGTCCCCGGCGGCGTGAGGCCCCGGCGAGCACGGCACGCTCCAACCGCCGGCCGTCGTCAGCGCTGATGAGATACCGTAGCACGCCTGGCCCTTCGAGCTCAGTGTAGACGATGCGGTCCCGTGCCGGTTTCGCGCCGTCCGCGAGTGGGGAACCAGCGCTCGCGACGAGGCCGTCGGGTCCATACGCGACGTCGTCCAGGTGGCGGAGCAGCAACCACGGGCGGAAGCGCCGTCGTTCGAGCGTGACGGGTGCGTTCGGGCACTCGGGATCGCGCCGCCACAGGTAGGCGCTGCCGTCACGGTCCGCCCAGACGGAGACGATGCCGGGCGTATCATCCCAGCCCCACAGCCAGGCATCCTGCGCATCGGCGACGTGCGTCCCATCGTGATGTGTGCTCATTCGCGACAAATCCCATGCACGGCGCGCATATTCTCCCGATCGATCCAGCCGTTTAGGAGCTTGTTCTCTCTGCGTGGCACGTAGCCGGTCGCGCCGCGCCCGCCGTCTGTCAGGATACGACACAACGCCTGGCCGGCGGAGCTTCCTGCCATCTATGCTATGCTACCGGGTACAGTGGTGATTCGTGCGTTCCCGCGCCATCCACGCGTCCATCGGAGACACCTCGCCGTGAGACATGCCTTGCCGACCACGCAGACGACATCTGAGACGCGCGGACTCGTCGCCACCAACATCGCGGTCGCGTTCTTTGGGCTGGCAGGCGTGCTCGGCAAGATCACCGATTTACCCTCGCCGTTGATCGTGCTCGGCCGCGTCGTCTTCGCGGGACTCGCGCTCGCCGCTGTAGTGATGCTGCGGTCGGTGGCACTCCGCCCGCGCAACCGCCGCGATGCCGCCCTGCTGCTAGGGCAAGGGGTGCTGCTGGCCATTCACTGGACGGCGTTCTTCCAAGCGATCAACGTCTCCAACGTTGCCGTCGGACTGCTCTCGTTCTCTAGTTTTCCGCTCTTCACCGCCGCGCTGGAGCCACTTCTCCTGAAGACGCGGCCGAGCAGACTGCAGGCAGGCGCCGCTGTGTTGGTGCTACCTGGCATCTTCTTGCTCGTTCCGTCGTTTCACCTGCACGACTCCACGACGGCGGGCGTGCTCTGGGGAGTGTTCGCGGGCGCGACGTTCGCAGTACTCTCGATCACCAATCGCTCGCTTGGTAGGCGCTATGCGAGCGTCGCCATCAGTCTCTATCAAGATGCCATCGCCGCGCTGGTGCTGCTGCCTACCGTGCTGTTCCTGGACCCTGCTCAGCTCTTCACCGCCCGCGACCTCGTGCTGCTGCTGATATTAGGACTCTGCTGCACCGCTCTGGCGCATACGCTGTTCATCGCTGGGATGCGCGATATCACCGCACAGCTTGCCAGCCTGCTCGCGAGTCTGGAGCCTGTCTGGGGCATTCTCTTCGCGTTTCTGCTGCTTGGCGAAGTGCCATCGGTACGCACCGCGATGGGGGGTGCGATCATTCTCGCGGCGACGGCCATCCCCACCGCTGTGGGGCTGCGCACACGGAGCGCTCCAACACTCCTCGAACAGTCCAACACAGGCTACTCACCCGTCTCCGCCGCCTCACCCTCGGACGATGCCACGGACGACTGACCGCTGCCATCAGGCCCACGCGACTGCTGCGAAGGCGGCAGGGGCGAGAGCGCAAAGGGGCGGCGATGTCTGCGGGCGTCGAGGTGCGCCAGGTAGCCCTGCGTCGTGCGGATGTCCAGGTGGCCCAGCCAGCCACGCACGTGCTCCACAGACGCCGGCGGGCGCCCCAACTCAGTATTGCCTTCGAGCAAGGCGATGGCAGTGCTGTGGCGCAGCGAGTGCGGCGAAATGAGACGGGCGTCGCCCCGCGCACCGTCTGCCCCGTCTGCCCCATCGCCGCGTGACGCAAGCCATTGCGTTTCAACCCGGTCGACGATGCAGCGGATCTGATTCACGCTTAGTCGCCGGTAGACGTGCGCCTTGGGGGTCGATGGACGAGTCTCGGCAGCGGCACGCCGGGTGTTCGGCGCCCAGCTTGCCGCTCCAGCGACGAACAGAGGAGTCATACGGTCGGCGGCACGCTCCCACGAGCGCCCGGTCGCCCATACGTAGTCAAGCAGTGTTTCGATCAGTGGAGCGGTGAGCGGAAGCGTGCGGCCGCCGTGCTGGCCCTTCGTCTTCGCATCGGGCAGCACCAGCCACCACTCCTCCACACCGGCAGAATATTCGCGCACCAGGTCGCCGACGTCGATCGACGCCAGTTCGATCGCGCGCAGCCCCGTGGCAAGCGCCAGTGCGATGAGCGCGTGGTCGCGCTGCGACGTCTTCGCGCCGGTGAGCCCCGCCCGCGACCGCCGAACCGATGTCGGCTGCTCTGGTCGCTTGGCCACGTCTGAGCCAGTCGCGGCTGGAGCAGCGGTGTTCGGAACACGCGCGGCATCCAGGAAGCGCTGCCACTCTGGCTCGGCCAGCACCTGGTACGGCCTGCGGCGCTCGACACTCAGGCGTTTGAGCGCGCCGCGAATCTGATCGGGCGTGAGCGTCGTGAGCGAATCGAGTGCGCCGAACATCGAGCAATAGACCAGAAACTGCCGCAGCGCGGTCAGGCGCAGGTTGACCGTCGCGGGCGAGAGCGGCCCTGGCGATTCACCGCCGCTACCAGCGTCCGATGTCGCGGCGCCTTCTTGCTCTTCGGCGTCGTGTGACGACCCACCAGGCAGCACGTTCTGAGTACCGGCCCGCAACCGTGCGGCCACAGAACGTCCTCTAGCAGCGGGCGAGATGGGGTGGGCATCATGCGCCGTTGCGCGGAGGGCGAGCGCGCCACGATAGGCAAGCAGCAGATCGAACGTCAGCTCGTCGATTCGCTGAGGAACTCCGGGCGTCTCGAAGAAGTAGCTGACCGCTTTCTCGTACTCGCGCTGCGTGCGTCCCGGATTGAGCGTGGCCAGCCATCGCGGCAGTTGCTGCCACCAGATGCTTCGAGACGGCGCGGATGAAGCATCATCTTTGGTGTCATCCGGCCATGCGGCGGGTTCGAGCGAGAGCGAGGGTCGGGTATCTGTATTTGGAGCCGCCTGTGGCGCCTCGCCCAACACGCTCTCGTCCGCTGCTGCGTCTGAGCCGTACGTTTCGTCTGCCATGGCCGATCATATCTCCAGACTGACGAGAGCTGCTTCGACCGCCGCGACTAGCTCCTGCCGGGTAAACGGCTTCACGAGCTGTCCCAGACCGGCGGGAATGTCGGGCCGCGTCAGACGAACGGTAGACGACATGAGGATGAAGCGGTGGCCTGCCGTGCGCAACGACTCGTCACGCTTGACCTCCGCGAGCAGCGCCAGTCCATCGAGGACCGGCATCACGATGTCGAGCAGTACGACATGCGGCTCGGTCGCGGCCCGGAGGTATGTCAGCGCCTCTCGCCCATCCACGGCAACCCGAACACGATACGTCCTGGCCGAAAGTTCCGCGTCGATTAGCGCGCGCGTCGCGGCGCTGTCGTCTACCGCCAGGACCGGTATCAGACCTGCCATTTCGCCCATCCTCCCGCCACAGCGCCAACGCGGCTTGCAGACACGACGCGACAACACGCTCAAGTATACCGGAAACCGATCATTTCGCGAGGGAGAAACAGGACTGTTCGCCCACCCGCGGAATCCCGACACGCTTGCGGCGACCCACGACTGAGGCGCTATACTGAACTGCTTATTGGCGGTTGCTCCGCGCTCGCGCTGTCGAGCTCCACGGCACATGCTGTTCCATTGCAGAGAGGAAGCGGCAATTTCATGGCGAAAGTGACGACTGGCACCGGCGACGGCGGCTATACCAGCCTGCTCGGTGAACAGCGCGTGGCAAAGTATGACTCCCGCCCTGACACATTCGGCACCGTAGATGAAGCGACGTCAGCGCTCGGCATGGCGCGTGCCCTGACGGAAGATGGCCGTGTACGTGAGGTCGTGCTACGCATGCAACAGGACCTCTATGTGCTGATGGCCGAGCTCGCGACCCCTCCCGAGAATCTCGACGCGGTCGGCGTGCGCATCACGTCCGAGCGCATCACATGGCTTGAAGAGACCGAGAACGCGCTCAAATCTGAGGTGAATATTCCCAACCGGTTCGTCATCCCCGGCGACACAGTCGACGGCGCCGCGCTCGACGTCGCGCGTACCATCATCCGCCGCGCCGAGCGCATGGTGGCCCGGCTCACCCACGACGGTATCGTCACGCGACTGGAGCCGCTGACGTACCTCAATCGTCTCTCGGATGTCGTCTTTATCCTCGCGCGATACCTGGAGGCCAAGCAGGGCGGCAGCACTCAGGCGACCAGACGGTAGAGGTCGCCGCCATGACAGCCGCGAACGCGATTCTCAGGCGTGTAGACCGATGAGCAGTAGAGGGGTTCGATCAGCACTATGATTGGCGTTGCCGCACCTGTTGGTACCCGATTTCCCGTTCCGGCGGAGGCATATGTCGAGACGTTGAGCGTTCGGAGCTATGAAGCACGACGTGATGGGCGTGTGCATCCTGGCACACTGTTGCGCTATCTCGAACATCTCGCCACCCGAGCCTCGGCCAGCCTGGGGTTCGATCATCTCTGGTACGAGCGGCATGGTTCCGCATGGGTCGTGCGCGAGATGCGACTCTGGCTGGCGAGTGGCGTGTCTCTCGACGATGAACTCGCCCTCGCGACGTGGCTCTCCGAGATCCGGCGCGTCCAGGCGAACCGCGAGTATGCCATCTGGAACGCCGCGACCGGCGGGCTCGTCGCCCGCGCACAGGCGCGTTGGGCTTTCGTTGACCGTGAACACGGCCAGTTGAAGCGCATCCCCGATCCACTGTTAGAGCGTTTCGTCGTGCCGGGGTCCGCGCTTCCGGCCGCCGTCTGGAGGCATATCGGAGCCACGGCCACAGGCGCACCCGTCGCCGAGATGCAGATTATCGCCCGCGACTACGAAGCCGATACACAACAGCACGTGAACAACTGCGTCTACGCCGACTGGCTCGAAGAGGCTGTCTTCGATGCCACTGCCGGCGCGGAGCCCCGACGAGATACATCGAGACAGCTTCGCGCCCGCGTGCTGCATGTCGAGTATTTGCGACCCGTCTATCCCGGCGAGGTCGTCACGCTGCGAACCCGCATCGCCAGCACCCGCACACGAGAACTGCAGGTCGCGCAGGAGATCGTGACGGGCACGCCTGATGCGCTCGCCGTACGGGCTTCCTCACGCTATTTGCGCGTCCTTCCCGCGAGCTAGCCGACACTGCGGTGGCGCGGTGCCGCAGTGCCGACATGCGAGGATGGCATCACTGCGCGCTGCTCACTCCGCTCATAGCGTTGGCAAGGCGCGCCAAAACGTCGTCGTAGACTCGCCGCAGCCCGCCGGGAGCGAAGGTACGCTCGAAGAACCCGCCGACACCGCCACTGCCCTCCCACTCGGTGGCGAGGCGCACTCGCGACTGGCCGTTGCCGTCCTGCACGGTCACGGTCCACGTGTTGACGAGCGAAGAGTTCAGGTCTCTCTCGGTCAGCACCGTGCCCTTCGCTGGCTCGTCGACGCGCAGACGGTATGGCCGCTGCCGCCTGGCCGCGCTGAAGGTGTAGGCGACAACCGTGCCAGCGCCCTTGCCTCCCTGCTCCACACGGTAATTGAGGTAGTTCTCGGGCGGTAGGATTTTCGGCCGCTGGTTGGTATAGTCGGCGAGAAACGCATAGACATCCGCGGCAGGCGCGGCGATCACACGCTCAGCTTCCACATGAATCCGGCTCATAGGTCATCCTCTATCTGTCGTTCGAGACCTGGGAACGTATGCGAGCTCGCTGTGCCCTGCACATGGCGCACAGCGAGCGTCGCACCCTTCAGAGAGCACTCATCCTTGAGCGGAACGCCGCAAGCTGTGTGCCTGACTGTGCTTCCGCCGCCTTCGTGTCGCGGCGTGGGGCGTCAGCGCGGTCCGTCAGTGCGGTGAGGCAGCGCGTGGCTGCAGCAACATCACCGCGAGCGGCGGCAGCGTTAGCGAGATCGAGTGCGCCCGCCCGTGCGCCTTGATGGGATCGCTCTTCACGCCGCCGAGGTTGCCCATGTTGCTGCCGCCGTAGATCTCGGAATCGGAGTTGAACACCTCTGAGTAGAAGCCTTCACTCGGCACGCCGATGCGGTAGTTGTGGCGCGGCACTGGCGTGAAATTGCCGACGAGCACCAGCGGGTCGCTGCGATCGCGCCCATACCGCACGAACGAGATGACACTACTCGCCGTATCGGAACCGTCAATCCACTCGAATCCCTCGGGCGTGAAGTCCAGATCGTGGAGCGAGGGGTGGTCGCGCAAGAGCGTGTTGAGGTCGCGCACGAGCCTGCGCATCTGAATATGCTCTCTGCTCTCGGGATACTGCGGATCGAGCAGCCCCCACTCCAGGAAGCCGGCGTAGTTCCACTCGGCCCACTGCGCGAACTCACCTCCCATGAAGAGCAGCTTCTTCCCGGGATGCCCGTACATAAAACTGTAGAGCGCACGCAGGTTGGCGAATTTCTGCCAGCGGTCGCCAGGCATCTTGTTGATCATCGAGCCCTTCATATGGACGACCTCGTCGTGCGAGAAGGGCAGCAAGAAGCGCTCGGAGTAGGCGTAGATCATCGAAAACGTCAACTCGTTCTGATGATATCTGCGGTAGATGGGGTCGTACTCGATGTACTCTAGGATGTCGTGCATCCATCCCATGTTCCACTTGAGCGAGAAGCCCAGTCCGCCGTCGGACACGGGATGTGTCACCTTCGGCCAGGCGGTCGACTCCTCCGCGATCATGAGCACGTGCGGGAATCGCTCCGCGACGCGGGCATTTGTCGCGCGGAGGAAGTCGATGGCCTCCAGATTCTCGCGTCCGCCATAGCGGTTGGGCAGCCACTGGCCCTGTGTCCGTGAGTAGTCGAGGTACAGCATGGAGGCGACCGCGTCCACGCGCAGCCCGTCGATGTGATACTTGTCGCACCAGAACAAGGCATTGGCGAGCAGGAAGTTGCACACCTCGTTGCGGCCAAAGTTGTAGACCAGCGTGCCCCAGTCGGGGTGCGCCCCCTGACGCGGGTCGGCATGCTCGTACAGGTGCGAGCCGTCAAAGTAGGCCAGACCGTGCTCGTCGCGTGGGAAGTGCGCGGGCACCCAATCCATCAGCACGCCGATACCATGCTGGTGCAAGTAATCGACGAAATAGCGAAAGTCATCCGGCGTGCCGTAGCGGCTGGTGGGCGCATAATAGCCGGTGACCTGATAGCCCCACGAGCCGTCGAAAGGATGCTCGGCGATCGGCATCAGCTCCACGTGCGTGTAGCCGAGCTCCTGCAGATACGGCACCAGTTGATGCGCCAGCTCGCGGTATGTCACATGTCCACCCTGACCGCCGTCAGGGTCAGGCCGCCATGAGCCGGCGTGAATCTCATAGACGGAGATCGGCGCGTTCAAGGCGTTCTGCCGCGCACGCTGCTCACCCATCCACGCACCGTCGTTCCATGTGTAGCGATTGAGGTCGTAGACCCGCGACGCTGTGCCTGGCCGCAACTCGGCGGCGAAGGCCAGGGGGTCGGCCTTGAGCACGCGATAACCCGCGTTCCAGGACAGGATCGCGTACTTGTACAGTGCGCCCGCCGCGACACCAGGCACGAACAGCTCCCAGATGCCGTTCGACCGCAGCCGCATAGGATACACCCGGTCGTCCCACCCGTTGAAGTCGCCGACTACACTGACGCGCTTGGCCGTCGGCGCCCAAACGGCGAAGTGGACACCGTCGACGCCATTCACGGTTCGTACGTGCGCGCCAAGCCGCTCGTACAGCTCAAGGTGGGTACCTTCGCCGATGAGATACAGGTCGTACGGCGTGATTAGCTCAGGGAAGGCATAGGGATCGTGTAGCCGCTCAGTGATTCCGCTTGGGCGACGGACCTCCAGCACATACTCCTTGGGCAGCTCGTGGGCAGAGACAAGGCTGAAGAGCCCCGCGTCGTGGAGCCTGGACATCGGCATGGATAGCGGGTGACTGCCTAGGCCGAGGGCATTGTCGTCATTCTCGTCCGCGCCATCAGGCACCACGCGCACCGCTTGCGCGCCAGGAAGGAAGGCGCGAATGAGGAAGACCTGCCGCCCTGAGACTGTCATTGTGTGCGGACCCAGGATGTCAAAGGGCGCTCCGTGCTGACCTGTCACGAGCGCCTCCATCGTCGCGGCGTCGAGCGGGTCGCTGAATGAGAGTGAGGAATCGGCGGCGGGTCTACTCATGTTCGCTATCCTGTTCTACGTGTGTGAGCGGCCGCGCACGATGTACTCAAGGCTGAGAACCTTCCGCCGTCAGGAGCTCGGGATGATACTTCTGATAGTAGCGCCGGTAGCCCTGCCCGCTCATAAGGTAGTTGGTCGCAATCTCGTAGCGGCGCACCGCGCTTGCCCCTTCCACGGGCGCCCGCCGCGCGATCTCGGGGTCGAACGTATCGGCGAGCAGACGCTCAAGCGCCTCATCGCTTGCCTGAGCTCGTATCCCCGGCAGGAGCAGTTTGCCCCACTGCGCGAGACTACGCCGCAAGCCGTTCAGGTGGGAAGCCGTTTGCCGCGATGGGCCGAAATGCGCGAGATACAGCACGGACGGGTCCAGGCGCTCCAGCCGCTCGATGCTCGCGTACCAGTCTTCGAGGTTGAGGTCCGGCGGCGGCGTCGGCGGCCGCACGTACTCGATATCCTGAAGGCGCACACCGGCGACGTCTCCGGCGAAGACAGCTCGCCGCCGCGCGTCGAAATACGCGACATGGTGAATCGCGTGTCCAGGAGTGTAAAGCACCCGCAGCACTCGCTCGCCAATGCGCACCTCGTCGCCATCGTCGAGCTCGCTGAGGCGCCCAGTGGGCACCGGCTCCATGTTACCCCAGAGCTCATACATGCGCTCACCGTAGATGCGCGCCGCGCTGCGGACGAGCCGCGAGGGATCGAGCAGATGCGGCGCGCCGATACGATGGACGAAGACTCGCGCGTGTGGCAGTCGCCGCACCAGTGCGCCAGACGCGCCCGCGTGATCGAGATGGACATGCGTCAGCAAGAGGTGCGTGATCGCCTCTGGAGCTACGCCCGCGGCGCGCACGGCATCGAGCAACGTCTCAAGGCTGGCGGCGGACCCGACATCGACGAGGGCAATCTCGTGCTCACCGGTCAGCAGATACGAGGCAATCACGCCCCGCTCACCGCGGAACATCGTATCGAGCAGCCAGAGATCGTCCTCAAGCTGAATGGCGAGCGTCTTGTCGCCAGCCATGACCAACTCCTTTGTCCTAATGGCGCTACGACTTACGCTGGCGTAGGCCTCCGTCCGATCGAGTACCTGTGCGCGGCGCCAGAGCGCAACGCTCCAGGATATACCTTACAGCATATCACCGCCGATGACCTGCCCGTACGCCGATTCGATAGCCACCTCTACTACTGGCGCCGCCGCCTCGTCTCACTCTCCGTTATACAATGGAGCGGCATATGTCGCTCAGCTCTATGACGGTATTGCGCATGGAGCGGGGTAAGGTGGCGGAGGGGACAGATGGCGCGGCGCGATGGACGGACTTCCAGTTACCAGCTCACGCTTGGAATCACGAGTGCGCTGGCCGCCTTCCTGGCCTTCTTCGCCATTCTGTTCGCACGGCATCACGAGGTCACCTCTCTCCTGCATCAGCGACAGTCCCTCAGCCTTCCGCCTGGCGGCGACACGCTGAGTGCCCTGCTGCCGCTCGTCCTTGGGCCGCTCATGGCCGCCGCGGTGTCGTACATCGTCATGGCCCAGATGGTCACGTTGCTTCGCATCGCGGTCTACGTACGCGCGGTGCATCAGTATACCTTTCAGCAACTCCAGCGGTCGGCACCACTCCATGCGTTACGCGCCGAGCCCGTTGCGCTCCGAGTCGCAGCCGACGGACGCCCTCATGACGACGAAGGCGCCCCGGTGAGTCAGGCGCTGCTTCGAGGAAATTCAACGCTCCTCATTGGTGCGCCTGGCGCCGGGAAGACGATCGCGCTGCTCACTGTGGCCCACGAGCTCTCCCGCAAACAACTGATCTGGCGTATCGCGCGCAACCGGGCGCCTTTGCCCGTGATAGTGCCGCTGGCAGGCATCTCACATGCCTCCGAGAGTACTGGCAAGCCACTGGTAGACTACTCCGCCAGCCTGATTCGTGGACTTGGAACGGCTGGGCTGGCGAACCGCCTTAGCCACCTGCTGCACGCGGGCAATGTGGTGCTGTTGTGCGACGGGCTTGACGAGGTGCCAGTGCGGGATCGTCCCGCCGTGGCGCAGATGCTGGCGACGCTCGCTAGTAACGACTACGCGGGCACGCGGATCATCACGACGTACGATCTGGAGGCCTATCTCGAGATGCCCCAGACCGTCGAGCCGTTGCGCTCGCTTGAGCGGCTACTGCTCACGGACGTGTCTGCGCATGATATCGCACGCGTGCTGCGCTATCGTCCCGTTCGCGTGCCGCTCATGCGCCATGATGATGCGACATTTACGGAGGAGCTGCGCGCGCACCGGCTCGAGACCAGTGTGCGGGTAGCTGCGCTGCTGGCCGCGTTGCTCGACATCCGCCAGAGTGCCGAGCTTCCGTTTGGCCGCGCGGAGCTGCTCAACGCCACGACCGAATTGCTCGCCCGCCGAGACGTCAGTGACACCCTTGTGCCTGAGCGGATGTTGCTGCTCTTGGGGGCGCTGGCTTCATCGCTGCGCGCGTCAGGGTCACGCGTGGTCCCTCTTCAGGCGGGTGAGCAGCCTGGCAGCGCAGTGCTCCGCTGGCTGAGTGAACACGCGCCATTTGGTCCGGTCGAGCGCCAGATGTCAGAGCCGATAGAAGTGACCGTCGAAGAGGCCGAGGCCATCTGCATGTCGGCCATCATGTCTGGCATGCTCATCCGCCGCGTCGATGGGTGCTCTCTCGTCTTCGCGAATCGGCTGCTCGAAGCCAGCTTCGCCGCCCGGCATCTGTCGCTGCTCGACGATGACATGGGATCGCTCAAGGCAGACCTGTTGCGACCGCGCTGGACGCTACCGATGTTGCTGTGGGCGGGCACCGCACGTGATCCTGGTATCGTCGCGCGGCGTGTGTTGCGCCTGGCGCACACGCCCGACCTCACCGCGACCACCGCCGGCCTGCGGAGTCGAAACGAAGCCAGCGCCGGGGCATACGCTCTCGCGCTGGCAGCGCTGATCGAGGGAGGGGCGGCGATCCTCGCACGAGAAACCAGCGCACCTGCTTCTGCCAGCGTCTTTCAGTCGGACGTCGCGCCGTCGCTGCGCGATCTACTGGACGGCATCCATGATCTGCTGCCGGTTCCGGAGCGACGCACGGCGATCAGGGAGGCGCTCCGCGCGATCGCGCTGCGCAGTGGAGATGAGTATCTCGACAACATCGGCTATCTGATTCGTTCGCCGAGATGGGACCGTCTCGCCCGCGCCGAGCTCACCACGGTTCTCGGGCTGCTCGCGACGCCCGCGGCTCTCGCACTGCTCATGGATCTCCTGACCGAGACAGACCCGACGATGCGCCAGGCGGTCACTCGGAGCATCATGCTCGCCGGTACAGCCGCACTCGCGCCCTTGCGCGCTCTACTGAGCAGCGACGATGAACGTCTTCGGACGCGTGCGCTCGAAGTGTTTGCGCTCTTTGGCCCGGAGGCCGTCGACGCAGCGGCGGCTGCCCTTCACTCCACTGAGCCCGCGGAACGAGCCGCGGCCGCCCGCGCGCTTGGTGCGTTGCGCGCCGCCGACTTGGTAGACGCACTCCTCCTCTGCCTGCGTGACCCGCTGACGGAGGTGCGCGTCGCGAGCACCGAGGCGCTGGGCCAGATCGCCACGCCTCCGGCGCTGACCGCGCTCCTGGGCGTCACCACGGACTCCGATGTCCTCGTACGCGAGGCTGTCGCGACCGCGCTTGGAGCGACCCACCAGACGGAGGCGTTAGCTGGTCTCCTCCGGTTGCTCGGCGATGATGTCGCCAGCGTGCGTGCCGCCGCTGCCGCCGCGCTTGGCGTGCTCGGTGACCTGCGTGCCCGCGCGTTACTACAGGCGCACAACGGCGACCCCGACGCACGCGTACAGCGGGCGGCCAGCTCGGCGCTCCGCCGTCTTACATACAGCTAGCCCGCTCGCATGACGTACCCCTGCCGCCTGATGGAGCAGAGCGACGACGTCATCGCGCGTCCTATAGGTAGCGCTCCGCATAGTGAGAGGGTGTTTCGCCCGCGCCCGTCTCCAGGTGGTCGAGCCAGCCGTGCTCGGGATCGAGCGCAACACCCAGGCGTGCCGCTGAATCAGCCTCGATGTAGGGAAGCACGTGTCCTTCAAGCGGTCGATGCTCCCGCACACGCCGCAGATTCGCCGCAGCTGATGCACGCAGTCGCTCGATGCCGCGCAGCGGGTCAGCCAGCACCGGATCATGCGCGGCGAGACTGAGATGTTCGGCCCACAGTCCGCGCCGTAGCCCCTCGGCTGTTACACCGTCGAGTACGGCGACGTTGATCTCGGCATCACTTTGCATGCCGCGACTGTTGAGATTTGCCGAACCGGCCATCCACCACTCGTCGTCGATAATGGCGACCTTCGCATGCACATACACCGGACGGTAATAGATGCCGGCTGGAACCGCACTATCGGCTTCGGCATTCCCGAGCGTTAGGGCTGTCAGCAGCCCGTCGTCGACCGACCGTGAGGCATGCTCGCGCAGCCAGTGGAGTCCGCCGTCGGTAAACCGCCTGCCGCAGTTGGGGTGGTCTGGCAGCACGATGGCCACATGCACGCCACGGTCGAGTGCCGCCACCAGGGCTTCTAGTACCGCCAGCATCTCTGGGCTCCGCTCGCCCCACCGGCAGTTGTCGAGCCCGAGAAAGACCTCCGGCCACAGATACTGATTCTCCAGATAGATATATCGCCTGGCAGCACTCAGCCCGCGTATATAGGCGTTGCGAATGGTTGCGACACCCTCCGGCGCGAAATCGTATGTATGCGGAGGAATCGTCCTGACGATCTGTGCGGCGACGCCTCGCGTCTCGCTCGCTTCGATTGCCGGCTCCGGTAGCGTCAGCGGCCAACCTGGTATGGTGTGCCGCTCCGCGACGCTTCGCCAGCGCTCGACGATGTTGCGCTGCACGTCCGCTACCACAGGCCCGGTAAGACGCACATGCACGTCGTGCCAGGGATGCGCTGGAGCGTGCTCACGCTCGCACTGCCGGTCTGGAGAGAAGCAGTGGTGCTGGTGCGTATCCCAGCGATCATAGTCGCCCTGCGCCTGCGCCGTCAGATCGACCCCACCGACAAACGCGATACGTCCGTCGATGACCGCGCATTTCTGGTGAAGCGACTGCGCGAGATGCGTCACACGGCGGCTGCTATCGTCGAGCACGCAGTCGACACCGACGGCAGCCAGCATGGCGCGCTGATGTGGTGGGTCATTCGTCAGATGGCTGCCCAGGTTGATCGTGTCCCACAGCAGCACACCGACCCGTACGCCGCGACGCGCGGCGCATCCGAGCACATCCGCAACCGTGAGCCGGCCGCTCTCCCACAGCGCGATAGCCTCTTCATCCAGCCCACTCAAACGCAGACTCGCGATCAACTCACGCTGCTCGGTCGAGCCATCGGCGCCCGCACGGGCATCCTCACCCCGAACGAGCAGCAGATCGGCACGGATATCCCAAGCGGCGAGGAGAATGTAGTCTCGCGCGCTCAGGAACGCACGACACATCGCGAGCATCGCTGCACGGCCGTCAATCAGCGGCCGGACATCACATCCCGAGCGCGCCGGAAAGTCACCGTCCGCCCACCACTCACGACTCTCACTTTCCGAGGACTGTCCGCTCGCGCCATCCAACATACTCCTCAGCCTCCCACCTACCCGTACGGACGTAGCGTCTCGCAATCAGTCTTATTCTCACATGACTATAAGACCTGGTCGACCTCCCGGCCCTCTGACTCGGCGATGTCGCTCAGATGCGCGCCGTCGTTTGTCCGCATCAGTATGACGTAATCGCTGCCGACGTCAAGCTCGGTGATGGTGGCGTTATCACGGCGAAACTGCCATCGGTGGCTCAGGTCCAGCCCCAGCACCTCACACAACAGGATGCCGATCGCGCCGCCATGCGTGACCCACACGACCGTCTTGTCTGGGGCAAGCTCTCGCCACCGGCGCAATGCGCGCACCAGCCGTTCCCGAAACGTGATGAGCGTCTCTCCTTCTGGCGGCGCCACATGCAGGGGGTCTGCCTGCCAGCGAGCAAGCTCCTCGGGATATCGCGCTTCGATCTCGGCGTACGTCAACCCTTCCCAGCGGCCCATGCTGATTTCGCGCAGATCGGCATCCTCGCTGATGTCGAGACCCGTGCGGCGCGCGATGGCGTGCGCGGTTTGCTTGGCCCGACGTAGATCCGATGAGACGAGGATGTCCACCGGCGAGGCAGCGTCTGAACTGACGCGCGCCGCCACCGCCTCGGCCTGGAGACGTCCCAGCCGGCTCAAAGGGATGTCAGATTGACCGGTATATCGGCCTTCGAGGTTGTTATTCGTCGCGCCGTGCCTGATCAGGAGCAATCGCACGCTGGTCCTCGCAGTTCGTGGGTGTGTCTGGTTGGCAGCTAGTGGGCAAATGTATAGACTTAGACTATATGAATACCATGCGCGAGACTGACGAGCACGGGACACACGAGCAACACCGCCGCTTCGACCAACTCGTTTCCCGCGCCGTACAGATCGCCCGTCAGCCCGCCGCCGATTCTGCGGCTCGCCCACGCGCACCAGACCGCGATCACCGCGACACTGACCACGGCAATGCCCAGCCATAAAGCCAGCCGGATCGAGAGTGCTTGCGGCGCGAGCAGCAACAGCGCGCAAAGCAGCAAGACCGCGGCAAACACTGTCGCCGGGATCAGATGTCCACGTCTCGCTCGAAATGAGGAGCCAGCTCCCAGCGCGCGGGAATATGGATACATCGCGACGGCGTAGACCATCGCCCATCGGCCTGCCAGGGGCGCGCCGACGAGTGCCAGGCTGCGGATGCCAGCGGGCAATGCTTCGAGCGCGGCGTAGAGCGTCAGGACCAGTAAGACGCCGCCAGTAACGCCATACGCGCCGACACGACTGTCTCGCAGAATCTCCAGTCGTCGCTCGGGCGAGCGCCTGCCAATCAGGCCGTCACACGCATCGAGGAAGCCGTCGAAGTGCAGCATGCCGGTCGCGCCGGCCATGACGACGAGAATCAGCGCATCGCGCACGCCACGCGCCAGCACATGTGCCAGCAGCGCATCGCCCGTCGCCAGAAAAGCGCCCAGCGCAGCGCCAACCGCGGGGAACCAGGGCAGCGCGGCAGCCATGTCGGGTGCGTCTTGCGTCCCTTCGCTGCGCAAGTACCGCGAAACAGGCAGCACCGTCAGGAACTGGACCGCCAGCAACGGGCCAGCCAGCATGCCCAGCCCGCGCCGCCGCAGGCGCGGGCGCGTGGAGACGCCAGTACGCTCCTCCGGCGTATCGGACGGCGGCACCACCTGTCCCATATGCTTATGCAGGCTCCCGCTCGGTGCCAATCTCTGGCCACTGCTGGTGGAAGTCCGTCGTGCGCTCGAAGGCGTCGACGACATGCAGCAGGCGATCTTCGGCGAACGACGGGCCGATGAGTTGCATGCCAACCGGCAGCCCCTCACTGAAGCCCGCAGGGAAGGAGATCGCGGTGTTCCCTGCCAGATTCACCGGAATGGTGAACACGTCATTCAGGTACATCGCATACGGATCGGCTGTCTTCTCGCCGATCTTGAACGCGACCGTCGGCGACGTGGGACCTAGCAGCACATCGAACTGCTCAAAGGCGCGATCGAAGTCCTGTTTGATGAGGGTGCGCACCTTCTCGGCTTTGAGGTAATAGGCGTCGTAGTAGCCCGCCGAGAGCGCATAGGTGCCGAGCATGATCCGCCGCTTCACCTCCGGCCCAAACCCCTGCGCGCGCGTATCAGATATGACCTGCACGAGGTCTTCGAGACCGTGAGGTGCCGAGTAACCGTACTTAACACCGTCGTAGCGGGCCAGGTTCGCGCTGCACTCCGCGGGAGCGATGATGTAATATGCGGCCACTCCGTAGCGGGTGTTCGGCAGAGATGTCTCGCCGACTTCCGCCCCCAGGCTCTTCAGCCGCTCAATCGTCTCGTCCAATACCTTGCGTACGCCCGGCTCCACGCCTTCGACGTAATACTCCCGCGGCACACCGACACGCAGGCCACGCACATCGCCAGTGAGCGAACCGACGTAATCAGGGACGGGCACGTTAACCGACGTAGAATCGAGCGGATCATGTCCCGCGATGGCCGACATCAGCACCGCCGTATCATAGGCCGAGCGCGCGAACGGGCCGATCTGGTCGAGCGATGACGCGAACGCGACGAGGCCGAAGCGCGAGACGCGCCCATACGTCGGCTTGAGCGCGACGGTGTTGGTCAGCGCACCTGGTTGCCGGACCGATCCGCCCGTATCCGAGCCGAGCGCGCCAAGCGCCTCGCCTGCGGCCACCGCCGCCGCTGACCCACCGCTACTGCCTCCAGGCACGCGGTCCAGATCCCACGGGTTGTGCGTCGGAAAGAACGCGGAGTTCTCGGTCGACGACCCCATTGCGAACTCGTCCATGTTCGTCTTGCCAAGGAAGACCGCGCCCGCCTCGCGCAGACGCGTCACCACAGTGGCGTCGTACGGTGGAATGAAGTTGCGCAGCATGCGCGAGGAGCAGGTCGTGCGCGCGTCCGTCGTGCAGAGCACGTCCTTCAGCGCGAGCGGGATGCCCGCTAGCGGCCCGAGCGTATTCCCTGCCGCGCGCGCCGCGTCCACCTTGCGCGCCTGCTCGAGCGCCGTCTCGTGTGTGACCGTCACGTATGCCCGAACACGCTCGTCGATCTGCTCGATGCGATCGAGGTGCGCCTGCGCCAGCTCTACCGCGGATACGTCACCGCGTTCGAGTGCGTCGTGTGCTTCGCGGATTGTCAGCCGCCACAGTTCGGGCACGTGAGAAACTCCTCTGCTCAGACCGAGCATATCTATGCAAATGTCCAGACGCGACACAAACTGGAGAGACTATTCCTCCAGCACGGCGCGCACACGGAAATAGCCATCTTCCGTCGAGGGTGCGTTCGCCAGCAGGAGGTCACGCGGGTAGGACGGTCGCGGAATGTCTGGCGACGTGACATTGCGCGCCGGGAGCACCGACGCGGTCGCGGGCACTTCACTCGTGTCGGCCTCGGCGATAACGTTGATGTGCTCGAGGATCGCCGAGAGCTGCTCTTGGAGTTTGGCGCGCTCCTCCTCGGACAGATTGAGCCGCGCCAGCAGCGCTACGTGATCTACCGTCTCACGGTCGATAGCCATGCGATACTCCTCGGAACACAACTCTCAGAAGCCAAAAACGTTACAGGTAGTGAATGCGAAAGCCGCCTCCGGTGCCTTTCGGTTCGGTCCACGCCGCCTCGACGCGGTCCACCCGCGCCCCCGATGGCCCACGCCGCAACGCGTCGAGATAGCCTTCCAGCACCTCGCGTGGTCCCTCGGCGAGCACCTCGACGGCACCGTCCCGCCGGTTGCGGACCCAACCGGAGATGCCACGCGATGACGCCTCGCGCTGGGCGAAAAAGCGGAAGCCAACACCCTGCACTCGGCCATGCACGACCGCGTGCACGCGAGCGCGAGCGGATTCCGCATCGTCCATCCGTCGCTCTCCTTGCGGTCGATCTCCCGCAATCGGCCTGGCACAACGCCCACTCAGTCGCATGATAGACCGTGAAGGCAGTCTCCCGCAAGGTTGGTGCGTGCCGGCTATGCCTCTTCCGTCTCTGTACCCGGCATGCGCGCATCAGGGAAAAGCGGCAGGAGACGCTCGCGGATCTGCTGGTAGGTGTGCTCCAGAAAGTCTGGCATCACTTTCACATCAGCCAGCACGGGCATGAAGTTGGTGTCACCGTTCCAACGCGGCACAATATGCATATGTACGTGATCGGCGATGCCCGCCCCGGCGACGGTTCCCTGATTGATTCCGAGGTTGTAGCCCTGCGGATGCATGGCCTCTCCCAGCGCGGTGAGGCAGCGCTGCGAAGTGGTCATCATCTCTGTGAGCGTCGCCGTATCGAGGTCCTGGATGGTCGGCACATGCTCGTAGGGCACGATCATCAGATGGCCGTTGTTGTACGGGAAGAGATTCATTATCACAAAGCAGCGCCGGGCACGCACGAGGATCAAATTCTTTTCATCGTCATGCTCGGCAGCTTTCGTGCAGAAGATGCACCCGGAGTCTTTCGTCGTGTCTGAGTCGATATATGCCATGCGCCAGGGCGCCCAGAGCTGCTTCATAGTAATGCTCTCCTCAGACCGCGGCCGATCTAGTGGACACCGAACAGGAGCGGCCCGAAGTATCCGATCAGAAAGAAGATGACGAATAGCACACCGCCAAGCAACAGCACCGCGAACAGGTTAATGCGCGGACCGGCCGTCGCGGGACCAGTGGGGAGCGTCGGAGGATCGGCGTCGGGCGACAACCCACCCGTCCAACGCGGTGCCTCACTGGAAAGACTAGAGACCGGCCGTGACGGCAAACGCAGGCGAGGGCCGTCCACTCGAACATCAAGGTCCGCGGCCGAGCGCGTCGCGCCCACATCAGCGACGGTGACAGGGTCAGTCGGCGCGGCCAGGTCGATGTCGGCCGCTCCGGCAGCGCCCCACCCACGCGGGCCGGAGAGCGTCTCGCGCACGGACCACGACGCGGCGCGCGCCGCCACCTCACGGGCCGCTCGAAGCGCGGGTGGTGTCAGGACCGCCGCCGAGGTACGGTCGCGCTCCATCGCGTCAGCTAGCGATTCGAGAGAAGCCGCGAGCGCATCCACGCTGTCCGTCGTACTCAGCAATGCCTGCGCGATCCGGCTACGCATCTGCACCGGCACATCGGCCCGGAAGCGCCTCGCGTTTCGAGCATCATCCGGCTCGCTCAGCAGCCGCCACAACAGCGCCCCAAGCGCCCAGGCATCGCCCTCGGGCGTGCTTGCGTCAGCGTCGCTCTCGTCCGTCAGGTCAGCACGCGAGGCGGCGACGAGCTGGCGCGTCTCGCGGAAGTAGTTCTCGTCTCGCGGGAGGCCGAAGTTGTTGACCCGCACCACGGCGCGCCGATCTACCAGCACGGCGGCCGGCGTGAGGTCGCCGTGCTGAACATCATGCCTGTTGGCATAACTCAGCACGCGGGCGATCTGGACACCCAGCGTGACGACACGCTCAGTAGGCAATCCCTGCCGCAGATAGGAGGAAAGCGCATATCCCGGCACGAATTCCTGCACGACGAAGAGCGTGCCGTCCCGCTCGATCGCGTCGTAGGTGGTCACTGTCGCGGGATGCGTGAGGGTCGCGGTAACGCGCAGCGCCGCTCGGTACGCGTCCGCGTGCGCCGCCGCGACCGCCTTCACCGCGACGGGACGACGGAGTACGCTGTCATCGCCACGAAGCACGGTGGCGAGCGCACCGTGCGCGAGTGGCTCGGTGATGGTGTAGCGGTTTGCGAGCTGCAATCCGGCATATGCGCCGGGTGAATTCGCCTCCACGAGACTCCTCATCGCATGATGCGCCAGCGTTCAGGCATCACCCTACACCGGCGCACACGGAATATCCTTCGCAGCCCGCATTATGCCACGTCAGGCCCCTCAGTGCCACAATACTGCCCCTCATCCGACCCTTACGGATAGTGTCCGTCTGCCACTTCGTCGCGCGCAATCTCGGCGAGTCCAAGCAGCGTGACAAAGATGTCGCTCGGGCCTGTTACTACTGTTGGCGGGGCGAAGGGTGACATCGCCGTGACCAGCCGCGACCGCAGCGGGTCGAGAAACAGGTCGCCAGCCTCCACCAACGGCCCGCTTAGCACAAGCGCGTCAGGTCCAATGGCGAGAGCGAGATTCCCTAAGGCAACGGCCAGAGCATCGGTCGCCTCGTCCACGACAGCGGTCGCCGCCGGGTCACCCTGGTTCGCCAACCGCACGACTTGGGCCGCCGAAATCGCCTCCGCGCGCCCGCCCGATGCTCCCAGCAGCGCCGCCGTGCTCTCCGCTGTCGCGGATGCCTTACCGATGAAGGTGCGTACGACCGCCTGTGACGACGCCAGTGGCTCCAGATGTCCACGCTCCCCACAGGAACAGCGTGGACCATCTAGCCGTACCCGCGAGTGACCTAGCCGCCCGCCCGCCCCCGGCGCACTCTGCACGACACGACCATCCGCCACCAACGCGCAGGTAATACCTCGCCGCAGAAGAACATACAGGTCAGTCGTCGCTGCACGGCCCAGGACGCGCGCCTGCCCGGCAGCGATGGCGTTCGTGACGGTCTCGATCGTCACATCCGCCCCAAGGCGCTCGGCCAGGGCGTCCGCGAGTGGTACGCCTTCCCACTCAGGCAGACGCCGCATCCGTAGCACCTCGCCGCGTGCATGGTCCAGGTCCGCCCACAGCGCGACTCTGATCAGCGGACGCTGAACTTCAGCGGATGTCTGTGCGTCGGCGAGTATGTGTCCCACCAAGTGCTCAATGCCGGCGAGAAGGCCGTCAGGTGTGGAAGGCGAC
>CAYRVF010000083.1:0-25251 GCA_964427535.1 uncultured Ktedonobacterales bacterium
GTGCCTCGCGCACGGTGCCCTTCCTGAGCAAGGTCACGACGGTGCCGATGGTGGATTTGGCGACACGCATCATGCTGGGCCAGTCGCTCGCCGAGATGGGCTACGCTGGCCTGCCCGATGGACTCTGGCCAGTACGCCCACTGGTCGCCGTCAAGGGTCCAGTCTTCTCGATGGCGAAGATCGTCGGCGCGGAGATGGCGCTCGGCCCGGAGATGAAGAGCACCGGCGAAGTGATGGGCGTCGACCGGACGTATCCTGCCGCGCTGCATAAGGCGCTGGTGGCGGCAGGCATCAACGTGCCCGCGCACGAGGGCACGGCGTTCGTCTCGATCGCCGACACCGACAAAGTCGAGGCGCTGCCCATCCTGCGCGATCTGGCTGCCGCTGGATATCGCTTCTACGCCACCGAAGGCACGGCGCGCATGCTCGCGGACGCCGGGTTGGACGTACGGGCGGTCCCCCGTCTCAGCCAGGGCGACGCGCAGATTCTGGCACTCATCCGTAACCGCCAGGTGCAGCTCGTCGTCAATACGCTCTCCAGCGAGCGCGCGCTCATCCACCACGGCGTCGAGGTAGAGGACGGCTTCCGCATCCGGCGCGCGGCGGTCGAGAGCGGCATCCCGTGCCTCACCTCGCTCGATACAGCGCGCGCGGTCGTCGAGACCCTGCGCGACACTGACGGCTACTCCGTGCTGCCGCTGCGCGAGTATCGCGACTGACCCCCGCCCCGCATGTGCTACACTCTTCTGAGCATGGACGCCGCGCTGAGAAGGCCTCTCGCCGTGCCGCAGGGTCCATGCGGACGCCATCCTCGAAGGTGAGACAGCGCACCTCCGGCCGAGCGACAGACGTCACTATCCGCCGGAGCAGGGATTGTGGGAGAGCATACGCATGCCCTCGGTCGGAGTCTTCGCCGCGGTCTACGATGAGAAAGGTCACATCCTGCTAGTCCGCTCAGCCACTGGACGCAAAGCCTGGTCGCTGCCCGGCGGCGGCATGGAGCGCGGAGAGTCGCCCGACGAGGCGCTGCGGCGCGAGGTGGAGGAGGAGGCCGGATACGCCGTCAGGACCGGACGCTTGATCGGTGTCTACTCCACTCCCTTCAAAGACAATCTGGTGATGACCTTCGAGGCGCACGCCGTCAGAACGACCAAATGGGCGCCCAACTCCGAAATCTCCGAGTTCGGCTGGTTCGCGCCCAACGCTCTCCCCGAGCCCATCCGCCCCCGCGCGCTCATTCGCATCGAGGATGCCTTGGCCCACCGGCACGGCGTCGTCCGCGTGTTCAAGCGCGACGAGGGGTTATCTCTCCCCCCTGCCCCTCCCCTTAGAGCGGAGGGGTCGTGAGGCGGGCGGAGGGTCAGGCTTCTGGACGGTGGAGGGGCCTCGCCCCCGACCCCTCTCCCCGCGGGGAGAGGGGCTTTTCCGCATAGACCAACCTGTTGCCGATCATCACCAACACCCGAATAGCGCCCCCTTCCCTTGAGGGAACGGGGGGTAGGTTCCTCAGACAGCCCGCCGGATTGACGGCGTATGGCCGCTATGCTAAGGTAGCGCGGAGTGGGTTGCTCGCCTGCGTCTGGCACCGCACTGCTCGACAAGGACTCTTTCGTTCGTAATGCATCTCGCCCGCGCCGGGCGATTCATGTCTGGGCGCATGTCATGAGAGCGCGCCCAATGGTGGCTGGTTGGAAGGGAGGAGGGGGCCTGTGAGTGTCGATATCGCGCGGATGACCGCGCATCTCACCCCCGCGCAACAGGAAGAAATCGCTCGCGCGTACCGGCGCACGTCGGAGAACGCCACGACCGCGTTTCTGCTCTGCTTTTTTCTCGGTATCTTCGGTGCCCACCGATTCTATCTGCGTCAGTGGGGCAGCGCGCTGCTGCACCTCGTGCTGGCCATCATCGCCGCCGGGCTTCTCGTCTACGTCGTGCTGCAACAGCCGGCGCTGGCCGTCGCCACGACGCTCATCAGCATCGCGGCGGTGCTCCTCTTCATTGACCTCGTCTGGGAGATCGTCGATCTCTTCCGCATAGACGGTCAGATTCACCGACACAATCTCAAGATCGCCGAGGGCCTCATCGGCGCCGTCGCCATCGAGGACCCGACCGTCGTGCGGCAGGCGATGGAGAAGCTCGACAGCATGGTGACCCAGGCCGAGCAGCGTGCCGACACGGCCGCCGCCTCGGAGGAAGCTGCGACCGAGCGCGTCGCCGATGCCGAGTCCGCGACGGGCACGCCGGAAGTGTTCGCCGCCGGATCGGGCGTTATCACACGTGACGACGTAGAGCATGCCCGCGAGCTGGCGGAGGATGCTTCGGCGGTCTCAACCGGGCATTTCGTCTCGACTACCGAGACGACGATTAGCGGCGACCCCGACGCCGCACCAGAGACGCCCGTCACGACGAGCGCGAGTGAGTCCGACACACACCAGCGCATCATCGGCACCGGCGAGACCGCGAGCGAAGACGCGGTGGAAGACGTCCCCGGCATCGGCGAAGACGTGCTCGGCGCGGCGGCAGTCGTCGGAGGCGTCGCGGCGGTCGAGGGCATCTCGTCCCGCGAGACGACCACCGAGAGCCACAGCGAGACGAGCTACAGCCACACCGACAGCGTTGAGGTGGATGACACCGTCGCCGCCGCCGACGTGTCCGAGGAACAGGTAGCCGAAGCGGACGAGGTCGAGTCCGTCGCGGCGCCGTTCCCTGAGATGGTGCCGGTCGTCACCGACGAGTACGGCCCCACCGATAGGTTCGTTCCGGTCGTCCTCGACGAGGACCAGACGGACCGTCACCCGCACGTCCACCACATCAAGCCTGTCGCGGACCTGGATGTGGCGCCCCGCGAGCCCGTCTATGTGGACGTCCCGGACTACCTCCCCGAGCGCACTCCTGAGCCACCCGTTGAGGTCGCTGCCCCCGCGCCGCCGGTGCCGTCTGACGATGAGGGCATCGCCGCGCTGGGTTGGGGACTTGAGAGCGCCGATCAGCCGCCAGCAGAGGCGTTCGTACCGCCGGTCGTGCCGCTGACGGCAGAGCCGTTCGAGGTCGTCGAGCCGCCCGCCGAGATGGCCGTCGCGGAGGAAGTGCCCAACGCGGTCGTCATCGAGACGGAGAGCGTCGAGGCGCAGACCAGCACTGGCGAGACACTGGCCGAGCTGGCGGGCTTCGTGGGCGTAGCGGGTGCCGCCGGTGTCGCCGCGACCGAGTTCGCCGCGGAGCAGGTGACCCCGGCGGCAGAGCCAGCTGAGCAGCCAACGCCTGAAGCCCCAGCGGCCGAGACTCCGGCGTTCGATGCCGTCGCCACACCGACAGCCGAAGCCGCGGCATCTGAACCAGTGGAGGAAGCGCCCCGCAAGATGAAGCGCGTGCGTGTGGTGCGCAAGATCGTCGTGGATGGCCAGGTCGTGGACGAGCAGGTCGTCGAGGAGCTGGTGCCCGTCGACACTGACACATCTCAGACTGCCCAGGCCATGCAGGACTCACTCGGTCACAAGTCGCCAGAGGAGATCGCGCAGATGGCGCACCTCACCGACTCTGAGATCGAAGTGCGCCGCCGCATCGAGTCGCAGCCCCGGCCAGACGGCACCACGGAGGTGTAGGCCAGCGTCTCCCATTCCTGGCGAGGCATCACAGTGCGAGAAGGCGTCCCTGGATGGGGCGCCTTCTTCTCATTGTTCGCGATCACTGCTCAGGACGAATTTGCGATGCTACCCAAATGACCAGGTTGACGAATAAGATATATCGTATTATATCTAATACTGATACCGTTGTTGGTAGAGCGCGACGACGAAGGTCAATCGCCTTGTATACGTTGTCGCGAGTTCAGGAGGTGCAACGTATGTTTGGCGAAGGTTTTGGCCCACAATTTGGTCCTGAAGAGGGCTACGGGCCAGGAACAGAGAATGCGGGACCCGAGGATTGGGCAGGCTATGGCCCGATGGGGTATGGTCCGTATGGCAAGGCGTGGCGAGGCGGCTATGGGCCGCGTCCGCCGTTTGGGCCGAAGGGGCCGTTTGGGCCGAAGGGGCCGTTTGGGCCAGGAGGGCCGTTCGGAGCGTGGGGCCAGTATGGGCCGCCGATGTTCGGGCCGCGCGCCCGCTGGGCACGGAAATTCTTTGGAGGGATGGGACCGGGTATGGGACCGGGCAAGGGGACACGACGTGGCCCGCGCATGTTTGGCCGCGGCGCGATCAAGTACGCGCTACTCGACCTGCTCCAGGAGCGGCCGAAGCACGGCTATGAGATGATGAAGGAGCTGGAAGACCGCAGTGGCGGCTTCTACGCGCCGAGTGCCGGGGCGATCTACCCCACGCTGCAGTTGCTTGAAGATCGCGGCTGGGTGACCTCTCAGGAGGTCGAGGGCAAGCGCGTGTACTCGATCACCGACGCGGGCCGCTCGGAGCTCGCGGACTTCCGGCAGCGCGGCGAGCAGTTTGGTCCGGGGCCATTCGGACCGCCCTGGGCGCGTGAGGGACACCACCATCACCATCATGAGCATGGCGAGCGCGGTGAGCGTACCCGCGACCGCGAGTGGCGCGGCGACGAGTGGCGTGGTGGTCCGTGGGGACGCGGCCCCTTCGGCTGGGGCGAGGCGCCTGAGTGGCGTGGCCTGATGCGTGAGGGAGGCGAGGTCGCAGCGCTGATGCGCAAGGCGGCGATGGTCGCGGCCTCTGATCCGACACGACAATCCGAGCTGCTCGCGCATGTGCGGAGCATCGTCGAGCGCGCGGGCGCCGAGCTGCGCCAGTTCCTCGACGAAGCCAGCGCGGCGCGCCAGCGGCAGACCCCGCCGAGCGGCACCGAGTCCGGCCAGAGTTCTGCCCAGGGTTCCGCTCAGGCGCCTTCCTCTGAAGGCACCAGCACGCCCGAGAATCCCTCCACCGAAGGGGGCGAGACGACGGTTCTGTAGGGGCGAGGCATGCCTCGCCCGCGCCTCTCTTGAGAGGTGAACACTGCGATGCAGCGACGAAGCCTCCATCCGTGCGGATGGAGGCTTCACCGTCTCTTGCGCTCACCGCCTTGTACGCCTCCATACGTGAGCGCCCCCCGCTAAGCCCAGACGTGCGATGATGAGTCCAGGCATTCCTGGGCCTCTCGTGCGAACATGTGAGAAAGGATAGGTAGATGCAGATCGGAGTGCTCACAGGCGGCGGCGACTGCGGCGGACTAAACGCGGCGATTCGCGCGGTGGTTATCCGCGCGGCGCGTGCGGGACATACGGTGCTGGGCATCCAGGATGGTTGGGCGGGCATGGTCGAGGCGCGGGGCGAGCCACTGACGCCGCGCGATGTGGCAGGCATTGTCGGCCTCGGCGGCACGATCCTGGGCAGCTCGCGCACGAATCCTGAAAAGATCCCCAATGGCTACGAGCGCGTGGCCGAGACGTTCCGCGCGCTGCGGCTGGATGCGCTGGTCGCCATCGGCGGCGACGACACGCTGGGAGTCGCGGCGACGCTGGTGCAGCGGGGCCTGCCCGTCGTCGGCGTGCCCAAGACGATGGACAACGACCTCAGTGCCACGGATGCGTGCATCGGCTTCGAGACAGCGGTAGAGCGGGTGACGACAGCCTGCGACTACCTGCGCACGACGGCTGACTCACACCACCGGGTGATGGTGGTCGAGGTGATGGGACGCCACGCGGGCTGGGTCGCCACCGAAGGCGGGCTCGCGGGTGGCGCGGACGTCATCCTCGTGCCCGAGGAGCGCGCCACCATCACGAGCGTCGCGGAGCGCCTGAAGCGCCGCAAGCAGGACGGGTATTCATCTAGCCTGGTCGTCGTGGCCGAGGGCGCGGACATCGAGGGGCTGCAGGTTGCCGCGGAGGGCGAGGGTGGCGGGTCGGTCGATGCGTTCGGCCACGCCCAGCTCGTCGCGCGCGGGCTAGGCGAGGTGCTGGCCGAGAAGCTTGGTGAGCTGACGGGCATCGAGACACGGGCGATGGTGCCCGGGCACCTCCAGCGCGGCGGCCCACCGACGGCATACGATCGCGTGCTGGGCGCGCGGCTCGGCGCGGCGGCGGTCGATCTCGCGCTGGCCGGTCAGTTTGGCAAGGCGGCAGTGCTGCGTGGCATGAAAATCGTGCCGGTGGACCTCGCCGAAACTGTCGAGGTCAATCGCACCGTCGACCTCGATCTCTACCATCTCGCCGACAGCCTGACCATCGAGTAGCGGAACCTCTCCCCCTACCACCTCCCCTCTCAGGGGAGGGGTCGTGGGGCGAGGAATATGGCTGAGGGCAAGGATGGTCTGAGGCAAGGATGCAAGGGGCCTCACCCCCGGCCCTCTCCATGCGGGGAGAGGGGAGGTCGCTTAGTGGGCGTATCGCCCGAAGGTAACGAACGTGGCTCCCCCTTCCCCTCGCGAGGGGAAGGGGGCCGGGGGGATGAGGCCCTCACGCCGAGAGGCTGGCAGCCGCCGTGCGGGCGCCGAGAAGCGCCAGCAGTATCGCCTTCTGCACGTGCAGCCGGTTCTCCGCTTGGACGAAGACGCGCGACTGCGGGCCGTCGAGCACATCGTCGGTGATTTCCTGGCCGCGATGGGCGGGCAGCGGGTGCATCACGATGGCGTCGGGCCGGGCGTGCGTGAGCAGAGTGGCATTCACCTGATACGGCGAGAAGATGGCTGTGCGGCGGTCGTGCTCGCTCTCCTGGCCCATACTCGTCCAGACGTCGGTGTAGAGTACGTCGGCGCCAGTAGCGGCGTCGGTGGGGCTGTGCAGCAGCGTGAGGCTGCCGCCGGAGCGCTCGCTCTCGCGCTGTGCCGCCGCGACGACCACCGGGTCTGGCTCGAAGCCTTCGGGCGTAGCAAAGCGCACGTGCATGCCTGCGCGTGCGGCCGCCTGCAGCAGCGAATGCGCGACGTTGTTGCCGTCCCCAACATAGGCCAGCGTCTGCCCGGCGGGGTCACCGCGCTGCTCGGCGATGGTGAAGAGGTCGGTCAGGCCCTGGCATGGGTGGTGGCCGTCAGTCAGCCCGTTGATCACCGGCACATACGCGGCGCGCGCGAACTCCTCGACGGTGGCGTGTGAGAACGTGCGCAGGACGATGCCGTCCACGTAGCTGCTGAGCACGCGTGCGACGTCGGCGACTGATTCGCGCTGGCCCAGGCCGACTTCCTGCGGCGAGAGGTAGAGGCACTGCGCGCCAAGCTCTTGCGCGGCGAGGGTGAACGAGACGCGCGTCCGCAGCGAGGGCTTCTCGAAGAGCAACGCCAGCGTGCGCCCTTGCAATGGCGTGCCCAGTCCAGGCCGCGCGCGGGTGCGTTTGAGCAGAGTTGCCTGCGCGTAGAGCGCCTCTATCTCGCTCTGGGTCAGGTCGTCCAGCGTGAGCAGATGGCTCATGGTGTACTCCTTCCGTGGATCTGGGGGAGTCAGGCAACAAAACAGGCCCTCATCCCCTGCGACAAATCGCGAAGGGACGAGAGCCTGGACCATGCGTCCACGCGCCCGCGGTGCCACCCTACGTGCCACATTGGCTCATCGTCAAGCCAGTACGCCCGGCACGCCACTGTGCGGGTTCGCTGTGACCTCTCTCGGTTATTTCTCGCGCGGGAACCACCCGCAAGCCCTACTTGCCGCCCGCTCTCGCGCGGCGTGCTTTCTTCGGGCTCGCACTACCGAGCGCGTTCGCGCAGACGCCGTACCTTGCCGGGCTTCCACTCTCCCCGACTCGCTGCCGGCCGTCGTCCGCCTACTCTTCTCGGATTCCATGCGCGTTGCTCTTCTGTTGATACTCGCAAGGGTACCGTGCGTCGAACGCACATGTCAAGTCGCGCGGCGACCTGCCAGGCGACTACTCGTCGTGGTAGGCGCGTTCGCCTGCCCGAATCGGCACCGGCAGGGTGTTCTCGACCAGCGGAATCGGGCAGCTAAAATGCTCGTCATAGGCGCAATACGGGTTGTACGCCAAATTGAAGTCGAGGGGCACGACGGTCGTGCCGTCCGGCTCACGCTCAAGCTCGTCCGTCTCGACATCCAGATAGCGGCCCGCGCCGTAGGTCTCGCGTCCGGCAAGCGCGTCGCGGAACGGGATAAAGAGCGACTCCTCGGGATCGCCGCTGGGTGTGCGGTAGGCGGTGAGCTGGAGCGGCTGCCCATCCACGGAAAAGTGCAACCGGGCATAGCGCTCGAACGGGCGTTGCATCCCGTCGGACGTCTGCATCGTGACACGGTCGCGCTGCTGGAACGGCTCGACACGGGCCAGCACACGCAACGACGGGTCCGGCGGGAAGTAGCGCAGCCCCTCGAAGGTGTCGCGCTCGGAGGGCGGAATCGGCGAGTCGGGTTCGGCGCGGAAGTAGTCGTCCTTCTCGTCGCGAAGCTCGTTTACGGCCTCAATGTATTGCTGACTGTGGTCGTGGACGTGCTCGTGTCCATCCGCGGAATCATGCGTGTGATCGTGTGCCACGATGGGTTCTCCTTTTGGAGCGAGGTGCCAGGCGACGCGCCAGTCCAGCGCAGGTCCATGCTCGACGTGCCGCTCCGTGCGCATCTCCCGATGGTGCCGACTGAACGTGAGCGTAGCGCGAACGCGTCGCGGCGGTCAAGAGAGCGGGTCAGCAGATCGCGGACCAGACGTTGTGTGGAGGGTCGCCAGTCGTGCTGGAGGGCCTTACCGTCCAAGGAGGCGCAGCGCGAGTGCCAAGAGATGCGGACCGAAGACGAAGAACGCGATCACGACGGAGAGCATCGCATTGAGCAGCACAGCGCCAGCGGCCACATCTTTCGCGATGCGCGCGAGCGGGTTGTACTCCTGTGTTGCGAGATCGACGCAGGCCTCAGCCACGGTATTGAACATCTCGGCGATGAAGACGCCGGTGATGGCGACGAAGATCATCGCGAACTCGACGGCGGAGATGTGCAGATAGATGCCCAGCGCGATGGCCAGCACGGCCAGTGCCATATGGATACGGGCGTTGCGCTGCGTGCGAATGGCATAGACAACGCCGTTCCAGGCGTACACGAAGCTCTTGACGAAGTTGGCGCGAGACGGAGCCGTACGTTCGGCGGGAGGCAGCGGCGCGTCGTGTAGCGGCGCGTCTGGATGCGCGGTGGCCGATAGCTCATGCCGCTCAGGCGCGGGGGCAGTGCGGTCGTGGCTGGCGCTCGCGGGGTCGGTTGGGGATGTGGCGCTCATACGTTGGTCTGATCTCCGCTCGAATCGATGCCGATACTCTGTAAGACGGCTTCCTGGTGTGCGACCATCGCGCGGTAGCCGGCTTCGGTGTGGTCGTCGTAGCCGACCAGATGCAAGACACCGTGAGCCAGCAGATACGCGAACTCCCACGCCGGGCTGTGGCCTGCCTGCACGGCCTGGCGAGCGATGGCGTCACGCGAGAGGGCGATATCGCCGAGCACCAGTGGCGGCTCCGCGTCATCCTCATCGGTGTCCTCAGCCTCGTCGGCAATGTCCTCAGCCTCGTCCGCTTCGAGTTCTTCGAGCGTCTCGTCGTCCAGGTCGAGCGCGCCGCCGAAGATATGTCCCGCCGCGTCACCGGTGTCGTCGCTATCGAGAAAGACGGTGTGGCCGCGATCCGGCCCTCCGCCGTTCTCGGACGGCTGCCACAGTTCATTGGCGGGGGCCTCAACGAGTGGAGCATCGAGCAGCGGGAAGGAGAGCACATCGGTGGCCTCGTCACGTCCACGATACTCGCGATTCAGCTCGCGCAGGCCCTCGTCATCGGTGACGAGCGCGCTGATCTCCACCGGCGTCGTGATGCCGACGCGTTCCAGCGTGAGCGCAGCCACACGCCAGAGCGTCTGCTCGCTCAGCCCGAAGACATCCTCCATGTTCGCCTCGGCCGGTTCGTAGGTAATCGTAAGCACCAGGCCGTTCTCGGATTCCTCCGGAGTGGCGTTGCCTTCTGCGTCGTGCGTCACGGAAGCTTCATCCTTCCTTCGCCTCATCGGTCTGCTGACAGTGGTCGGCGAGCACGCGGGCCGACTGGCAGACGGTGTCGACCATCTCGCGGATGGCGGCGATCACGACCTCCGGGCGGTCCAGGTGGATGTAGTGCCCAGTCTGCCGCACCAGAATGAGACGGCTATTCGTCGAGAGTCCGGCGATGTCTTCTTGAAAACGCCGCCATGCCCGCTGCGCCCAGCCCCCGAACAGCCCCTGCCAGCCACCCAACGACTCACGCGCGATCACCAGCAGCGGCAGGTCGCCGAGTGGCCGCCGCGCCAGGCGAACGTCGCCCAGGCTGCGCTCGTAGACGACATCTTCATCATACACCGTACTCCAGAAGCGCGGACTCGCATAGAACGACCGCATCGTGCGCCGCACCGCCGGGGGATATTTCCGCAGCATCGAGGACGCGAGCGGCAGGTCCGGCACGCGCAACGCGAGGCGCAACAGGCCAAGCGCGGCGAGCACGCGGCAGATCAGCACAAACGCCAGCTCGATCAGGTCATAGATCCGTATCAGCAGGCCGCCCTGGATGTTGCGCGTTTCGTGCGAGGCATCGACCAGCACCAGGCCAGCCACCTCGTCGGGAGCCTCTGAGGCGAAGAGGCGCATGTTCAGCGCGCCGAACGAGTGTCCGACGAGGATGTACGGTGCGGGAATCTGCGCCTGGCGCAGCAGCTCGCGCAGTTCAGCGACGATGCGCGCGCTTGTGCGCGGACGCCGCCCCGGCTCACTCCACCCATATCCCGCGCGGTCGTAGATGCACACTCGCGAGACGCTGGCCAGCTCTGGCGCCACGCGTGACCAGTCGAGTGAGGAGCCGCCCAGACCAGCATCGAACACGATGGCGGGACCGCACTGCCCCATGTGGACAAGATGCAGCGCGTGCCCCTCGACCTCGACCAGCTCCCCTGGCGGAGGATTCGTTGTCATATTCGTCGTTCTTCCTGTGTGCCAGATGCCGCCAAGACGCTGGCCCGATGATGCTCGCCGTCCACCACGGACGCCGCTCTTCTCTATGCATCTCAGATGCCGAGTATGGAGGATTGCCGCACAGTATACGGCTGGCGGAGAAAGAAGGTGCAATGAGCCCGCGACTGCTTGTAGTGAACGATAGTGTACTCGTCTTAGATACGGATGAGAGTCACGGCCCCGTGCGCGTGTCGTATGCTGGAGGCGGTCCGTGAGTTCGGCAGATACGACACATGAAATCGCGTCTGGAGGGCAATACGGGTCGTGGACAAGCCGTGGCAGGAGAGCTTGGAGGATACGTACACGATGACGTTCACATTCGCGGGGATTGACCATGTACAGCTCGCCGCGCCACCCGGATGCGAGCAGGCGGCATGCGAATTCTACGCCGGACTGTTAGGGTGGGAAGAAATCGCCAAGCCCGAGCCGCTGCGCGCCCGTGGCGGCGTGTGGTTCCAATGTGGCAGCCATCAGGTTCACATCGGCGTGCAACGCGACTTCGTGCCCGCGACCAAGGCGCATCCCGCCTTCCGCGTTGAGCGCATCGACGGGCTGCGGGAATACCTGCTTGGCCACGGCGTCCAGATCGAAGACGACGACATACGCGCGGAAGAAGGCGTCAAGCGCTTCTACCTGCGCGACCCGTTCGGCAATCGCCTCGAATTCCTCGAATGGCTCTAGGCTGAGTGAGCCGGACACGTGCCGGCGTCTGCCCAGACTACTATGTGCGCCTGGAATACACAGAGCGACGGCCACCGTGGTAGTAGCCGTCGCTCTGTCTATGGTATTGGGCAGTCGTTCTAGCGGCGCTTGCCGCGCACTTCGTCGCGCCAGCGCGCGATGGTCTGACGGGCGACCGCTTCGCTGACATGCAGCTTCTCGGCCAGGGCCGCGGTTAGTTCGTTGGCCGAAGGTTTCTTTCCGCGCGACTTATATTCCTCGAACACATCTTGAATGGCCTGCACGTGCTCGGGGCGCAGTGTCTGCTCGGTCATCGAGCGGGTGAGCGTGCCGAGCTGCACCGACCGGCGCGCAGCCGTGTGCGGGCCAGTCGTCCCGGTCATGCCGTCTGCTTCGAGCGAATCCGGCGGGAAGAACGCGCCGACGCCCTGCATCACCGGCGGACGCATGGGCCGCTGGTAGGTATCGGAATCGGACGGGCCAGAGGAACGGACATCAGCGGAGATCAGAGCAGGCTGCGCCGTGCCCATGCGAGCGCCGTTGGCAGGCTCCATATGCGCACCGTCGGCCACCGCGCTGGAGGCGGCGTGGTTGTACATCACTGTGCCTGTACGGCCCTGGCCGTGGGTCGGAAGCTGAACGAGGTTGGATGACCGCTGCTCCCCGGCACCGGATGACACGCTCGCCAGCGGCGCCAGCTCACTGAGCGTCTCGCCCGTGACCTCCTCGCCGATCTGCGCGCCGCCCTCAGCATCGGCGTCGTCCTGGTCATCCTTCTTACGCATCTGCGAGAAGAACCCACTCGCCTGCTCGCGCGCAGCGCTGGCGGTCGCCGCCATGCCACGCAGCTGCGCCTCGCGGATCTTCGCCGTCGTCTCGGCCTTGAGGCGCTTGACCTCGGCCTCTTGCTGCATCCGCAGCAGCCGCTCGGCGTGCGACTCCTGGAGCTGGCGGATATTGCGTCCCGTCTCCGTCGGCTGCACGATGGCCCAGAAGAGGCCCCAGAACGGCGGCGCAATCGAGACCAGAATCATCGAGACGCTGAAGCCAGTTCCACGCAGTTGCGGCCATGCGGCGTAGACCCAATCGTCCGTCTTGAAGCGAGTGAAGTGATCGCTGCGATAGGCGAGACTGTTCCAGGTGGTGATGGCCGTCGCGATGACGACCCCCAACCCGCAGAAGAACGCCTGGATGCGGTGGCCCTGTCCCCAGTGCCATGGTGCAAGCACCGAGAGCAAATACGCCATGCCGACCACGCCGACAGAGAGAAACGCGATGAGGACGTTGCCGCCGATGAGCAGCAGCAGATTATTCTGGGTGCCGTTCCCGTTGGTGAAGCCGTCGCTGTACACGTAATAATTGAAGATGATGTCTGGAATGTACAGCACCACCGGGAAAATGAAGTACACCTTCTTGAGCCAGTTCGGCAGAGGCAGCACTTTCTCGCGATCCACTGACCCCGTCGTCTGCGAGAGCGCTTGCGCCGTCGTCGCATCGTCCTCGGTCGTCGCGGTGCGCGAACCCCGCGATATCGGTTTTGTACCGGCCGCTTGTGCCATGACCTGCTCTACCTCCCTGCCAAATCAAACCCCTTCTGCCGGCATGTCAGATCCGCTCCGGGATATACCTGCGACATGCGCGACTGCCCCGGCCCAGGCACCCACCTATCGTGCGGAGTCCGGCTGGACAGAGCCGCGGATAGGTGTGATGCACCGCTGCCGGGGTGCGAACTAGCGGAAGAAGCATAGGCGAGTAGTTTGCGGGTGTCAAACGAGCCAACCGGGCTACGCGGCCCGACTGTATGTCAACCTGGCGGCGCCGGCCAGGGAAACGCGGCATCTCATGCGGACTCAGCAGT
The DNA here is from genome assembly GCA_964427535.1 of uncultured Ktedonobacterales bacterium. GTDB lineage: Bacteria > Chloroflexota > Ktedonobacteria > Ktedonobacterales > JADMIN01 > CAYRVF01. The sequence continues at coordinate 13,420 of CAYRVF010000083.1, forward strand.
ACGCCGACACCCGCGCGATATACAAGACTCCGTGCGAAAACTGATGTCCGGTGCCATCCGAGCGGGCTAACCCGTTTTGGCTACCTGGCGGCGTACCTCTCCTTCTACCCCCTCCCGTTGAAGGGGAGGGGTCGCTGGGCAGGCGTCGATGGCGGAGGGGGGTGCGACCGCGTGGCGGACAAGGGGCCTCACCCCCGCCCCTCTCCCTGCGGGGAGGGGAGCGTCGTGGGGCAAGCGCGGTTGCCCGCAGGCCACGAACTGAACTCCCCCTTCCCCTCGCGAGGGAAAAGGGGCTGGGGATGTGGTCCCTGATTGCTCCACTGCGTGCGCCAGAAGTGACAGACCTCGCTTGTCTGGCTGGCCCCGACTTTGCGGTAGCTACCTTGCACAAGGAGCGAGAACGCGGGCACCGCGAGTCCTTCGGAGCTCGTACCGCCTGGCGCATGGATGTGGCGCCGGAGCACAGACGCGCTCCGGCGTCTTCCGTCGCGTCCATGACTTTCGCTCCGCCCCGCTCGTCTTAGGTAATGCGCCGGGTAAGTGGAGATGCGTGTCCGGTGGTGTTCTGGGAGGTAAGGATGCAGACCGCGGACCCAGTGCTCTCACTCGTCGTGCCGGTCTGCGGCGAGTCGCACCCGCTCTCGGTCTTCTTGAGCGGCATCTGCTCCGCGCTGGGCGCACTCCCCTTTGAGGTGGTAGCCGTCGATCTCTGCCCCTCGGGGCTGCCTGCCACGCTCGCCGAGGCGATGGTCGCCGATCCACGCATCCGCGCACTGACGTACAAGGGGCACGCCGCGGACGGCGATGTCGCGGGCGCGGTGCTCGAAGGCATGCGGCGTGCGCACGGCGAGTACATCGCCGTGTTCCAGAGCGGACCCGCTGGCGTGCTGGAGGTCCTGCCGGAGCTGGTGACCAACTCCACAGGTGCTGATCTCGTCGTCGCCGTGCCCGCGCGCGAGGGCGCGGTTCTTGGTGGCGCTGGACGTGCGCTCCAGCGGCTGGGCCGGCGAGCCATCCACGGTGCGGAAGCGGCGCTCGCGGAGACGCTCTTCAGCCGCGCGCGGGCGTGCGACGACCCGCTCAGCCAGCGGTTTCTGCTGCATCGCTCGGTCGTCGCGGACGTCGATCTGCACCCCGAGAGCGACGCGCTGCTACTCGAAATCCTGGTGCGCGGCAAGTGGTCGCGGCTCGTCGAGGTGCCAGTCGCGGGCGAAAGCGCGGCGGCTCCGGCGGAAGATAGCGCCTTCTCCGCGCGCGAGCGTGTGCCAGCCTACTTCGGCCACCTGCGCGCATTGCGCTTCACTGGCCAGCGGGGAGACGGACTCATTCGCACGAAGCGCGTGCAGCCCGCGCTCGGCCCCTACGATCCCGAGCCACTGGACGATGAGCTGCCCGAGAAACCGGCGCTGATCGGCGCGCGAGGCCGCCGCCTGCTCTGGACGATCGCGCTGCTCGCGCTGGCGCTGCGGCTGGTGTTGCTGCCCATCGGCCACTGGTGGGACCTCACGGTCGACTACAACACGTTCATCGACCTCATCAAAGGCAACTCGCCCTACGACACGCTGCGCTATCTCTCCAACTACGCGCAGTCTGCGCAGTGGGGCAACGCCTATGAATACTGGGCCTATCCGCCCATCATGCTCTACATCTACGGCCCGCTGGCGCACATCTTCGGCACGCTGCATCCGCACGCGGACTACTTCTTTCCCGTCTCGGGCGCCATGTCGATGCCGCGCCTGCCGATCGACTTCTATCTCTGGCTGAAGCTGCCCATGTGGGTCGCCGACTTCCTCATCGCGGCGTTGCTCGCGCGAATGACCGGCACCATCCGCGGCGCGCGCGATTACCTGCTCAATCCCTACGTGCTGCTCATCAGCGCGGCATGGACCTTCGACTCGGTGATGGTGCTCGGGCTGGTCGCGGGCGTCTACTGGCTGCAACGCGGCAAGTTCGCGTGGTCGGGCCTCGCGCTGGCCTTCGGCACGATGGTGAAGTTCGTTCCGGCCATCGCCGTGCCGACGGGCGTGCTCTATCTCATCAAGAAGAAACGGCCCCTGCACGAAATTGCCATCTTCGTCTGTGTCTACGCCGTGAGCTGCCTCATCTTCCTCGGGCCGTATTTCAAGGGGCTGCTCTCGGTGCTGAGCTTCCACAGCGCGCGTGTCGGCGGCGGCATGAACTGGGAGGTCATCTGGGAACTCTATACGCTCTTCCCCAGCACGGCCAACCTCAAGCCGATTCAGTACGCCATCGGCGCGTTCGGCACGCCGACGCTGATCATCGTGATGCTGCTCGCCTACTGGTACGCCTACACGACGGACATGTCATTCAACCGCATGATGCTCGTCACGGTGCTCGGCTTCCTGATCGGATCCAAGCTGGTCAACGAGCAGTACGCGCTCTCGATCTTCCCCTTCGCCCTCATTGAGGCACAGCGGCTGGAGGGCGCATGGCGCTGGTTCTACCGCGCCTTCTGGATCATTCCGCTGCTGTTCGCGGTCTTCAACGTGCCGATCGACCGCTTCCTGTGGCTGTTCTATCACACGGTTCTCGGCTCGCGGGCCGATATCATCGCGACGACCGGGCTGACGGGGTTCGAGTCGCCGTTCATCCCGTGGAAGCATCAGACGCTCGACCCGGTCGGGATTCTGGTGTTCGGCGTGGCGTTCTTCGTGCTCTGCGTCTGCGCCATCTTCTGGCCGACGCACACCTACCGCGCGCCACGCTTCCGCTTCGACCGCTTCACACCGGAGGTGCGGCGGCGGCCCGTGCTGTCGGAGCTTGCCAGAGCGCGGACCGTGCTGGTGCCAGTGGATGGCGTCGCGACGTCCAATGCAGTGGAGGACGGCTCACCGGGCTCTGAGGCCGAGCCGTCCGGAGTCTCGCCCGGCGTCTCCACAGGCCTGCCGGCGGTCGACGCAGCGGACGAGCGGGCATCGCCGCTCTCCGCTTCTGGCAGCCAGATGCGGATTCCCTGATGAGTGTGTGGAGAGAGAAGGCGCGACCATGAAGAGCATGCACATACCGCTGAACGCGCGGACCAACATATTTCTGTCGAAGGTGATCACGCCGGTCGTGCTGCTGGCGGGACTGCTGCTGCTGGCGCTCGTCCACTTCCGAGGGGTGCTCAAGATCACGCAGACACAGGACCAGCAGCTGCACGGCATGATCGTCTTCTCGCAAGGAGCACTCGCCGTCAATTACCTGCAGAACTCCGGCACAAACCGCCCGAACGTGCTCTACAACGGCATCCAGCTTGTGTCGTATCCCGACTGGAGCTCGCGTCTGACCATCGACGGGCAGGTGATGGAGCTCTGGAACAACGATCACGGCTACAGCGTGGATTCCGCGAACCGGCAGATCTTCAGCACGACGAGCGCGAATGGATGGCAGGTGACACAGATCGTCACGCTCGTGAACGACCACACCATAACCGTCGGCTATGATTTCGTGGCGCGCAAGGGTGGTGGGTCGAACCTGCACCATATCGTCCTCGACGTGATGCACGCACGCACCGGCTACTGGTACGCGCCCAGCGCGAACGGCACCACGTTCACCGCGCAGGCGCTGCCTGTGAACGTGCCCAGCCTCACGAACGTGCAGACAGGATCGAGTGGAGGCACGCCGGTCCACGCCATCGGAACGCTCGCGCTGCACCTCTCGGGAGAGTATGTCGCCAGCACGAATCCGGTGACGCTGCAGGATGCGCAGAGCTTCACGGTCGCCAACGGCACGCAGCAGAGCTGGGCGAGCGCCTTCACGACGGAGTATGCCATCGACAATCCGCAGGTTGACCGTATCATTCCGCTCGGACGCGAGACGATCACCTTCACGCCCGCTCAAGCAAATACCGGGCAGCCGATCAACATCCCAGTGCCAGTCGGCCCGTAGAGTTCGGGGTGCCTCAGGCCGGAGGTGTGGGCCTGCGCCAGGGGAGCCAGCGCGGCCATGAGCTCTGCATGTCCGTGGGGATGTAGGTGAGCAGCCACAGCCCGACGACGTAGAGCGCCAGCGAAACGGCGAGGATGCCGACGACCAGCGGCACGTTGAGCGTGAAGCCCGAGGATGACGCGCCACCACTCTGCGGAAACTGCCCCGGCGAGCTCGTCGTGAGCGGCGACTGCCCGTTGAAGCCCGCCCCCACCACTAGCGAGCCGATGACGGTGAACGCCAGCGCGGTCGCCAGCAGCATCGCCAGGCAGCCGATGCCCCTCCGCATGGGAGTCGCCCCTTTCCCGCCCCGTTTGGCGTCTGGGTGCATCCCCGACAGGCGTCTACCACGCTGAGCACCGAGCGGTCACGCGCACCCCTTCCGTGCCGCTGCTCCTACTGTACCAGCTTGGGGTAGAACTTCGCGCCGAGGGCGATGAGGATGGCGGTGATGCAGAGCACAACGCCAAAGTCCAGCGGCAAGCCGTTCTCGCTCGCGGTGCCGACGACCATCATCGCGCGCAGCCCGTCGACCATGTAGCTCAGCGGATTGATGTGCGCGATGACCTGCAGCCAGCCGGGCATGAGGGCGATCGGGTAGATGGCGTTACTGGCGAAGAAGAGCGGCATCGTCAGCACCTGGCCGATGCCCATGACACGCTCGCGGCTCTTGAGCACACACGCGATCAGCACCGAGAATGTCGAGAAGCAGGCGGCGCCGAGCATCACCATGAGGATCACGCCGAGCAGGTCGAGCGGGTTCCAGTTCATCTGGACGCCGAGTATTAGCGCGAGCAGGTAGATGATGAGGGCTTGCGGCAGCGCGCGTGCCCCTGCCGAGAGCGCCTTGCCGATGACGAGGGCCGTGCGCGGCGTGGGGCTCGCGAGGAACTTGTGGATGACGCCGAGGTCGCGCTCCCAGATGATGGCGATGCCGTAGAAAATCGCCAGAAAGAGCACGCTCTGCGCCAGAATGCCGGGCGCCATGAACTGCAGATAGCTCTCGTGCCCGGTCGGAATCGCCCGGATGCGCGTGAAGGTCTCGCCGAAGACGAGCAGCCAGAGCGCGGGCTGCACGGTGCGCGTCAGAATATCCGTCGGGTCGTGGAGGATCTTGCGCACCTCCCACTCGGCGATGGTGAACACCTTGCCGACGAAGGCGACGGCGCGATCGAGCACGGAGGTCCGCTCGGGAATGACCGGAGCGGCAATCGTCTCAGCCAAGTCGCCGGGCAGTACGCCGGGCTCGCGAAGTGTCACGGTAGCTCCCTCCACTCTCGAGTACGTCACCTGTGTAGTGCGCGAAAACGTCGTCCAGTGTCGCATCTGGATGCCCAATCGAGGCTTTCAGCTCGGCGGGCGTGCCCATCGCGGCGAGATGCCCGCGATGCATGATAGCGACACGCTGGCAGAGGCTGTCGGCCTCCTCCATGTAGTGGGTCGTCAGAAAGATGGTCATGCCGGTCTGCTCGCGCAGCTCGCTCAGGTGCTCCCATACCGCCTTACGTGCGACTGGGTCCAGCCCGACGGTCGGCTCGTCGAGGAAGAGCACACGTGGGCCGTGCAGCAACGCCTGCGCGACTTCCAGACGGCGAATCATGCCGCCCGAGTACGTACGCACGAGCTTGTCGGCCGCCTCGCTCAGCCCCATGTAGTCGAGCGCGAGACGAGTGCGCGCCGCACGTTGGTTGCGGGGCAGATCGTAGAGCTTGGCGAAGATCAACAGGTTCTCGTAGCCGGTGAGGCTGCCATCCGCCGAGAGCGCCTGCGGCACGTAGCCGATGGACCGGCGAACCTGCGGCTGCTGGCGCAGCAGATCATATCCTGCGACCTGTGCCGTGCCGCTCGTCGGCGGCAGCAGCGTCGTCAGCATCTTAATCGTGGTGCTCTTCCCGGCGCCGTTCGGGCCGAGCAGACCAAATACCTCACCCGCCTCCACGGAGAGCGTGACGGCGTCCGCCGCCGTGAACTCGCCGAAGCGCCGGGTGAGGTGGTCGAGTTGCAGAATCGTACTCATGCGGATCCTTCTACGGAGGCTGGCTCACGCACTGCTCCCGCACTCGATGGTGCCTCGCCGAACAGCGCGCGCAACGGCTCGAACGCCTGGACGATCAGCGTCCGCTGCTCTGGGCTGAGCCGTTCGAGGCGCTCGGCGAGCTTGCGGGTCGCGTGCGCACGCATCGCTTCGAGGGTCTGCTCGCCCTCCGACGAGAGGCGCAGCGTCACATACCGCCGGTCGCTGGCGAGGAGCTGCCGCCCGACGAGGCCGCGCGAGACGAGCGCGTCGATCAGGCGCGAGGCCGCTGGCACCGAGAGGCCCAGGTGCTCGGCGACAGCGGAGACCGACGTATCGGCGTGCCGTCGCACGTAGGTCAGCGCGCGGAACTGCGGCACCGACAGGTCCGCCGCCCGCTGCTCGCGCATGAGCGCGCGGATGGTGCGCATCACCAGCGGCACCACCTCGATGAGCTCGCCAGCGACATCGCCCGAAGATGTATTAGTTGCGACGTGCATCTGTTGCATAGTGCAAGTATAGCGTAAGCGTGACACCGCGCACAAGGGTGGAAGTCACGGATAGCTAGCGCGGGCATATGCAGTTCTGCGCATACGATGCATCGTCGCAATGCCTCACAACAGGTCTTGACAACGGTTACCGAGATGACAGTAGATGGTGGAATTACGCGCACTCACAACAGGTGGGGACCATGCAGGAAGCTGTCCCATCCATGGCATGGCAATGGACTACAAGGCCTTCTAACACGTTCGGGTATCACTCTGCCAGGCACCTTGATTGAGCAGGCGGACGTATAGGGCTCCCACTGGATTCCGCACGGCTCTACGCCATCCTGGACAACCCACGCCAGACTTGCGTCGATGGTATGCTGCTCATCTCCCTCACTCGCCCGCGCCGAACTCGACCTCAAATGACGGCGGCCAAGATATGCCGGATGGCTGATGAAGTCGATGGAGAGGAGTGAGACACATGGTCACGTCACGGAACGCGGCATCTTCATGGCGGACAGCGTTCATGCTCCTCGTAGGAATACTCGCGATTGTGCTCGCTGCGTGCGGCACCACCCATGCACCGCAATCCGGCTCGGGCGCGACCGCGACAGGCACGTCTTCGCCAGGCTCGTCGGCACCGCAGGAACTACGCGACGTGCGCTACTGCGAGGTAATCCCGTCGGTACAGCAAGGGTCGACGGTCACCACCTCTGTCTACAACACGCTCGGCTTCAGCTATTGCCCGCCGAACCAGTGGAACAACCTCACCGAAGCTGAGGTCAACCAGGAGTACGGGTCACAGTCGGCCAAGCTCAATGGTCCCCGCCATTTTGTGATGGACAACGCACAGGCCACCGGATCGGCCACCAACTCGGGCAAGACGTTCACGTTCGGCGGACTCGAGATGGGCTTGCGCGCGACGCTCACCACGTCGGCCGGGCAGCCAACTGTCGGCGATCAGTTCTACGCCCCCAACCAGGTGCAGCGCGACACCATCTGGACGTACAAGGCGGGGAAGCCCATCTATGAGCTCGTGGACCCGAGTGGGAATGTCTACGTCATGCAGTCGTACGCGCAGATCGCCGACAAAACCCTCACTATCAAGCAGTTGTCCAAGCTCGCGAGCAAGCTGAACCTGCCTCAGGGGTGGTCGTACAAGACCGAGACGCCAGCGCAAGATCTGGTGCTCAACAGCAACGGGCTGGCCTACGTCGTCAACGACAACCTCTACGACTCGTATCAGCGTCGTTGACCGGCACTCCACGCCTGGCGACGACCTTCGTGCCGGACGCCACTGGTGGAATATCGGCATGCCTGTTGCTCCAGGCAGTCGCCCAGATCGCGCTTCGGCATGGAGGCCTGCCGCCGTACCGGTACTCCACGGCACCAGGCACGGGGGCGATGCATGCGAGTGGGGTGCGCACCCTACCCCGACAGGCGGTGGCGGTCTGACGTGAGTGAGGTGCGCTGAGAGAGACACATGGGCATTTCAGCTACATTGGCAGAGACGCCCGCGCGCCTCATCACACGTGGCCATACTCGTGCCAGGCACCATTGTTATAGTGCAGCAGCACCTGCGTCTGGCCTTTGACCGTCACCGTTTGTCCATTACCGATGGTGCGGGTAGCGTCGGGCAGGAGGTACGTCCCAAGCGCCCAGCAGTCGTCCGCCGTCAAGCAGGTGAAGTGCGCCAGGGTAATGACATCCGTGTACGGCCAGGCGACCGTCTGCCACTGCCCGCTGTGTTCGCGCTGCGTGGAGGTGATGACTTGTGGAACGGTGGTTGCGTTCGCATACGACCACGCCTCGCCCTGGCCCAGCACCATCAGGCTGTGCGCGTCCGCAGCCACGCCAGTGTTGGTCTCCGTCCACGTCGAGCCGTCGTAGTGCAGCGCGACGAGCCGGTTCACGGTGGGATTGGCGCCTGTCTCGTTGCCGCTCACATAGGACGAGCCGGTCGCCCAGCCGTCATTCGGTGCGAGCATATGCACGTCGGTGAGATATTCCCCAGCGGCTTGCGCTACCTCTTTGGTCAGCACACCGCCTTGATAGTGGCCAAGCTCGGTCCCAGTACTGGAATGCTTGGTGCCGAGCAGCCACATATCGTCAGGACCGGCTTGTGCCAGATCATTCACATCCTCAAATGGCGTGTCGATGCGTGTCCACTTCCCGGCGAAGAGGTGTAGGAGCGAGATACCCAAATACCCCGATGTGCCCGCTGGAGTCCGCCCGACGACCCACGCCTCCCCTGTCGGAAGCGCCCGTACGATGGTGAATGAGGAGATGTCGCCGGTCGGCGGCGGCGTGAGTTTGGACCACTTGCCCTGCTGGTAATGCAGCAGCAGTGGCGCGTTCCCTTGCACTCCGGCTGCCCAGCCCTCGTCTGGCGAGACCATGGCGATGCTGCTCAGTTGCGCGTCGGGCAGGCTATCGCTGGTGGGCTCCCATCGGCAGGCGCTGTATCTCAACAGCAGCGCATGGTACGTCGTCGGTTGAATGTAAGAGTCCGCGATGGCGCCGATGGCCCAGCCACTGCTTGGCCCGGTCATCGCGAGGTCAACGAGGCTCGTCAGGTCGCGTTGCGCCGGAAGGTTCGCCTGCACCTCACTCGGAGTACAGACGCGCTGCGGCACGGCAGTGGCCGTCGCGGTGGCATGTACGTGGTGAGACGGTGTCGTGACGTGTTGCTGCTGCTGTTGTCTGGCGAAGAGGCCAGCGAGCAACGCGACGACGAGCAACGCCGCCAGTGTCCCAATCCAGCGGGCGGCGCGAGATGCGGCACCGGAGGGGGGTGCATGTCGCGTTGGAATCGTGGCTACGTCGGGTCCGGCGGGGGTATCGTGCGTCCTGGTTCTGCGCACAGTCGTCTCCGATTCGGATGGACTATGTCGGGCCGACGCCTGCCGCTCCTCGGCCGCCGCGATGCGCGCGTAGAGGCCGGCACGCAGCGACGGGGGCGGCTCGGGAGCAGGCGCCTCGCGGAGAAGCGCGTCCACCTCGGCATACGCGGCCAGCCGCGCGGCACACCAGCCGCACGTCGCTACATGCGCCGCGATGGCCTGCTCCTGCTCCGGCGGCAGCGCGCCGCTCACGAAGGCGGCGAGCGACGGCGCGAACGAGCGACACTGCTCGCTCGGACCTTCGCCGCTTTTGCCGCCCTGGCTTCCCGACATCTGAAACAACTCCTCATGTGAGACCGCTGCGCAACGACTCATCCCCTAACACGTACGGACACATGCTGGCATGACACCTCCCATCAGCCGCGCTCACAACGCCGGATCGCGCTCCCGCTCGGCGTCATAGAGGTGGCGGAAGTGCTTGCGGCCGCGCCCCAGGATCTGCCGCGCATTTGCCACCGAGACGCCCAGCGCCTCGGCAATCTCCCCGCTGGAGAACCCGTGGACGGCGTGCAGCAGCAAGGCGGCGCGCTCGCGTTCGTTGAGGCGATGCAGAACGCGCGCGATCGCGTCACGTTCGGCTGTCTGTCCCTCGATGTTGAGGGGATCGGCGAGGAGGGTTTCGACACTCTCATCGTGCTCGTCGCAGTCGTCAGACGCGGCCCGGCGGCTGAGCAGGTGAGTAAGCGAGAGCGGCTGGCGGCGGCGCAGTGCGCTGATGGCGAGATTGGTCGCGACACGGTAGAGCCACGCCTCGGGCCGGTCGTAGTGCCGCAGCTCCGCGAAGTGCGACCAGGCCCGAAAGAAGGTCTCCTGGGCGATCTCGACGGCGACCTCGTCTGAGGGCAGCATGCGGCGGAGGTAGGCGTAGAGGGGACGCTCATACCGCTGAAAGAAGACGTCGAAGTCAGCCGGCGGCAGCTCGCTTCCGCTGGATCGCCACTCTGCCATCCCCGCTCCGCCCGCTCTCTACGCAATTTCCCATCCCCGGCCGTATGCTCTCTCTTACACGCATGACGTGCCGCGGGTGTGACAGTCACGCTGTCTGTACGCTAGGCAGCGTGACGTACATCTTCTCCGCACCGGTCCAGCGCGTCTACCCTCGTTTGGATGGCCAGAGGGCTCGCCATGCGGCAGGGACCTCGACATACACGATGGTCCCGAGCAGGCCCGCCGTCAGGTCGCCAGCGCTATCCCACGCGCCGCGCACGTTATGCGTGCCAAAGAACACGTCGGTGGCGTACTCCTGGGCCTCCAGCAGCGCATGGATGCCGTTCGTCACGAGAAGCGATCGCTTTGGAGACCAGCCGAACGCGGGCGGCAGCACAGCGGCGAGCGCGCCGGTTCCGTGGAAGTGGGGGATCAGGTCGAAATGCGTGTAACGATCATAGAGGTTGAAGGCGTTGCCGGCCATATCGAGCCAGAAGATCGAGAGATAGAGGTCATCGGCCCAGACGGGGTACGGCTGCCGCTGCCCGCGCCGTACTCGAAGCGCGTAGAGCAGCGGGAAGGCGAAGCTGAGGCTGCCGACGACGAGCAGGTTGCGGATGGGGATCGCCTTGCCCTTGTAGCGCGGGTCGTCCGGGCGGCGCAGCACATCCACCAGGAAGCCCGCGATGCTCGCCCGCAACAGGAGGTTGACCGCAATACCCGCTGGCCGCGACGTCAGCGCGCTCCGCAGCCGGTCCACGGTAGTCTGATTCCGCATGGATGACACCACAGTCCTCAGCTCACGGTCCTCGCGGCTCTGCGGAGCCAGAGAGGATATCTGCTACCACCACCGTAGCGTTGCCCGCCGCGCCGCAGGAGCTATGCCAGAGCATCACTCGCCGCGCAGGGCTGTCGTGTCCTCCCAGCCGTAGGCGACCTCGACCATCTCCTTGCCGCCGAGCTCGAAGCTCTGCCGACCGACGAGCCGCCCGCCGAGCCGTTCGTAGAAGGCGCGCCCGGCCGTGTTCTCCTCGAAGACCCACAGCAGCATCGACGGCATGCCGCGCTCCTCAAGTCGCCGTGCCACCCGGCGCACAAGCGCACGGCCCGCGCCATGCCCCTGCGCGTCGTCGAGCACGTAGATCGCGTAGAGCTCGCCGGCGAATGTCCCGGGACCATCGCGACGCGGGCCACAGCTCGCATACCCGACCACCCTGCCATCCGGCGCAACGGCGACGAATGTGTCCATGACGCTATTCTCGCGACGTAGCCGATCGACCCACTCGCGCGCGTTCTCATCGATGGAGAGCGCCGCCAGGGCCGTGTCTGGCACGATGCCGCGATAGGCGCTGCGCCACGTGCCTATACGCACCTCCGCGATAGCGTGCGCATCCTCCACCGCCGCGAACCGCACCTCGACCGGCTGCATCATATCCACTCCTGACACAGGACCTACCGCCTCACGACTGCGGGCAGACCCAGTACGTCGATGTTGACGACTGGGGAATCTGCGCCTGCATGTCGGGTGTCATGCATGCCTGGCCGGACCACTTGTGCAGCACACCTGCCA
>CAYRVF010000084.1:0-23913 GCA_964427535.1 uncultured Ktedonobacterales bacterium
GGGTGGAGGAACAATCGTGCCAGCATTGATCCCCTGATTGGCTGCCGCAAAGAAGTCTACGGCATTACAGTAGGCAAACTGACCAAAGGGAGAGCCAGGGAGCCCGTTGACACAGTGATTGTCTGTGAGTGTCGTCCCCTGCGCCCCCTGAAGCGTAAGCACCGCGCCATTGAAGCCAAACCAGATGCCAACCACCGATCCTGCTGGAAGGTCCGGCACAACTGGAGTGATCGCCGGTTGCGTCCCCTGATCAATGACGAGCGGATCATAGACGGCAAGAGCGCCGGTGGTGGGATTCACTGCCGCTGCCTGCACAAAGGCCGATTGCATCGGATTCGCCTCAAGGCATGGCCCGTTGGCCGGGTTCGTTGCCTTTAAGACGTAAGGTGTTGCCAATCCCTGGGGGGTGAGTGGCTGGTCAGGTACGACCAGGGTACAGTTCATATTGACCGTCGGGGGCTGCGCCCAAACCGGGGTCGATGCGCCCGTTACCAGAAGCATCAGCATGCTAACTAGGAGCATCCCTATCAGTGCAAAGAGCGAGATAGACCGACGACCGCGTGATTGCTCAACGAACGGTATGCCTCTCGACTTGCGCATGAGACTCGCTCCTTTCCCATACTTGTACACGCTTGTTACGAAGTATGGGGCGGTGATGCAGACAATCAGCATTGCGCGCGTGCACACATAGTGATAGGTGTAGGACCTCTCCCTCCACGGGCTTGGGTAGCAGACCGCGGGCCTTGGCTATCACGCAATTGCGCTCGTCTTTGCGGTATGTGCGGAGCCGACCCGAGCGCGAGGCGTGATCTCACCCGTTCAGGCCTTGCTGGTTGAAGCGCCGGACCTACAGCCGCGCGTACCTAGCACTCACCTCAAGCCCGACGCCGCCAGTTGGATGATCCGCGCCCGGCTCGCCAGGCAGACCGGTGCAGTCTTGGCCCGCGTCAGCCGCTCGATCTTGGCCCGTTCATCCTCCGTCATGGCGCGCACTAGCAGAGCCATCTGGGCACCTCCCGCCGGGTGACCTGCAAGACTCGTGCCCTACTTCAGGAACGATGCACATAGCCCCCTTCCACTTGCGAATGGAAGGGCGAGCACACGCACGCTGCAGCCGGGTTTCAGCCGCGTACGGGAAAATCCCCTCTCCGCACGGGGAGCGGGGGTGAGCAACTCAGGCGCAGCACTTCGATTCGCGGCCCCAGCACGAACTGGCACGCGGCATGCTCGATACAGATGTGCTACCCAGGCCGGATGCCAGGCGTAGAATACGTTGAGTGTGGCACGGCGCAGGCACCGGCAGCACTGTGGATGCAGGCGCGAACGGCACGGTGAGGCGGGCCGGAGGGGAGACGCGATGAGATGGTTCGAAGCGGCGCTCTCTTTCTCTCTAGCGCCCGGCTCGGTGACGCTCGTCTCGATTCTGCTCGGGTGCGCGCTCGCGGCGCTGGTCACCTTCACCCTCAGCATCGTCGTGGTGAAGGTCTGCACGCGCTGGCGCATTCTCGACCGCCCCTCTGAGCGGCGGATCCATGCCCGTCCGGTGCCGCGCCTGGGCGGTATCGCGATCTTCGTCTCGTTCGTCGGCGTCACGCTGCTGCTCTACCAGCCGTCGTCGCCATATGAGGCGACTGTCTATCGCGGACTGCTGCTCGCCGCCGTCGTGCTCGTCGCGGTGATGGTGATCGACGACGTGCGCGGTCTGCCGCCGCTGCTTCGGCTGGGCGCCCAGACGGTCGCCGCCGGGCTGGCCATCTACCCCGCGGCGCATGGGACGCTAATTCAGGTGGTGCATAACCCGCTGGTCACAGCCGATGCCTCGCGCACGTTCCTGCCGCTGTGGATCGCGGTGCCGTTCACATGGTTCTGGATCGTGGGCATGATGAACACGATCAACTGGGTGGACGGGCTGGACGGCCTCGCAGGCGGAGTCGTGACGATCACCGCGCTGGCAATGGCCTGCATTAGCTGGCTTCTGGGGCAGCACACGGCGGCCTTGCTGTGCGCGGCGCTTGCGGGCGCGACACTCGGCTTCCTGCCGTTCAACTGGCATCCCGCCCGGCTGTTCATGGGGGATGCGGGGGCGATGTTTCTCGGGCTGGCACTGGCGGTGCTGGCGAACGTCGGCGGATCGAAGCTGGCGATGATGTTGCTGCTGCTCGGCCTGCCCATCCTCGACACGGCGCGCGTTATTCTCCGCCGCGTTCGACAGGGACACTCGCCGCTGCATTTCGACTTCTCGCACCTGCACCACCGGCTGCTGGTAGGCGGGCTCACGTCGCGGCAGATCGTGCTGCTCTTCTACTCCGTGACCGCCCTGTTCGGCGGCATGACCATCCTCGCCGCGTACCTGCAGGTGCATGAGAGCCAGCGACAACTGCACCTCTTCGCGTCGCACTATCTCGCCGTCAGCGAGATTCCCACCCTGCTCGGGCTGGTGTTCGTCGCCGTGGTCAGCGCGGCCATCTGGCGCATCGCGGCCGTGCGCAGGCGGCGAACGGGGCTGCCGCCCGGCGCGTCGTCGATGCGCCTCACGAAGGCAGCCGAGCGGTCGCTCAGCGCCTCAGCCTCCGGCTCCCGCAAGCTGAAGTAACCGACCCTCACGTACCGATCGCGGCTGTAGAGGCGAGGCATGCCTCGCCCGCCTTCCCCTGTCGTGTGTGATCACTCGTGGTCTGTCCCAGCCGAGTGGACTGAGGTAGCGAGCAAGTCGTCGCGGACCTTCCACAGCGGAGGGAAGAGGCGGTCGTCCAGTGTCCGGGCGAGCGCGGGGAGCGGTGTGCCGCCGGTACCGATGGCTGAGGGGCCAAGCTGGCGCTGCGCTAGCAGCAGATGCGCAACCCGGAAGAGGTGAAACTGCTCATCGAAGTCGAGCAAAGCTTCCGCCGCCGCAAAGAGGTCGAGATGCGTGTTGGGGGCGCGGTAAAGGTCGAGGAGCGTCGTGCCCGCGCGTGCCAGGCGCGCGGAGAAGGCGTCCCAGAGCGGGGGCGCGGCGCGCAGTATCGCACGGAAGCCAGGGGAGTCGGCGCCGCTGCCGTCTCCGAGGCCTGCCCGGATGACGAGGAAGTCGGCGGGCGCGAGCGTGTCGAGCTGGTGCAGCGCCTGCGTGGCCAGCATCTGCAGCGCGATGGCGCGTCGCAGCGCCCGGACTGCTCGGGTGTCGTCGGCTCCGTCGAGCGCGGAATGTACGGCGGCGAGATCACTCAGTGCGGCCTTCCACCACAGCTCGATACTCTGATGTACGACTTGAAAGAGCAGTTCGTCGGGATGCAGACGCTCGCTCTCGGGCTTCTGCAGCGCCAGCAGCTCGTCAAGCCGCAGATAGCGCTCGTAGGTGCTCAGGGTGTCGTGGTTATCAGGGCTGAAAGCTCGTGGGTGAGGGGTCATCGCTGGTGCCTCCATCGCCGTTGATGTGTGGCCTATCGTCCGCCATTTGGCGTCGCATGGGCAGTGCCGTGTCGCTTGGCGCTCTCGCATTCTACTACCACCTGGCACGTTCAGTCGCGAGTGAGGGCGTTGTCCCGGAGGACGGCGGGCGAGGCATGCCTCGTCCCTACAATGCGATGATCGGTTGGCAGCGTCGATCGTGCGGTGACGTCGGACTGCGGCCGTATGCGCCCGTTTCACATCAATGGAAAACGTGAGGACCGCGCAGCCGGAGCATGCGCGGTCCAGATGTGTGCTGAGCGAAGTAGGCAACGCGAGCACGTGCCTTCCAGTCGCTCAGTTAGGCGTTGGCAGTCTCGGTCGCGGCAGCGACGGGCTCGACCGCCGGGGCCTCGATGGTGATGTTGACCTTGTCGCTCACCAGCCAGCCACCCGACTCAAGGGCGACGTTCCAGTTCAGACCGAAGTCCTTGCGGCTGATTGACGTGGTGAGGTTGAACGACGCACGGCGGCCACCGCGCATGTCCTTCACCGGTCCGTTGACCTCGGCATCCAGCGTGACCGGGCGGGTGACGCCGTGAATTGTGAGGTCGCCGGTCACCTTGAACTGGTTGTCCTTCGGCTCCTCGACGTGCGTGCTGACGAAGGTGATGTACGGATAGTTGTCGACATCCAAGAAGTCGGCGGAGCGGAGGTGACCGTCGCGCTGCTCCTGGTTCGTGTCGATGCTGGCGGCTTCGATCTGCACATTCACCTTCGAGGCGCTCGGATTGTTCTCATCCAGCTCGATCGTTCCAGCCCACTTGTTGAAGCGACCGCGAACTGTCGTCACCATCATATGGCGCGCCGAAAACTCGATCTGCGCGTGCGCCGTATCAAACTCCCAGGCCATTGCATTCTCCCTTTTCAGGAATCTCTAGCGTGAGTGGGCGGCAGCTTCGTGCCGGAGCGTGAGATCCAAGTGCTTGCGTTCCGTCGCCGCCACATCAGGCTACGAAAAGATAGTTACTAACTATTTTATAGCGTAATCACGTGTAATTGTCAAGTGGGGTACGTCGCGGGCGTCAGAGCGTGCTGAGCGGATCGACGTCGATGGACCAGCCCAGTGGCAGCGGTACCGCGGTCAGGGCGTCGAGCAGTGGCGCCGGGTCCGGGCTGCGCAGGATGATTTGCCAGCGGTAGCGTCCGCGTAGGCGCTCCATGAACGCGGGGGCTGGTCCGACGAAATCAGTATCCGCGAGGGCGGTATCGGCGAGCAGGCGTTCGAGGCGCATCGCCAGCGCCGAAGATTCGATCTGCGCCGTGTAGCGGTCAGTGTGCTCGAAGGTACACTTCACGAAGCGCCGGAAGGGGGGATAGCCGTAGCGCTGGCGCGCGAGCACCTCCGCTTCGACGAACTGGGCATAGTCGTGTTGCGCTGCCGCCTGAATGCAGAAATGGTCGGGGTTGAACGTCTGGATGAGCACGCGTCCGGGTCGTTCGCCTCGTCCCGCGCGCCCAGCCACCTGCGTGAGCAACTGAAACGCCCGCTCAGACGCGCGGATATCCGGCAGGAACAGCGCGACATCCGCCGAGACGACGCCCACCAACGTGACGCCGGGCAGATCGAGGCCCTTGGCGATCATCTGGGTGCCCACCAGCACATCGGCGCGGCGTTCGGAGAAGGCGCGTAGCAGCTCCTCGTGGGCTTGCCGGTGGCGAGCGGTGTCGCGGTCCCAACGCAGCACCCGCGCGCTGGGGAACTGCTGCTTCACCGCCGATTCGATCCGCTCGGTGCCGAGGCCGAAGTAGCGGATGCTCGCGCTCCAGCAGACCGGGCACACTTCCGGCACGCTCTCGCGCTTGCCGCAGTAGTGGCAGATGAGCTTGCGCTCGCCCGCATGCAATGTCATCGAGACATCGCAGTTAGTGCAGGCGACGACGAAGCCGCAGTCGCGGCAGACCACGCTGCTCGCGGTGCCGCGCCGGTTGAGGAAAAGAATCGCCTGCTCGCCGCGTTCGAGCGTCTCGGTCAGTGCACGATGCAGGTCGCGCCCGAGCACGCTGGTGTTGCCCGCGCGCAGCTCGGCCCGCAGGTCGATGATCTCCACCGGGGGCAGGCCCGGACTGACGGATGTGCCAGTCGAGGGCGACGCGACAGCCGGGCGCTCGGTCAGTTCGATCAGGGTGGAGCGTCCGTGCATCGCTTCCCAATATGCTTCCAGTGAGGGCGTGGCGCTGCCCAAGATAACGCGCGCGCCGGTGAGCGCGGCCAACTCGCGGGCCACTTCCCGCGCGTGATAGGTGGGCGTGCGCTCCTCTTTATAGGCGGCTTCGTGCTCCTCGTCGAGCACAATCAGCCCGAGCCGGTCCACTGGCGCGAAGAGGGCGGAGCGCGACCCGACGACGACATCCACCTCGCCCGCATGGATGCGGTGCCAGGCGTCGAGCCGCTCGGCATCTGTCAGTCCGCTGTGCAGCACACTCACGCGCCCGGGAAACCGTCCGGCGAATCGCGCTGTCGCCTGCGGCGTGAGGGCAATCTCGGGCACGAGCACGATGGCGCGCTGGCCACGCGCCAGCACGGCCGCGAGGGCCTGGAGGTACACCTCGGTCTTGCCGCTGCCAGTGATGCCGTGCAACAGGAAGACCGCGCCGCCGGGCGCATCGGGATCGAGGATCGTCTTGAGCGCACGGCTCTGCGCAGCGGTGAGCGTCAGCGGCGGCGTTTGCGGGATGATCCGCCCACTGAGCGGGTCGTGGCGAACCGGCACGTCGTCGATCGTCAGCAGCCCCGCGCGCTCGAGCTCGGCAAGCGCGGCGGGCGTGACGCGTGTGAGCCGCTTGAGGTCTTCGAGCCGCCAGCCCAATGTCTGCCCGGCCGCGGACATTGCCTGGGCACGCCGCGAGAGGACGTCCACCACCGCGAGCTGACGCAGCATGCGCTCGGTGCGCCGGTCTGCCGTCGCGACCGGGGGCGCTGCTGTCGCGACCGCGCCGAGAGTCGCGCGGATGTCGTGTTGCCATCGGGCAACTGCGTCCGCGTCGGCGATCAGGTGTACCTGCCGCTCGGTCCGTCGCTCGACAAACGACTCGCCGATCTCGGTGTCCATCGCGAGCAGGCCGCGCTGCGAGAGCGCCGCCAGCACTTCGTCGGCCCGTCGCGTGCCGAACACCGCGCGCACTCTGGCGCGATCGAGGCGTCCCACCTCGCGGACCATCGCGAATACGGCGGCTTCGTCGGGATGCAGACTCTCCGTCGCGCAGACATCCGTCTCAGGAAGCGCGCGTATGACGATCTTGACGCTCCGCAGCAGGCCCGGCGGGAGCATCGGGCGGACGGCGGCATTGAGGGGCGCGGCGTAGTATCCCGCGATCCACTCCGCGAGCTGGAGCTGCGCAGGGAGCAACACCGGCTCTGGCAGCAACAGCCCGAGCAGCATGCGCAGTGGCTCCCGTGGGGCTGGTGAAGTGTCGGCCTGCCGGGCAATCTCGTCGGCGGCGTTGAGGGACCAGACGATGCCCGCGGCGGTCTGGCTGCCGAATGGGACGGCGACGAGGTGACCCGGCTGGATGCGGGGCGCCAGCGACTCCGGCACCCGGTAGGTGTAGAGCGGCGTGGAGGCGCGTTGCGGGCGCGAGGACCGGGGCACCAGAATCTCGACCAGCATCCGCACACCGCCCCCGTCTGAACCGTTCGCCGTTGTCTCGTCGATATGGCTTCACACGACACCACATCTGGCACATTATCGCAGTCGCTGGCTTGGCGGGACAAGAGGAGATGCTTGCGCATGGACACCCGGCTGCGGGAAGCGCCCACATCCGACGGGCGCCGTGCTTGGCTTCGCGCCTCAGTGAGCAGGCGTGGCTGTGTCCGCACGGGAAGACGCCGCGGGGAGCAACACGTCGAGCGCGTAGCGGACCTCCTGCCGGACGTCCGGGTCGGCCTCAGTTGCCGCGAGGGCTTCGAGCGCCGTGCGCGCGTCGTCTCCGCCGATGCGTCCGAGCGCCCAGGCAGCGTGTCCACGTACCAGCGGCTCGGCATCGCCAAGCGCGCGGACGAGCGCCGGGACGGCGACGGGATCGCCCAGGTTGCCGAGCGCCACGCACACGTTGCGCAGCAGGCCACGCCGCTTCGCACGCTTGATCGGGCTGTGCGCGAAGCGCGCACGGAAACCCTCGTCGTCCAGATCGAGCAGGGGCAACAGCGCCGGGCTGGGGGCTGTGGGCGTGCGCGGCTGGAACTCCAACCGAGGCCGTGAGCCAGCAAGCTTGCCGGACGCTCTCAGCCGGCGTTCGGCGACGATGTTCACCGGGCAGACCTGCTGGCATATGTCGCAGCCGAAAATATGCGTGCCGACGAGCGGGCGCAGCTCCAGCGGAATGCTGCCGCGCAGCTCGATGGTGAGATACGAGATGCAGCGGCGGTTGTCGAGCACATACGGCGCGACGAAGGCGTTGGTCGGGCAGGCATGCAGACAGACCTCGCACTGGCCGCAGTTGGTCGCCAACGGGGCGTCAGGGACGAGCTCCAGGCTCGTCACCAGTTCGGCGAGGAAGACCCACGAGCCCCACTCTTTGGTCAGGATGTTGGTGTTCTTGCCGTACCATCCGAGACCCGAGCGCTGGGCAACCGCACGATCGACCATGCGCCCCGTATCGACGAACACGATGCTCTTCTCGTGTCCCTCGGGGGCCAGCGACCGGATGAAGTCCGCCAGCGCGTCAAGGCGGCGGCGCAGTACCTCGTGGTAGTCTTCGCCCCAGGCATACGCCGAGACTTCGCCGTGGGGGTCGCCCGGCGTCGTGAGGTCGCGCGGAGCGTCCGTGAGGTAGAAGGTGCCGAGCGAGAGCACTGAGCGCGCGGTGGGCAGCAGCGCGCGAGGATTGGACGACACCTCGGCGCGCTCGGCCGTGAACCAGTCGAGTCCGCCCATCAGCCCGGCGGCGATGCGCTCCTGGAGCGCGGCCTTCGCCTCAGGAAACGGGTCGGCGGTCGAGATACGCACGAGGTCGAAGCCGAGCTCGTAGGCGCGCTCGGTGATGTGGGTGGTGAGTGCTGCTGCGTCTTCGGTCATTTGCTCCCGGCCGTGGTACGTACTCGTGGCGACAGACATCTCGTGCGACGTTCGCGTTCCCTTCAGTATAGCCTCTGGCACTCTGGCACCGTCGCGACGAGCGATGCCTGTGTTGCGACTCCAGCAGTACCAGCGGCGTTGTGCCTTTTGTGCATGGTCCCTATACTGGCAACCACTAGAGCAAGCTCGCTGGAGGGGGTGACGTCCATGCAGAATTCAAAGAGCCGCGAAGATTTGGCCACGCTCGTAGAGCAGCGTCGCAAGGAGCTGAGCGAACGCCCGGACATCAGCTCTCGCATGCGCGCGCTCTCGGAGTCGAATTCACGCAATCCGGTGCCTGTCTTCAGTAGACGCCGTCCGCGGATGGTGACGCTGGTGCTGCTGGGGGTAGGCTTCCTCCTGCTGGTCGGGATCATCGCGGCGATTGTCACCGCCGTTGCGAGCGCGTTATGGGTGCATAATTCACTCAACGACCCGGTCACGGTGGTCGAGGACTATTACTCCTCGCTGAAGACAGCCGAGTATTCGCAGGCATATTCCTACTATTCCACGCACGCGCAGCAGCAGATCGCGGAGCTGGCATTCACGGACAAGATGTCGGCGTATGATCGGATCAGCGGCGGCGTCCAAACCTTCGTCGTGACAAACGAGAAGGTGAGCGGCAACAGTGCGACGCTCACGGTGGACGTCGTGCGGCGGTCAAACGCGACGTCAGCACAGGTCGAGTTAGTGCAGATGGTGAACGAAAACGGCCACTGGCGGATCGACTCTGTCACGCCCAACGGCAGTGTTCCGGCACCAACGACCGGGCCGGGCAATCCGTAGCCTCAGGGCGCGGCCCTGCGATCTGGAAGTGGGCAGGAGGCCGAAACATGGACAGAATTCGCATCGTGCAGGGCGATATCACCACGCAGGACGTAGACGCTATCGTCAACGCCGCGAATAGCTCGTTGCGAGGCGGCGGTGGCGTCGATGGCGCCATTCATCGCGCGGCTGGTCCAGGTCTGGACGAGGAGTGCAAGACCCTCGGAGGCTGCCCCACAGGTGAGGCTCGCGTCACACAAGGCTACCGGCTGCCCGCGAGGTGGATCATTCACACCGTCGGGCCGGTCTGGCGCGGAGGACTCTCCAGCGAAGACGAGCAACTCGCGCGCTGCTACCGCAACAGCCTCGCCCTGGCGATGGAGACCGGCGCGCACTCAATCGCATTCCCGGCCATCAGCACCGGTATCTACGGCTATCCAATGGACCGCGCGACTCGCATCGCACTGCGCGAGACGAGCGACTTCTTGCGTGCACATGACACCATCGCGGAAGTGCGGTTCATCTGCTTCAGTTCGGAAGCCCGCGAGATGTACGAGCGCATCGCGGCTGAGGTGGAGGCGCAGAAGTAGCCCTGCTACGTCGCGTCTTGCTGCTTGTCAGCCTCAGTTCGCGGTGCGGACGGCGTGGCACGCGCTGTCGTTGATGTGGCGGATGTATGCTTCTCCCGCTTAGATCGGGCCTCCGCAGCGAGCTGGTGCGCGAAGTCTTTGTCGTCCGCCGGCTCGGAGCCGCCTACCAATCGCCGGGCGAGCGCTCCGACGCGGTCGCCTGCCGCGAATACGCCACTGATTCCATAGACGGCGCCCCGGCGGAGGAGTCGGCGCGCCTGCGGCGTGAGGAGCACAGCCGTAACCGCCGCCGCCGCGACACCGATTTCAGGTTGCAGAACGTCTTCGGCCACGTCGTCGAACGCCATAGCGCACCTTCCTCCTGAAGTGCGCTCCGTTAGCACATTCCGTGCGCGCCGTTGCCTGAGTGCGTCAGTTTCGGTGCCATGTATCCAGATATCGGATGCGTGCGCTTCCCTACCTGATGGCCCACATTCTGATGCGGTGTCTCTGTGGGGGCGAAATGCCACGGGAAGGAGACGCGGACATGCGCGACGAACACACGTTTACATTGATGGGACTTGCCAGTGATCGTGACGGACCTCTGGGCAGCCCTCCGTTCCTGGAGTACACCGAGGAAGAGCGGCGCTTGAGCGTGCGGGTGCAGCGCGAACTCAACGAATTGTTGGGTGGCGTCATGGATCATCTCGTGTTGCTGAAACTCTACGCGCGAAGGGACGACGAGAGCGGATTCGCCGTCGCCCCCCAGGCGCAGGTTGGCGCAGTACGCCGGGAGGTGGTTCAGCGGCTGGCGACCGATGCGATCACCTTCTTCGGGCCGTTGCATGGCGGCATCACGGCGCAGGAGGTGGTGGACGAGGTGGTGATCCAGCGCCAGGGATTCTCGACAGCGTATCCGCACATACGACTGGATCGGTACGACGTCTACGACCCGGAGACGAAAGAGCCGCTACTGGGAGCCTGGCGCGCCAGCCGGATACAGAACCAGCGGCGCGAGACCCGCACGAACCGCCTGATCGACATAGCGCTGCTTGCCCTGGAGGTCAGCAAGTCGGTGTTTCCCGACTTCCTCGGGTGAGCATCCGTCGGTGTAAACTGAAATAGGCTCTCGCGCGACGCGTGCGGGTTCGCGCGAGCGGCTACCATTTCACCTACATGCGCGCGCCCACGCTATACTATGCTGAGGATGAACTTCTAATGGGTAGGGACACCGGGGTAGGGACACGCACGCATGAAGCAGCTTTTCCGCTCGCCAGTATTTCTCGTCGCACTGACCGTTTTCATCGATTTCACCGGCTTTGGACTTGTCATCCCTCTGTTGCCCTTCTACGCGGAGAAGCTGGGCGCGAACGCGGTGGAGGTTGGCCTGCTACTGACACTCTACGCCGTCGCGCAGTTCATGTTCACGCCGGCGCTTGGCGCACTCTCGGACCGCTATGGCCGGCGCCCCATCATCCTCGCCTCGCTGATCGTCGAGGCGCTCTCGCTGGTGTTGACTGCTCTCGCTGGCAGCTTGGGCCTCCTATTGTTCGCGCGCTTTCTCGGCGGGCTAGGCGCGTCGAATATCGGCTCCGCGCAGGCCGTCGTCGCGGATGTGACACCGCCCGACAAGCGTGCGCGCGGCATGGGGGCGATCGGCGCGGCGATCGGGCTGGGCTTCGTTGTCGGACCAGCGCTCGGCGGCGTGCTGGCGCGTGCTGGCGTCGCGGTGCCATTCTGGCTGGCGGCGGCGCTTGCCGTGCTCAACGCCGCATTGGTCTTCGTGCTGCTGCCCGAGACTCGCAGACACCATGCACAGTCGTCTTCTGGCCGGCCGGTCGGCGCGGACACCCGCCCTGGTATCGCCGTGCTGTTCGGCGGCTGGCAGCGCGCAGCGACCTCGCCACTCATCGAGCGGCTGATTGTGGTCAACCTATGCTATATGCTGGCCTTTACTGCAATGGAGGCGGTCCTGCCGCTCTTTACACAACATTTCTTCGGCTGGCGCGCGGAGCAGAACGGATATCTGTTCACGTATGTCGGCGTACTCGTGGTGGTGGTGCAGGGCGGACTTGTGGGGCGGCTGGCGCGGCGGATCGGTGAGCGGACGCTGCTGCTTGGCGGGCTGCTCGCCCTCGCCGCCGGACTGGCGCTGCTCGCGTTCGGCTCGTCGCTGGCGGTGCTGCTGGTCGCGGTCGGCATCGTGAGCATCGGCGACGGGGCCGTCGCGCCGTCGGTCTCGGCGCTGCTCTCGATGGCGAGTCCTCCTGAGCGGCAGGGAGAGGTGCTTGGCATCTCGCAAGGCGTTGGCGGGTTGGGCCGCGTTCTCGGACCCCTCGTGGCGGGCGCGCTCTTCAGTGGCATCGGGCCGGGCGCACCATTCCTGTTCGGCAGCGCCCTCGGGTCGGCTGCGCTCGTCCTGGCATGCATACATGCGATACCACAGCGCGCGCTCGCACAGGAGTCGTGGAACAGCACACTGGCGACGGATGTGCCTGCCGAGCGCAAGGGACGCGAGCTGAGCGGGTCGCGCCGGTAGGTCCGCGTTTAGCCGCTAGTTGCTGAAGCGGAACGTGGAGAGCATCGGCTCGAACGCGGCAGTGTCGGTGTTGGCGTATTGCTGCGTGGTCGAGATCATGACGATGGCGAATGGCTTACCCGCATGGTGGCAGGCAAACACGGTGACATGCTCGTCGACCCCCTTGACCGTGACCTTGTATTCGTGATGCTGCCAGATCTCGCCGCCGATGGTGCGTGGCGCGGGCACCGGTGTGAGCTCCGTCACGGTGTTGCCATCGGCGCTAAGGGGAGTGATTTCGGCGCGCACGATCGTGTCATCGCTCGCCGTCGCGAAGGCGGCCGCCTGCTCGACGCCAAACGTCGAGAAGCCGTCGGCCGACTGGAAGAGTTCCGAAGCGTCTGGCTGACCGCCGCTGGTGCGCATGTCCGCGCGGTTCGTCCAGTCTTGTGGGAAGTTGAGGATGTACCCGGTTGTCGCGTCAGCGTACTGTTTGTAGTTTGGCAGAACAGTTGGCGTCGGCCCCGGCGTGTAGGTGGCGAACGCGGGCGCGCCTGTCGTCTGGCTCTTCAGTATCGGAATGCGATTTGAGAGTGTGCCGCGCAGACCCGGTGCGAACATGACCAGCGCAATCGCCAGCACGAGCAGCACCAACACCATCACGCCCACAAACAGCGAGATACGCCGTCGCAAGCCACGCGAGCGCGGCGCATCCGCCGGGATGCGCGTCTGGCCCTGGGAGTAGTCGGCGGGTTGAAGGGCGCGACGACCCGGTGCGCCTTCCGTTCGCCTCTGTGGTGCGCGTACGAGATGCTGTCCGCCGCCGATCTCGTACTCCTGCGCCTGGACGTCTCGGTCGTGGGGCGTCCTCCCCCGGCTGGCGACACCAAACGCGGCGCGTTCCATCGTCAGTGGAGGGAGCCCACCCGGCGCTTGACCACGATAGCGCGGATCGAACGACTCGTCGCGCAGCGGCCGGCTGGCCCGCTGTGGAGCGTTGCGCTGAGGCGCGGGCCGCTCCGGCGCTGGAGGTTGTCCCGCTGTCCTGCGCTCGTCGCGCTGGACGGGCTGCTGCCGGCCTCTCTCGTCCCATCCGCCGCGCCCGTCGCGCGATTGGGCATAGCGCTCGTCTGTCGCATCCAGCTCGCGCGAGTCGCCGGGATCGTCGTACCGGTCGCGTCCGCGACGGTCGTAGCCACCCTCATCGTATCGTTCGCGACGGTCGTAGCCACCCTCATCGTATCGTTCGCGACGGTCATATTGTCCATAGGCAGACTCCTCGCGAGAGTCATATGACGCGGAGTAGGCGGCCGATTCGCGGGAGTCATCGTACCTGCCGTATGCGTCGAAGGCGCGCGAGTCGTCGCGGCTCTGCCACTCTCGGTCATCCTCACGGTAGCGCGCCGACTGGAGCTCGTCTGAGTAGCCAGGGTCGTCGCCCCGGCCGCGCGCTTCGCCCCGCTCACGCTCGGAGGAATATGCATCTCGTGGCGCATTGGTTCGTGGACCGTGCCGGTCGTCGGGCCGCTCGCGCTCGGCGTACCATCCCTGACTGTCGTGTGGGGAGTCGGAGGAGTGTCGTCGCGGGTCAGGACGTGAGCGCTCGTCGGCGTCGCGCTGTGAGGATCGCTGGCCCTGAGGTGTGTCGTAGCCCGCAGGCGTCTCCGACTGCTTGGCCCCACAATAGACGCAGAGCTGCGCGCCATCGCGGATCGTCGATCCGCACTGCCAGCATCGCATAATCTCCCCCCGCGCCTTCCACCCTCTCCGAGCGCAGCGCCAGTATAGCATACGGCGTTTGGCGGCGCTGTTCTCGGAGAGACGTCCCGTGTGTCACTATACGTTGAGAACGGGCGGGGACGCTGGAGAATGGGAATGGCTGGGCTGGATAGGCTATCTTTTCAAAGATTAGTAACCATACGCTGTTTTGCGAGGATGGCGTCGGTCGCGGCTGCCGCCAGGAGGACATGGTGATGCCTGCCGATCAGATCATCTCATCTCCCCGACGAGTTCGACTGGCGGACCACGATCCCGGGGATACTGGCGGCGTGAGCCAGGAGAAGGCGCAGCGTGAGCTTGAGCAACTCCTCGGCCGCCTGTCGGAACTGCAAGAGCTGGTATATGGCGCCGGGAAGCAGAGCGTGCTCATCGTGCTCCAGGGGCTCGATACGGCCGGCAAAGACGGCGCTATCAAGCATGTGGCAACCTCCCTCAATCCGCTCGGGTGTCGCGCCGTCAGCTTTAGGGCGCCGAGCGAAGAAGAACTCCGCCACGACTTTCTCTGGCGCGTTCACCAGCAGGTTCCGGCGCGTGGGATGGTGACCTTCTTCAACCGCTCGCACTATGAAGACGTGCTGGTGGCGCGGGTCCATCAGCTCGTTCCCGCGGACGTGTGGCGCGGTCGCTACGACGAGATCAATCAGTTTGAGCGCATGCTGGCGCGTAATGGCGTCATCATACTGAAGTTCTTCCTGCACATCTCCAAGGAAGAGCAGCGCGAGCGTCTCCTCGCGCGTGAGGCCGACCCGGCGAAAGCCTGGAAACTCTCGGTCGCCGATTGGCAGGATCGCGCCTACTGGGACGACTATCAGGCGGCGTATGAAGATGCGCTCGGCCGCTGCGGGACGAAGTGGGCGCCGTGGCAGATTGTGCCAGCCGATCACAAATGGTATCGGAACTACGTGGTAGCGCGGCGGATTGTCGAACGGCTTGTCGCCGAAGAGCACCTCTGGCGTGAGGAGTTGGCGGCGCGCGGGCGCGAGGAGCTGGCCAAACTCGCGGCGTTCCGAGCGGAGACGATGCGGGAGAATGGCACGGTGTAGCAAGTCGGTTGCTGGCCGAGAGTGCTGCGAGAGTGGGTGTGCTCGGTCGTGAAATAGCTGTCGTATAGCCAGAGATGCGGGGTGAAGGTGGCGATGTCGCAGATCGCATGGAGCGCGTTGCGCCAGGAGTTAATCGGCGCGCTGGGCGCGCAGGCTGTGCTCGACCGCCCGGAAACACTTGAGCGGTACGCATCGGACGCGACTTTTCAGGCGCAGATGCCCGCGCTGGTGGTGTGCCCGGCGACGACGGAACAGGTCGCGGCGGTGTTGCGGCTGGCGAGCCGTGCCGCGGTGCCCGTCGTGCCGCGCGGGGCTGGCACCAGCCTCTCCGGCGGCGCCGTACCGGTCGCTGGTGGCATCGTCCTGTCGCTCGAACGCATGAATCGTATCCGCGAGATCGACCCCTCCACGTCCACCGCGACTGTTGAGGCGGGCGTCGTCAACGCCGACCTTCAGCGGGCAGCCGCCGCGGTTGGGCTGTTCTTTCCACCGGACCCAGCGAGCTGGGAGACCTGTACGCTTGGAGGCAATGTCGCGTGTGGCGCCGGTGGTCCGCGTTGCCTGAAGTACGGCGTCACCAAGGATTATGTGCTGGGTATGACGGTCGCCCTGATGGATGGACGTGTGTTGCGGTTGGGTGGCAAGCTGCTGAAAAACGCGACCGGCTACCAGCTCGCTCAGCTCTTCGTCGGCTCTGAGGGCACGCTGGGCGTCATCACGGAGGTCACGCTCAAGCTGCTCCCGTTGCCGCGTGAGCGCGCGACCGCCGCCGTCCACTTCGCGAGCGTTGAGGCTGCCTGCTGGTGCGCAACGGACGTGCTGGGCGCCGGATGGCTGCCCGCGACGATGGAGCTGATGGACTCCGTGACGCTCGATGCCGTAGAGCGTTACTCCCCCGTCACCGTGCCGTTACCGGCAGGCGCGACGCTGTTGATCGAGGTCGACGGCGCCGATCGGCTGGCTGTCGAGCGCGAGATCGAGGGTATCGCCGCCGTGTGTCGGGCGTCGGGGGCGGTCGGCGTCGAGGTGGCGAGCGAGCCTGATGAGTGCGCTCGTCTGTGGGCAGTGCGGCGGGCCGCGTCGGTAGCGCTCGGTCGGGTGCGGCCGAACAAGCTTGGCGAGGACATCGTCGTGCCGCGCGACAGGATTCCCGAGATCGCGCGGCGCATCGAGGCGATCAGCCGCGATGTCGAGTTGCCGATCGCGATCTTCGGCCATGCGGGCGACGGCAACCTGCATCCCAACATCCTGTTTGATCGCTCTCAACCGGACGAGCTGGCGCGGGTAGAGCGCGCTGCCGAGGCCATCTTCCTTGCCGCGCTGGATGTGGGCGGGATGCTCTCTGGCGAGCATGGCGTGGGAACGCTCAAGCGGGCATTTCTACGCGAGGCCGTGGGCGACGACGTGCTCGGCGTGATGGAAGGTATCAAGCAGCTTTTCGACCCGCGGCACCTACTCAATCCGGGCAAAGTCTTCCCTTCGGCGAATGAGTCCGGTCACGCGGGGTTCCTCACCACGCTGCCGACGCGCGATAGTTTTGCGACGGGGTAGTATGCCCGCGTTCCCATCCTACTTACGTCTCTCTGTGGCGGGGCGGACAAGGTATACCTCGCCCCTATGAACGGCCAGCCAGAAGTACCTTGCGCATGGCTCAACGCATAAACGCTCAAACAGCGACCCCTTCCCTTGAGGGAAGGGGATAGGGGGTTAGGTGACGCATGCCGCTGCCTGCTCGTCCGTTTCTGGGTAGTGAGGGACGCTCGACTGCTCCCCATGGAGGTCCGCTTCGCGTTGTTCGACCGGTTGGGCTATGGTATAATCAGCGTTGGCGCAGTCTCTGCTGCCTTCCGACGTATGCCGTCACGTGGCGCGCAAATGCTCCGCGTGTGTCGGCGACGGAAGCGCCCGGTGATGCGCCACCACTGACACAACATGCCTTTTATCTTACTCCTGGCTGTACGTCGCGCGTGCTCCCAATGTACACGCGGGGGTCACGCACATAGGGAAGTTTCGCGGGCCAGGGGTGTGATGGAAGGTGTAGGAGGTGCGTGTTGATCGCAACCGGGTATCTCTTCGCCCTCATTTTCTTCCTCGGGGGCTGCGTCTTCGTCATCGGCGGACTGACGACGGCCGACCTGCTCAACCGGCTGTTGCTGCGGCAGCGGAACCGGAAGAACAAGCTTGCCATCTATGAATCGGGCGAGACGCCGATCGGCTCCGCGTGGATTCAGTATCCGCTCGCCTTTTACATCTTCGCGCTGCTCTTCGTCGCGTTCGACGTCGACATCGTGTTCATTCTCTCGTGGGCGGTCATCTTCAAGCAGCTGAGCTGGTTCGGCTTCGTCGAGATCGTCTTCTTTATCGGAGTGCTCGCCCTCGGCCTCGTCTACGCCTGGCGAAAGGGAGTCATCCGATGGATCTAGAACGTACACAGCGGCCGAATCTGGTCGCATTCGATCGCGACCACATCGGCACACTGCTCAGCCAGCTTAAGCGTGTCGATGCGGTGGTCGGCTCGCCGGTCGTGAAGCGGGTGCTCGGCCAGGGGCACGTCACCATCGATGTGCCGCCGGCAACACTGCTACAGGTGGCACGCACGCTCCGCGACGTGCTCGCATTCGAGATGCTTACCTGTGTCTCAGGCGTTGATATGGTGGACCACATCGATTCCGTGTATCACTTCCGCTCGATCAGCCAGAACTGGCTGCTGCAGGTTCGCGTGAGCCTGCCGGTGGAGGCGCCGGAGGTCGATTCGCTGGTCAGCCTGTACCCGTCGGCGAACTGGCTGGAGCGCGAGCAATACGACATGGTCGGCATCACCTACCAGGGACATCCCGACTTGCGCCGCATTCTGCTCGACGACGATTTCCAGGGCTACCCACTGCTCAAGAGCTTCCGGTCGACCCCGATGACGGTCCACGACCGTGCCTCGACCCAGGTGGACGCCGTGCGCGCGATCTCGGGCGAGAACACACGCAACCAGGAGCGCGTCGTCATCAAGCGGCTCGGCCAGGGCAACCAGGAGCGCGTGCATCCGGGGATGTTGACGTTCGGCAGCGAGGCGACCTTCCTGGAGACTGGGCAGGGCGTCGGCGAGGGGCCGAACGTGATGCATGGCTATACCGTCGACACCGACCTTGCGGGGCCAGTGATGAAACCCCAGGAGGAGTAGGCGCATGTCTACCGAATCGATTGTGCCCCCGAATACGTATACAGATGCTGGCGGCGTGCGCAGCGAGGAGATGATCCTCAACATGGGGCCGCAGCATCCGTCCACGCATGGCGTGCTGCGGCTGGTGCTGGTGCTTGACGGCGAGACGGTGATTCAGTGTACGCCGGTCATTGGCTACCTGCATCGCGGCATGGAGAAGATCTTCGAGAACCGGCCGTATCTGCACGGTGTCCGCTACATCGACAATGCCGACTACCTCAGCCCGATGATCAACGAGACGTGCTACGCCGGGGCCGTCGAGCAGATCATGGGCATCGAGCCGCCACGCCGTGCGCAGTACATTCGCGTGATCGTCAATGAGCTAGAGCGCATCGCCAGCCATCTCGTCGCTGTCGGCACGTACGGGCTGGACCTCGGCGCGACGACACCAGTGCTGTGGTGCTTCCGCGACCGCGAGGTGATTCTCGACCTCTTCGAGGAAGTGAGTGGCGCGCGGTTCACGCATAATTACATGCGTATTGGCGGCGTCAACCACGATTTTCCTCCGGGCTGGCTGCAGCGCTGCGAGAAGTTCCTCGACAACTTCGAGAAGGTGAGCTGGCCCGAGCTGGATAACCTGCTGACGGGCAACGAGATCTTCGAGGCGCGCACGCAGGGTGTCGGCTACATCGAGACCGGTCAGGCGCTGGCGTATGCGCTGACGGGTCCGGTGGCGCGCGGCTCAGGCGTCGACTTCGACGTGCGCGTCGCGCGGCCGTATGGGGCGTATCGCGAGATCCCCGTCAACTCCCAGGTGCGGCAGGAGGGTGACTGCTTCGCGCGCTATCGAGTGCGCATGCAGGAGATGCTGGAGTCTGTACGCCTCATCCGTGTCGCGATGGACAAGCTGCCTGGCGGCTCGGTGGCGCAGCGTGTGCCGCTGGCGCTCCGCCCACCGCGCGGCGAGACGTACTTCGCGGTTGAGAGCGCGCGCGGCGAGGAAAGCATCTACATGATCAGCGACGGCTCGGAGTACCCATACCGTGCCAAGTTGCGCGCCCCTTCGTTTGGTAATCTACAGATTCTGCCGGAGCTGATTCGCGGCAACAAGATCGGCGACGTCATCGCGATTCTGGGCAGCATCGACATCGTACTCGGCGACGTGGATCGGTAAGCGGAGGCTTCATGAACGACATTCTCTACAACGTCATCCACGTTGCCGTCACCTTCATCTTCTCACTTGCGTTCCTGGCGCTGTCGGCGATGATTCTGGTGTACCTGGAGCGCAAGGTGCAGGCCTTCATGCAGGACCGCTACGGGCCGCTGCACTATGGGCCGCAGGGCATCTTTCAGGCGGTGCTCGACCCGCTAAAGCTGTTCCTAAAGGAAGACGTGAAGGCCTCCGCGACCGATAACATCGTGTTCCGGCTGGCGCCGATGATCTTCTTTGCGCCGGTGGTCACCGCGTTCGTGGTCTTGCCGTTCTCGCCATATCTGACGGCTGCGGCGCTGGGTACGGGCATCGTCTACTACGTGGCGCTCAGCTCTATCGACGTCATCGGCGTCTTTATGGCAGGGTGGGGTTCCAACAACAAGTACGCGCTGATCGGTGGGTTGCGGTCCGCCGCGCAGATGATCTCATATGAGTTGCCGCTGGTGCTCGCGCTCGTCGGCGTGGTGATGGCCTCGAGCGTGCTCGCGCCTGGCTGCACCGGAGCGAATCCGAATCTGAACGTCTGCGGCATCGGCGCCATCTCGTTCTCGCAGATCGTCGCGGCGCAGATGCAGCCGGGCGCGCCCTGGTTCTGGTTTGTGCTGGTGCAGCCGCTGGGCCTCGCGATCTATTACATCTGCGGCCTTGCCGAGACGAACCGCGCGCCGTTTGACCTGCCAGAGGCGGAATCGGAGCTCGTCGCTGGCTACCTGACCGAGTACAGCGGCCTGCGCTGGGCGATGTTCTTCCTCGGCGAGTATGGCAACATGACGATCGTCTCGGCGGTCGCGACGGCGCTCTTCCTCGGCGGCTGGTCCGGGCCGGGCACGGCGATTGGATTCTGGACGGGCGCGCTTGGTACATTCTGGGGCAGCGTCGTGTTCAACATCATCGCCGCGTTCTGGTTCATCTTTAAGATGAGCATTCTGCTGGGCGTCTTCCTGTGGATTCGCGCGACGCTACCGCGCCTACGAGCCGACCAGCTCATGCGCTTCTGCTGGCTGTTCCTGATTCCGCTCACGCTGGCGAATATCATCATCACCGGCGCGCTTCTGCTGCTGCCGTTCTCCGTCCAGGTGGACCTCATCATCACGGGCGCGGTGAACTGGCTGCTGCTGATCGTGCTGGTGGCCAGCTTCCGCCGCCTGGTCGGAGCGACCTCGCTGGGCAAGGTGCCGCGCTGGGTGGGCCGTGTGCCCGCCCCGTCGACCGCGCCGCGCGTCGTTCCGGCGGGCTCCGCGTCGCGCCCTGAGCTGGCAGAGCCGACCGGCGTGCGCAGCTAACTCAACCATACAGTCCACACACTGCTCCCTCTTCGGTGCCTCCGAGAGGGAGCAGCGCTCGTTTTCCGCCGTATTCTGCCAGGGAGCTCACCGTGTTGGACTGTGCGGCTGGATGTAGGGGAGAATAGACAGCTTGCTTGGATCAACCGTCTTCCAGTTGTTCGTCAGAAGACCGCCGGTGTCCCACGAGTTGGGCGTCCACGACCAGTAAGTGTAACTAAGTCCATGACGCTGCAGATACTGCGCGAGGGTGCGCTGCCACTGGCCGCCCGGATCGTTGCCCACAGAATGGCCGCCAAACTCGCCCACCAGTATGGGAGCAACCCCGTTTATCTGAAGGTAGGCCCAATGGTGTTCCCATACCGTGGGAAGCTGGCGAGCGAAGCCCCGCCGCTGTAACCACGCTTGCGGGTACACCTCTGGGCCGTAGTCATGTGCCGAGTAGACGAGCTTGTCGGGGTGGGAGAGACGCACGGGAAACGGTTTGGCCCCTTCGAGATTGCTGCCCCACCAGTAGTAGTCGCCGTGATAGTTCTCGATGCCCTCCACGACGATCAGCCAGTTGGGGTTAACTGCCAGGATGGCGTTCCCGCCTCGCTCGGCGGCAAGCCGCCAATCTGTCGCTCGATTGCCATCTCCCCAGGTTGCCGCACCTTTCGGCTCGTTATGCAGGTCGGCGCCGAGGACCGTGGAGTCGCCCTTGTAGTGCCGGGCGAGCATGGCCCAATCGCCGATCCAGCGCGCCTCTGACACCTCTCGCGTGTACCAGAGGTCAGATTGGGCATAGGCGTTGGGGCGGTGCTGATCGAGGAGCACCCACAGTCCGGCTCGCCTCGCACCGGCAACGATTTTGTCCATGAGGGCCAATCCACTGAGGCCCCGAAGATCTGGATTGAGTCTGTAGTTGATGTTCGTCGGCGTGCTTCCGGGCTCAAAGAGCTGATTGCTGTAGGGCAGGCGGACCGTATTAAAGCCCAGGCGCGAAATCTGGTTCAACATGTCCTGATAGTTGCGCACGTCCAACCCTTCGGGCGCGAACGACCCAGTCTCGAAGCCAAACCAGTTGATGCCCGAGAGATGCACTTGCTGACCACTCGTATCGAACAACTCGCCGTTTGCCGCGCACAGCGGGCCGCGCCCTTGGCTATCCGCCGTGCCTGCGCACGTATGCGACGGCAATGCGGTGGGTACGACGAGCGCGATAACCAGTGCGAGCAGTAGTATCAGCGTGAGCTTGTGTGCGCCTGTCTTGCCCCACGCTGATTCAACGATCGTCAGCAGATCAACGGTTCGAGTTGACTTGAGCGGGTTATGCGTGGACAGCATGGTTCTCCTACGTCATGAACGATGCCCCTCCCAAACGTGTCCCCTGTGCCTCCTCTAGCGAGCATCATCGAGCGGGACTCACGTGCGTCTGGTTCCGTGCGGCGCACCGTGAGGGACGTGGATTCGCAACACCTTGAGGCAAGCGCTTCAAGATACTTGACATAGGTGCAGCGTACACAGTGCGGCTTACAGTGCTCCGCTGGAGGCTTACAAGGGGCATACAGGTGATCGCCTGATCCCCTTAACCCGAGTTACCCCGAGCCTGTGCCGAGAAGCAGGGCTTACACAGAGCGTTCAGAGGTGCCGGAGGCGCGAACTACCGCCCCAACGTTGTGACGGGAGATAAGGTGATAGGCCGCTGGGTCGAACTGGCGCGTTCTGCGGCGGAACTCCCAGGTGTGTCCAGGCCACATAGAGGTGTTGCGCCCGGTAGGGTCGAGGTACCAGCTAGAGCATCCCGATGCCCAGACGGTGCCCGGCATTCGGCGTTGCAGCTCGTCGTCAAATGCCTGCTGCGCGTCTTCACGCACCTCGATCGTTTGTATGCCTAGGCGATCCATCGTACGCAGGCAGTCGAGGATATAAGCGACCTGCGATTCGATCATGAAGACCATCGACGTGTGGCCGAGGCCGGTGTTGGGGCCGATGAGCAGGAAGAGGTTGGGGAAGCCCGCGACGGTGGTGCCGAGATAGGCCTGACGGCTCGGCTTCCAGGCGTCGGTGAGGGCAATGCCATCGCGGCCGCGCACGAGCCGGGCGGCAGGCATGTCGGAGACATGAAAGCCGGTCGCGAAGATAATTGTGTCGGCTGGCCGCTCGGTGCCGTCGACGGTGACGATGCTGTTGGGGCGCACCTCGCGGATAGAGTCCGTCACCACCTCGACGTTCTCGCGTGTCACCGCGGGATAGAAATCGTCGGAGAGCAGGATGCGCTTGCAGCCGATGAGATAGCTCGGCGTCAGCTTCGCGCGTAGCTCGGGGTCGTGTACCTGGGCGGCGAGATGGCGCAGAGCGATGTCTTCCGCCTGTTTCATCAGCTTGGGCTGATAGACAAATCCGCGCGCGTTGATCTCCAGCCGGAAGTAGATGCGCGCACGCGCGGCGCGCTGGGTGAGCGGAAATGTCTGATACAGCGCCCGCAGACGCGGCGGAATCGGCCGGTCGAGCCGGGGAATGATCCACGCGGGCGTGCGCTGGTACAGCGAGAGGTGCGCGACGCGCGGCTGTATCTGTGGCACGAACTGGATGGCCGACGCGCCGGTGCCAATGACAGCCACGCGCTCTCTGGTCAGGTCGTGGGCGTGGTTCCAGTTTGCCGAGTGGAAGACAGTGCCCGTGAAGGTATCCAGTCCCATGATGTTCGGGATCGAAGGCTCACTGAGCGGACCATTGCCCATCGCGAGCATGTCGGACGTGAGGGTGCCGGCGCTGGTCGTGATGCGCCAGCACTGGTCCGCGTCGTCCCACGTAGCTCCTGTGACTTCAGTATGGTAGCGGATGTGCTCCTCGATGTTGAACGTGCGGGCGCAGCGCTTGAGGTACGCGCGAATCTCGCGCTGCGGCGAGTAGGTGCGCGTCCAGTGTGGGTTGGGCGCGAAGGAGAAGGAATAGAGGTGGGAGGGCACATCGCACGCGCAGCCGGGATAGGTGTTGTCGCGCCACGTGCCGCCGATGTCCTCGGCGCGCTCGAGCACGACGAAGTCACGCATGCCCTGCTGCTTCAGCCGGATGGCGAGGCCGAGGCCCGAGAAGCCGGTCCCCACGATCGCGAGACGCACGTGCA
>CAYRVF010000085.1:0-18471 GCA_964427535.1 uncultured Ktedonobacterales bacterium
TCGCCACGCGCGAGCGCCGGCTTGAGCATGTTGCTGGCGTCCATCGCGCCTTCGGCGGCGCCCGCACCGACGACGGTATGCATCTCGTCGATGAACAAGATGACCTCGTTCGCGTGCTCGCGCACCTCATCAATCACCGATTTGAGCCGCTCCTCGAACTCGCCGCGGTACTTGGTTCCCGCGACCATCCGGCCCAGATCGAGCGCGATGACGCGTTTGTTGGTCAGGCTCTCGGGGACATCGCCATTGACGATGCGCTGGGCGATGCCTTCCACGATGGCCGTCTTGCCGACACCCGGTTCGCCGATCTGCGCGGGGTTGTTCTTGGTGCGGCGCGAGAGCTCCTGCATCGTTTGCTGCATTTCCTGCTCGCGGCCGATCACCGGATCGAGGCGGCCTTCGCGCGCTTCAGCGGTCAGGTCTCGACCATAGTCGTCGAGCGTGGGCGTGTTGGTCGCCTGCTGTGCCGGAGCGCGTCCGGTGCGCCCATCAGGGGTCCGTGCGGTGCGCCCATCAGGGCCTGGCCGCAACTGCTGGGTATCCGCGAGCGCGCGGACGAGCATCTCACCCGCTTGCGTCTCCGTGTTTTGTGCCAGCGCCAGCAGGATGTGTTCGGGGCCGATATATGACGTACCCGCGGTCTGGGCCTGGTTATAGGCGTCGAGCAGCACACGCTTGGCCGACGGACTCAGCTCCGTCACTTCCTCCACGGGAGTACCACGCTCGGCTATCTGTCTGATCTGCCGGGCGAGCGCGTCGACGTCCACCCCTGCCTGTCGCAGTTGTCTGCGGGTGGCCTGAAACTGGGTCGCTGCCCAGAGCAGGTGGATGGCGTCCAGTTCGGTGCTGCCCCACTCGGCTGCCTGCTGGGCGGCCCGCGCGAGGAGCTCGCGTGCCTGGTCGTTCAGCATCTGCGAGATATCCACCTGCTGAACACGCCGTGTAGGAGCCATACGTTCCCGGCCGCTGAAAAACCGATCAAAGAGGTCGTCGAATGGACTGCCGCCGAAGTCGCTCCAGTCAAACGGACTCATCGACATGAAGGCGTCTCCTTGTCATTATGCTCGCGGGCTCAGACCGGCTAAGTCGCTCTGCTCGATGCGAGTGCGGAGTGTTCGCGCTGTCGTACTGGCTCTATCGCCGCGGCCACGATGTTGGCGTGAAGCACATGTCGCGTACCTGTGGAGAGGGCAATCGGGTCACCCGTCCTTGCAGAGTCGAGAGCCCCCTCACGCGCGCCTGCCTGCTGAAGGGCGCGCACAGATTGGCATATGCCACCGAGTGTAGACTTTGCACCCTCGTCCGTCTGTCCGATAACGAACACATATGTCAACCAGGGGCGTGGTGGGAGAGAGCGATGGACTATGGTGGAGCACGTGGCAAGTCTTGCGCGGGTGAATCGGTGGCGCGCCAACCCTGGCCACACTCTTGCGGACCTTCCAGTGTGACGTGTGGCGGCGCGTAGGACTGACAGGGACGCGCGGTGGCCAGACGGAGACGGTGCCTGCCTCGTGCCGTGCTGTCCAAACTGTCACCATGACGGCTCGGCAGACTGCCCCAACCGCTCTGTAGACTGGAGGAGCACATGGACGGATTCGAGTGGGCGGAGAACAACCTTGGCGCTCAGACGCCACACCAACTGCAGGATCAGGGCGTGAATGTGTATTTCGCGCCGCTCATCGCGCCGAATGAGAAGGTCGTAAACCTGGCCAATGGCCGCGTCGAGCGGTTCGCCGAACACGAACACCGGCCAGAACATGGCTACTACGCGGAGTTCGACTCACTGGCACGGTACTGCCGCTATCACCACATCCCGCTGGTCGAGATCGACGGACAGGTCAGCACCGAGCCCGTCGGACATCACGAAGCCGGCGATCCGTTGTTGCACGGCGAGCCGTAACCACCGGGCGTGCTCCGGCTCGCCACCGGCTTGCCCCCAAGACTCACATGTACTCAACATACACACTCTCTCCCCTGACGTCCGCCTGCTCGGGATGTCAGGGGAGAGATGCGGCACGACGTGGCAGTTGCTCCGATGACGCCAGCCTCGACTATGGTTCATGCGACACGGCAGGTCGGCCCCCTGGCCGTGGCATGCTTCCTGCGGCCCCCGTACAGTGGCGGTCCGGCGTCACCGGAGCAGCCGTCGCATCGAGCCGCCGCATTGGTACGTGGCTTTCCTGCTCAACCCAACCGACCTCATCTCAGCAGATGGGTACCAAGCCGGTTATATGCACCACCCGTCAGCAGCGCATCATTATCTAGTGGCGTGCCACACGTGGCTCCCCCATCTGTTCGCCGCTGAACAGGTGGGGGAGCCACGTTACTGAGCCGTGGATCTCGCGCCTCTTCACGTGTGCAGGCGAGGTACTGGAGATGTCAGCACCCACGTTCGACAATCTGACACGACTGGACGACAATCAGTTGCTCGCCGTGCTCCCTCTGGCAGAGCTCGAGCACCTTCGTCCCCTGATGCAAATCGTCCAGTTGAAGCGGAAACAATCAATCTACCTGCCCGGAGATGCGATCCACTTTGTCTACTTCCCGATCAGTACGGTGCTGTCGATCGTCAGCATTCTCGAAGACGGCAGCAGTACCGAGCTTGGCATGGTCGGGAAGGACGGCATGGCGGGGCTGGCGGTGCTGCTCGGTGTCAACTGGACACCGTACGACACGCAGGTTCAGACGCCGGGATCGGCGTACCGGATGCGCGCCGCTCTCCTCTACCAGGAAGTCAGCCGCTCTGGGCCGTTACGGGACCTCCTCCTTCGCTACGCGCAAGTCTTCCTGAACGGAGTTGCGCAGACGGCGGCGTGTAGTCTCCATCACGTGCTGCGTCAGCGCATTGCTAGCTGGCTGCTGATACGCAGTGATCGCGGTGCTTCCAACCGGATTGTCGTGACGCACGAAGAGCTGGGCAGTATGCTGGGAGTCGGTCGCCCCAGTGTGACCCTCACTGCCAATGCGCTCCAGCAGGCTGGATTCATCCAGCATAGCCGTGGCAGCATCGTCATTCTCGACCGGCCAGGCTTGGAAGCGACCGCCTGTGAGTGTTATCACCTCGTTCGAGACGAGTATGATCGCCTGCTCCACGACGAGGGGCAGATGTGCACGGAAGTACATTGATCGCCGGATGAGGGCTCCCGCGAGCGGAATCCGCCGCACCGTGGTCTCGTGGATGAGACGCGCGACGCATGCGGCGGACTCCTGACGTCGCTAGTACGCGGGGGTCATCGTTTCCCGGGTCCCCGCATGTGTCGCGCGCAGGCGCAGGCTCAGCGCGATCAGCAGTGCGCCGAAGATAATCGCGTAGGCGCCAATCAGCCACACGACGGCCAGCGCGCCCGCCCCCGGAAACAGGAAGAGCAGCACGCCGAAGATGACCGATGCCGCGCCGCCGAGAATCAGCAGCCACTCGTTACGAATGACGCGCCGCAGCTCAATCGCCTGCACGATCTCCATGATGCCGGTGATGATGGCCCAGGCCCCAATCACGTACAGCAGCACCAGCGCCGTCAGCCCAGGCAGCACGAACGCGAGTATGCCGGCGATGACGCCTACGATGCCTTCAAAGAGCAGCCAGCCGAAGCGCCCGTGACGCCCGATTGCCCGCACCGCGGCGACGATGGAGAAGATGCCGTCGATCAGCGCATAGGCACCGAAGAGGGCGATGAGCACCCGCAACGTAAGGCCAGGAACGGCCAGCGCCAAGATTCCGAACAACACTGCGGCGATGCCTCGAATCAAGAGTGCCCACCAGTTTCTCTCCGCGTGAACCATAGTCATCCACCTTCTTGTCTAGCTCTGGTTGATCGGTCCGATCTTCCCGTTGCCTGAGCCCTCGAACCGGAGTGGAGCCAGTCGGGGGAAGATGCCTGCGGCGACGTGCCGCGCGTCTCACCAGTGCGTCGGGTATCGGTACTACCGGCGTTGGTGCCGGCGCTCGATGGCCTTCTCGGTCGCATCCGATACAAGGAGTGTATGCTCTGGTTGGGCCGTGGTCTGTTCAATGGTGAACACAGCAACGCTGGTTGGCACTGGCCGGCCTCGCGCGCTGGTGCTGGAGGACGCGGCATCCGGTTCATGAACGCCAGTCAACCTTGAGATTGTGGTGCTTGTGAGCGCATCGTGCGGACGCAGCGCCACAGCTCTTCGGCGTAGGGAAGCAGAACGAACCCGGCAATCGCCGCGACGATACCCGCGACGACGCGCGGCGGCAGCGGACGGCGCTTCGCACGCAGCGTGAGGTCGCCGGGCTCCCAGTCCGCGCGCACGAGCTTGCGAACCTGCTCGGGATGCATACACATCGTGACTGCCGTGGTCATGAGCGGGATCATCTCCAGGGCACTGTGTACGTGTTGTTCGACCTGCGTCACTTTGCGCCGCTCCTCGGCATAGGCGACATCCACGATGCCCGTCACGGTGTGCGCGACGAGTGAGGCGATCATCAGCAGCAGGGCCAGCACGTTCGTCCGCAGGAACAGCGCGTTCAGTACCGGGAGCGCGATCTGGGCCGCCAGCACGTTATGGAGCGCCGACTCAAATGGCCCGGCCGTTTTCTCGATTTTGGTCTGCCGGTGACACAGGTAGTCGAGGAACTCTGACGCGACCCACAACGGCAGGATCACATAGAGCACAAAACGGCGTACGGTATTCTCCGCCGAGATCGCGTGATCGTCGTTCTCCGCGGGCTGCGCACGGCGTTCCGTCCAATCGCGAACAACGGCGACGGAGAGGAGTGAGCACAGAAACACGAGACACACGGCCGACAATGACCGCTTCTTCATAGCGGTGCCTTCCTTCTCATGGGCATCGCGCATGGAACCGCGCGGCGGCAGGTCACGCCCAGGCGACCTCTGCACGTCCGTCGTGCCTGCACAAACGCTGCCAGAAACGCTCTGTCGCAGGCCACCCCACGAGCACTGCCGTATGAGGTAGCGCGCCGGGTACCGCGTACCACCTCGCCCGCGCGGACGACCTCATCGCGGCGATCCTGGACCCTGCGCCTGGCCGTCTGCTACACTACCTCGGTGTCACGTGCAGACCTAGTGCACGGAAGTTGGAGGCAGTGTGGAACTCAGAACGTACTACCTGGGCCTGTTGCGTAAGGGCCCGACCTGGACCGCGGACGAGTCGCCGGAGCTGGAGGCGTTGCAGGCGGCGCACATGGAGCACACGCGGCAGCGAGTAGAGTCGGGCGCGGCAATCGCCTCGGGACCTGTGGACGATGGCAGCGACATCCGTGGGATCAGCATCTATCGCACGGCCACCCTCGCCGAGGCCGAGGCCCTTGCCCAGGCTGACCCAGGAGTTCGCGCGGGCCGCTTTGTCGTCGAGCTGCATCCGTGGTTCGTGCCTGCCGGTCTGCTGCCCGACCCGGAAACGCCCTCACAGGATTGACGTGCCCGTCGTGCGGGCGCCACACAGGGTGCGCGCACGACACTCCGCCACGCAAGGGTCGTTGCTGACGTGGATCGCCGCCCAGGCGAGGGTGCATCTCCTTACATCCCGGCCCACGTCGACGACCTCGCCTATGAACTCGTGGCCCAGGACATCGCCTTTTCCATCGTCGGAATGTAGCCGTCATAGAGGTGCAGGTCAGAGCCACAGAGAGCGGCAGAGGTGATCTGGACGATCGCGTCGCGCGGATTCAGGAATTTGGGGTCCGGCACGTCTTGCACGTTCACGTCGGACTTGCCCATCCAACAGCTCGCCTTCCTGCTGGTGTGCTCCTCCTCCTCGTGCCGTTATGCGGGCAGCGGCTCGCGTGGCGCTGCGGATTGCGATTGCGCAGTCGCATCACGTCCGGGCGAGATTGGCCACACCTCCGGGGGCTGCGCCGGGCCTCCACCACGCACCGTGGCGTCGGAGCGGGTGATCTCACCGGTCTCGAGCACTTGTTTGAACCGATCCAGGTCTTTGCGCACCTGTTTCGCCAGATCTTCCCCGAAGTACGTGGCGACGAGTTCACCGACCGGCCCAGCGGGCGGGTTGTAGCGCAGTTGGGCGTGAACCTCCGTCCCCCGTCCGCCCGGCGCCAGGACGAAGCGCACGATGCCGGAGTTCTCCACAGACGCGCCTGGAAGCGAATGCCAGACAATGAACTCGTTCTCCCGGTCCTCGACGATCTCGGCATCCCACTCGATTTTGATGCCAGCGGGCGCTTTCACCTTCCAGTGGGACCGGTTGCCCCCAGTGACCTGAACGGACTCGAGGGAGTCCATGAAGCGTGGCAGGTGCTCGAAGTTGTGCCAGTACCGGTACGTCTCCATGGGCGATCGCAACACTGTCACGGATTGCTTCACTTCCATCGCCTGTTCCTCCAGGGCCCGCGCCGCTATGCCTGGCGGCGCGGGCCCGATTCGTCCAGACGTCGCCGAGTTCATGTGTGGCGCATGTCCACACACGTGCCCTAGGTGTGCGCTGGCTGGCTGCTTGCCTGGCTGAACAGATTGATCACTTCCGAGTTGAACGCCGGGATGTCGTCGGGCTTGCGGCTCGACACGACATTGCCGTCCCGCACGACCTGCTGGTCCACCCACTCGGCGCCGGCATTGCGCAAGTCGGTCTTCAGCGAGGGCCACGAGGTGATGCGCTTCCCCTTCACTACCTCGGCGTCGATCA
Source organism: uncultured Ktedonobacterales bacterium (assembly GCA_964427535.1). Classification (GTDB taxonomy): domain Bacteria; phylum Chloroflexota; class Ktedonobacteria; order Ktedonobacterales; family JADMIN01; genus CAYRVF01. The sequence continues at coordinate 6,625 of CAYRVF010000085.1, forward strand.
TCGTCCACGGACCATGACAGATAACCGAGACCGGCTTGCCCGCGTCGAAGAAGGCTCTCACGAACGAGACGGCCTGTGGTATTGTCCGCAACTGGTCCGGGTTCATGACGCCGCCCGGCAGATGGAGCGCATCGAAATCTTCTGCTCGGGCGCTATCGAGCGCGACATCCACCGGAAACTGGTCACCCCAGTTGGTCAGGTTCCACGCGCGGACACGGTCGGTTTTGGGCGAGATGATGCTCGTTTGGGCACCCGCGTCGTTGAGCGCCTTGCGGGGTTCCGTCATCTCGACCTGCTCAAACCCATCTGTGATGAGGATCGCGACCTTCAGTCCGTTGAGAGTGTTCATCGCCATGCTGGTATTCTCCTGTTCGATACTGTTCTGTCAGTCACCCAAGGTACGCCGACCTGTCCTTCCTTCCCGCGGCAGGTCCAGCGCGATCTATCCACCGGCTGAGGATTCCGCCCAGCGGGGGAGTCTGGTGCCGGTGACGAGAAACACGGACACGGCGGGCAATGCTCGCCAGAGTGTGCCTGTGCGCAGCCACGTCGAATCGGGGAGCTCCGCACCTCCTTTCAGACCGATCTGCCAACCCCACGTAGTGCTATCACTGGGGAGTCGCGATGCGCAGACGCGAGCGGACGAGACGGGTGCGTGCCCTCGCGGAGGGTAGGGTGCAGATGGAGCGGCAGCGTGGTCACCCAGCACGGGTGGCGGTGACGCGCCGCGGCGCACGCGGGTGGGGGGGCATCGATTCCTTTCCCTGTGAATGGTGATGCGCCGTGAGCCAGTGCAGGCCGACTGACGCACCTCCCAGTGAACGCCTCCAAGCGCACAAGAGAAGTGTACTCATCGTCCCGGCTGTCGTCTGTTCGCGAGCGAACACAGAGGGAAGGGATGCCGTCGTGGACACGCGGTCGTGGGTAGCGCACCCGGTGGCTGGCGGTTCGAGCCGGCGAACCACTGAAGGAAAGGTCACCCATCACAGAGGGGGTGCCGAATCCCCTCTGTGACTCGCGGCGCTAGCGCCCTAGTGTGGCGGCATGCGCCTCGATGGGAGCTCGGATCGAGTTCGCCCAGAGCGCGGCCCGCGCTAGCTCGCCCGGACTGACCCTGTGGGTGCTACGAGCCTGCAGTGAGAGTGAACTTGTGCCGCGACCGTTACGCGTGCCGACGTCCTTGCGAGACGCATGTGATGCCGGTGTGCGACAGTGGCGTTCAGTGGGGGGGTACGGCATGCGGGCGCGACCGCTGATGCCTCGCAGGCGAGCCCCGGTAGCGGAAAGAAGGGCGCTATGTTCAGCCGTATCGTCGTTCCCTTGGATGGCAGTGGGTTTTCAGAGGTCGCGCTGGGGACGGCACGCACCCTCGCCCGCATCTACCATGGGACGATTCTGGTCGTACGTGCCGAGCCGTAGCAGCGGCTGCCGAAGGACTCACCGGCTGGGGACACGGCCAGTGCCGCGAGGTCCAGCTTCGAGCGCTTGGACGATGCCGACGCCTACCTGCACGGTATCGTCTCGCGGCTTCGCGCTGACGGCTTCGCTGCTGATTTCACGCTGTTTATGAGCACGCCAGGTTCTGGAATTGCTCGCGCGGCCGAGCTTGACCGTGCCGACGTAATTGTGATGGCAGCGCATCTCCGCTGGACACTTCCTGACCATGCGGTACCGAGCACGACGCTGTCTGTGCTGGCGCGGGCGCAGGTGCCTATTTTCGTGTGCCGGGCGGAGGCCTCCGCTCCAGGCAGCATTGCTGGGAAAGAGCTGGCCAGCGCTGAAGCTCCCATCATCGTGCCCCTCGATGGGTCACGGCTGGGTGAGACGGCCCTTCAGTATGCGAGTGCGCTCGCTCGCGACTTCGGCTCGTTTCTCGTGCTCCTGCGTGTGCTCGATCCACAGACCGCGGCGAGTGGGGAACCGGAGGCCGGAGCCTATCTGCAGTCGGTGTGCGAAGAGATCGCACAGAGCGGCGGGCATGCGGTCACACAGCTCTAGTACGGTATGCCCACAAGCGGCATCGAAGCGGTCTGGCGTCAGTACAACGGCGGACTGATCGTGCTGGCCAGTCACGGGCAAAGCGGTCCGTCGCACGCCTTCTTCGGCAGTGTGGCCGCGAATCTGATCGAGGAGGTCGAGGCGCCGCTGCTCGTCGTCCGGGCGCCAGGGGCAATCCCTGCGGGCCTCGCGAACCGCGCCGAGGACTACGCGTTTTAGCGGACTCATCCGGCTTCGGGGCAGGCGGCACTGGCGTTGGCGACACAGTATCGTGAACCACTGGAAGCGACTCACTCGCGATGAGAGGGTGGTTACGCAAGAAGGAGTCACTTCCGGCTGGGAGTTACTCAAACGAGCAAGTCCGGGCGAATGCGCGGGCGCACAGGAGCCAGAAGGAGCGGCAAAGGATCGCGTCATGCTGGGTAAACGAGAGCTCGGCGAGCAAGGGCTGCTGCGCCGCCTCGGCGGTATAGGCCTGGGTGTCTGGGCTATCAAGCGCATCATCTCGCCGCTCGATCGCCGTCTCTACCGGTGGACCGGCGGTCGCGGGATCGCCTTCGGGCACTCGCTCGGCTCCCGGCTCCTGCTCACGACCATCGGGCGTCGTACCGGCTTAGAGCGCACCGTACCGGTCTTCTATCTGCGTGACGGTGACCGGCTCGTCGTGTGCAACGTCAATCCAGGCTTTGAGCATGCCAATCCCTGGACGGTGAATCTGCGCGCCCATCCCGTGGCACGCGTGCTGATTGGGCAGGAGTGCGGCACCTACCACGCGCGTGAAGCGACGGAGGACGAGGTCGCGCGGTACTGGCCGCGGCTCGTGCGTATCTGGCCGGCGTATCAGACCCACTATAACCGCAGCAGGCAACGCAGTATCTTCATCCTCGAGCCTGTCCAGCCTCGGAACAGCGTGTGAGTGCGGCCAAGAGAGCGTTGGACTCGGAGTTTCGACGCTCGCAGCGAGAAATGACGCCCTCAGATCCCGTTCTGAGAGTGACGACAGTGTGACACGCCGACCCGCATTTCTGACGCCCCTGTGACGATCGCGCACTAGAGTGACGGGTGTGGGAGAGGATCCCACATGATCCACATGTCCACAACAGGAGGTGCTTCCATGTCGATGATGCGATACGAGCCGTTTGATGCGCTGACCCCGCTACGCGACACGATGAACCGGCTGATCGAGGAAGGTGTGCTCGGCGTTGGTCGATTTGAGCCCGTTGGCCGTGTGTTCCCGCTCGACATTCGCGACACCGAGAGCGAGTACATCGTCGAAGCGGCGATGCCAGGCTTCAAGCCAGAGGATCTGCATGTCACGGCTAGCGGCAACATGCTGACCATCCAGGCAGCGCGCAAGCAGGACGAGAAGGCGGAGAAGGCGGAGAAGGCCGAGAAGCCTGACGTCTACGTCCGCCGCGAGCGCTACATCGGCGAGATGAGCCGGGCGATCGAGCTGCCGATGCCGATCGAGGCGGCAAACGTGAAGGCGACCTACGAGCACGGCGTCTTGACGCTGCATGTGCCCAAAGCGACGAAGGCGGAGCCGGTGAACATCCCCATCCAGGTAAAGGAGCCGGTGACGGCCAACTAGGAGCAAGGACGCGCGTGTGAAGTGACTGGAGGCGACCGAGGCGAAGACGCGAGGGGCGGTATGAGCACAACGGCGTGCTCCTATCGCCCCTTCAGGCTGACCAGGCGGGCCTCTGGTCGCGTCTATGCTCTGTGCGAGTGCGCGAGATGCGAGTATAGTGGGGGGCACGCCTACGATCGTCCACGAGAGTTGAGCGTGCCGCCGAATGGTGGAGATGCGACGACGCGAAAGAGAGAGTAGGATGGCGGCGAGCGGCGAGACAGACGCGGCGACGGAACGGCGGCAGCAGGCGTTCGCGACAATGCTTCACGCGCTCAGACAACCGGAGGCTTTTCCGGCTGAGGCGCTCACCGGCGTCCTAGGCGCGGAGGCGGGCGGCGAGACGCGTGTGTTTGACGTCGAGCTGGTGCAGACGCATGCGTCTGCCGTGCTGCTCGCCGGAGAGCGTGCCTACAAGCTGAAGAAACCCAACGACTTCGGCTTCTTCGATTACTCCACACCCGAGCTCCGCCGCCACTTCTGTGCTGAAGAGGTGCGGTTGAACACGCGGCTGGCCCCGCACGTCTACCTCGGCGTCGCGGCCGTGGTGGCGCTCGGCGACGGCTCTTATCATTTCGCGGCCACCTGCCCGCCCGACGCGACCCCCGCTCCCGGTGACACGCTGGACGGCGGAGCGGTGGTGGACTACGCAGTGGTGATGGTTCGCCTGCCCGACGAGGCGACGTTGGAGGCGCGCGTGCGAGCAGGCACCGCGCGGCCAGAGCTGCTCGTCGCGGTCGCCGAGCGCATGGCGGCGTTTCATGCGGCCTCACCGCACACCGACGCGATCGCCCGCTTCGGCGGCGTCGACGTAATCGAGCACAACTGGAACGAGAACTTCGAGCAGATGGCGCCCTACATCGGGCGCGCGCTGGATGCCGCCACCTACATCCGCATCGAGGCGTACGTGCGCTCGTTTCTCTCGCGGCGCCGGGAGCTGTTCGAGGTCCGCCAGCAGGCGGGCTCTATCCGCGATTGCCACGGCGACGTCCGCATGCAGCACATCTACGTGCTCGACCAGCCGGCAGCGGACGACAACGCGAGCCTGCCGGTTGGCTCTCTGGCGATCGTCGATTGTATCGAGTTCAACGAGCGGTTCCGCTACGGCGACGTGGCCGGAGAGGTTGCCTTTCTGACGATGGAGCTGGACTTGGCGGGCCGGCCGGACCTCGCGCGGGCGTTTACCGATGCGTACGTCGCCTTGACGGGCGATGAGGCGCTACGCGAGTTGCTGCCGTTCTACGCCTGTTATCGGGCATGTGTTCGTGGGAAGGTGCTGGCGTTCCAGCTCGACGATCCGGCGGTGCCGGAGGACCAGCGCGAGGAGGCCCGCTGCCAGGCACAGGCGCTCTTCACGCTTGCCGGGCGGTACGCCTCGGGTCCGACCTCCCCGGTGCTGCTGCTGATTGGCGGGCTGATGGGCACGGGCAAGAGCACGCTCGCGCGCCGGCTCGCCCGTGAGCGCGGGTGGGGGCACATCGCGTCGGATGTGGTCCGCAAGGAGTCGGCGGGTCTCGATCCGTTGCTGCCTCAAGAAGAGCGGTACGGGCAGGGCATCTACTCGCGGGAGCGATCGGCAGCCACCTACGCCGCGATGCGCGAGCGTGCCGCTACGCTGCTGGCCACGGGACGCTCCGTGCTGCTGGATGCCTCGTTCGCGCGCCAGGCAGACCGGCAGGACGCGGTCGAGCTTGCCCGGACGCTGGGCGCGGAGGCATGGTTCGTCGAGTGCGTGTGCCCGCGCGCGCTTGCCGTGCAGCGCCTCGACACGCGCTGGGGCGACAAACAACGGCATGCGGGAGGCGCAGCGGATGCGTCGGACGGCCGGCCCGAGCTCTACGACGCCCAGGCCGCGTCATGGGCGCCATTCGATGCGAGGCACGAGCCAGATGTCGCCTACGTGCGGGTCGAGACGAGCGCGAGCGCCGCTGCCAACGTTGCATCTATTCTGGACGCACTCGGCATCATGTCCCCCGCCTGCTGGCTATAAGGGCGACAACGCGGCGTCTATACCCTATTGCCTCCCCCCTCACCTCAAAGCACGGTCCGCCCAAGGGGGTGGTGGTAGAATGCGCGCAGGTTCCTCTGCGCCCGCGCCCTGCCACGATGGCCTGTTTTGCCTGGCCGCCCAAATGGCAGTCGCGCCGGGGGAGCAGCGCTCATCGCATCCACACGCTCATCGACAGGAGAAGGCACAGTGACGCGCACGCTGGAAGATCAGGTGGCAATCGTGACGGGGGCGGGCAGCGGTATCGGCCGCGCGACGGCGCTAGCGTTCGCGAGTGCGGGCGCCAGCGTGGTCGCCGCCGACGCCGATGTGCGCGCGGCCCAGGATACGGTGCGGCTCATCCAGTCGCTCGCCCCTCTGGTCGAGCGGCCGCCAGCCGGAGCGCGAGCAGCGGCATTTCAGGCCGACGTCACGTCCGCCGCGGACACCGCCGCCCTCGTCGAGTTCACGATCGACACCTTCAGCACAGTGGATATCCTGGTGAACAACGCCGGAGTCGGCGTGGCCGGGACGATCCTGACCACCAGCGAGGACGACTGGGACCGCATCTTCGCGGTGAACGTGAAGGGCATCTATCACTGCTCGCGCGCCGCGCTCCCGCGGATGATCGCGCGGGGTGGGGGCGTGATCGTCAACGTGTCGAGCATCGTCGCGATGGTGGCCGTCGTCGACCGGGCCGCGTACGGCGCGTCGAAAGGGGCGGTGCTCGCCCTGACGAAGGCGATGGCGGCGGACCACGTGAAGGACAACATCCGCGTGAATTGCGTCTGCCCTGGCACGATCGACACGCCCTGGGTGGACCGTATGGTGCATAGCTACGCCGACCCCGAGGCCGCCCGGCGCAGTATGGTGGCGCGGCAGCCCGTCGGCCGGCTCGGCACGCCGGAGGAAATTGCCGAGGCGATTCTCTACCTGGCGTCGCCCAGCGCGCGCTTTGCCACCGGGTCGGCGCTGGTTCTCGACGGGGGCTTCACCGCGTTCAAGTTGCCCGGCTGAGGCGCTCGGCTGGTGGGTTCGGCCCGCGCGGTTCGCTGTCTTCTGACGAGTCTGTGGGACATTTCCGGGAGTGTGTACGTGACGACCTATGCAGGCAAAGCCGTTCTGGTGACCGGGGCCGGAGCGGGGATTGGCTTCGCGCTCTGCCAGGCTTTCGCCAGCGCGGGAGCCAAAGTGGCGCTGAACGATCTCGATCTCGCGGTCGCCGAGCGAGCCGCCCGCCGGATCAACGAGACCGTGGGAGCCGAACTGGTTTCCCCCTATGCGTGTGACGTCGCCGACGTCTACGCGGTCCGCTCGATATTTCACCAGTTCACCGAGGCGGTGGGGCGACTGGACATCGCGGTGGCCAATGCGGGCATCACCAATTACGGCGAATTTCTGACGTACACGCCGGAGGCGTTTGACCGGCTGCTGGGTGTGAACCTGCGCGGCAGCTTCTTTACCGCACAAGCCGCGGCCAGGAGCATGATCGACGCGCACATCCCCGGGCGCATCCTCTTGATGTCCTCGGTGACGGGCGTTCAGGCGCACACGAACCTGGGGGGCTACGGCATCACCAAGGCGGGCATTCGCATGATGGCGAAGACCATCGCACTGGAAGTGGGCGCATACGGCATCACCGTCAACGCCATCTGCCCCGGCGCGACGGTAACCGAGCGCACGTTGCGCGATGATCCCGACTACGAACAGAACTGGGCTGCGGTGACGCCCACTGGCCGCGCTGGCGCCGTGGAAGATATCGTGGCCGCTGCCCTCTATTTCGCCTCACCCGAAGCGCGCCACGTGACCGGGCAAACGCTTGTCGTCGACGGCGGCTGGACGCTGCAAAGCCCGCTGCCGCCAGACCATCCCACGCTGCCCGACTATTCTTCCCAACTGCGCTGACACACCGGCAAGCGAGCAATTCATCTCGCCAATCGGCCGCGTGGGCCACCGCCGGAGACGACAGAGGAGCGCGAGAGTGCCACGAGATCCACGCACACTACGGAGCCAGCGCCTGCGCTCGGTGAACTACCAGGGCGACGCGCTGCGCCTGGGGATGAACTGGACGGAAGAAGACCTCGCCAAGCCGCAGGTGCTCGTCGACAGCGCCTATGGCATGGGCCACCCCGGTACGTTCCACTTCCGGCCCCTGATCGAGGAGGTCAGCAACGGCGTCTTCGAGGCGGGTGGCAAGCCGGGCGTCTTCACCGTCAGCGACATCTGCGACGGGGTGGCGCAGGCGCATGAGGGGATGAGCTACTCGCTCGTCTCGCGCGACATCATGGCGGCCATGATCGAGATACACGCGTTAGGGCATCCCCACGACGGCATGGTGCTGGTCTCGGGCAACGACAAATCGGTGCCCGCGCACCTGCTCGCCATCGCCCGCTGCGACCTCCCGGCCATCCATCTGCCCGGCGGCACCCAGCTCAACGCGCCAGACTCCGTCACCTCGAACCACCTGTGGGAGATGGGCATGTCCGTCGAGCGCGGCGAGCTTTCGCGCGACGACTTCGACCTGGCCCAGAACGGCGCGTGCCCCACCTGCGGGGCGTGTCAGTTCATGGGCAGCGCCAGCACGGGCCAGGTCATATCTGAGGCACTCGGTCTGGCGCTGCCTGGCTCGGCGCTCGTCCCGGCGCCGCTCACCCAGCTCCTGCGCTATGCGCGTGCGACCGGCAAGCAGATGCTCACGCTGATCGACCAGGAGATCACGCCCCGGCGCATTCTGACACGTGACGCCTTCGAGAACGCCATCATGATTCACGCCGCGGTGGGCGGCTCCACAAACATGCTGCTGCACCTGCCGGTCATCGCGCGCGAGGTCGGCGTCGAGATCACGATTGACGACTTCGACCGCATCCATCGCCAGGTGCCGGTGCTGGCGAACGTCAAGACGACGGGGCGCTATCCGGTCGAGTATTTCTGGTACGCTGGCGGCGTGCCCGCCGTCATGCTGGAGCTGCGCGACATGCTCCACCTGGACTGCCTCACCGTGACCGGCAAGACGCTCGGCGAGAACCTGGAAGAGATCGAGCACAGCCGGTTCTTTGCCGAGCGCCTCGGCTACCTGAACAACGTCAAAGTGGCCCGGCGCGAGATCCTCCGTCCGCGCGCCGACCCCTTCGGCCCGGACGGCGGCGTCGCGGTGCTGCGCGGCAACCTCGCCCCCGACGGGGCCGTCGTCAAGACCTTCGCGGTCCCCAAAGAGATGCATACCCACGTGGGACCGGCGCGCGTCTTCGATACTGAGGAGGCGGCCCTCGACGCGCTGCGCCAGCGTACCATCACGTCTGGCGATGTGGTGGTGATTCGCTACGAGGGGCCGCGCGCCAATGGCATGCCCGAGATGTACTTCGCCTCCACCATGCTCGCGGCCGACCCGGCGCTCAACACCACCACCGCACTGGTCACGGACGGGCGGTTCTCGGGCGCGATGAAGGGGCCGTGCATCGGGCACGTGACCCCCGAAGCGCTCGACGGCGGCCCACTCGCGCTCGTCGAGGAGCACGACCTGATCGAGATTTCCGTGCCCGAGCGGCGGCTGGCGATCGTCGGCATCCAGGGCCAACGGCAGCCAGCGGACGTGGTGGAGCGCGCGCTGGCCGAGCGCCGGACCCGCTGGTCGCCACCGCCGCCACGCCACAGCAGCGGCATCCTGTCGCTCTACGCGCGCGTCGCTCGTGGCGCGTCCGACGGCGCGTCGATGACCTGATGGCTGCCAAAGGACACGGAATTCGTTTCGTTCCGTCTGTCCTCATCACACCCGGCAGCTCCACATCTCAGGGAGCGCGGACTCGCGTCGCGCCATCGACAAGCAGACGTCATTGAATGGGACAGTCGCCCCGTCCTCGCCATCACCGCTTGCCACGCGGACTATACTGGTGTGGAGCAACCTGGCGCCAGCTCGCGGACTGGATTGCATGCATCTTCACAGGGGAGAAGGATTGGACCGCATGACACAGGACTGGATCGACATCTCCGTGCCGCTCCGCTCAGGCATGGTCCACTGGCCTGACAATCCGCCGGTGCTCTTCGAGCGCGTCCTCGATATCGAACGCGGTGACGTCGCCAACGTCTCGAAACTCTCGCTCGGCGCCCACACCGGCACCCACATGGATGCGCCGATCCACTTCCTGTCCGGCGGCGCTGGCATAGACGAGATGCCGCTCGGCGCCACGATGGGACGCGCCCGCGTGATCGAGATCGCCGACCCGGTGTCGATCACGCCCGCTGAGCTGGCCGGGCACGGCATCCGCCGGGGGGAGCGCATCCTCTTCAAAACGCGCAACTCTCCCCGCGTCTGGCAGTCCGACGACTTCGTCGAGGACTTCGTCTACATTGGGCGCGAGGCCGCGCGGTTCCTGGCCGGCGCGGGCGTGCGGACGGTCGGCGTCGATTATCTCTCGGTCGGCGGCTTCCGCGATGACAGTGTCGAGACCCACCAGGCGCTGCTCGAAGCGGGCGTCTGGGTGATCGAAGGACTCAATCTCTCCGCCGTCGAGCCGGGGGACTACGAGCTCGTCTGCCTGCCGCTGCGCATCGTCGGCGGAGACGGCGCGCCCGCCCGGGCCGTGCTGCGACCGCTTGGCGCCCACGACGACGGCCATGACCACGAATAGGCGCGGCGACCGGTGAAGGGGCAGACGCAAGCTTCACCCGCCTGCGCTGCATTACCGCTCCGCTCCGGGACGTGTGATGCTGTTGGCTGCGCCCGCAAGCGGTTGTATGTTGCGCGCGGTTGGCCCCGCGACGCCCTCCACCACCTCGAACCGCACCGGCGTGCCCGCCTGGATGGTGCGGTAGGCCTCGCCCGGAATGGCGGTGAAGTGAAAGAACACGTCGTCGCGTGTCGTGTCTGAATCACTGCCATCACTGGCATAACCCGCGTCGGGCGTTGCCTGGCGTGCGATGCCGCCGATCCCCTTCGCCGCGTCGAACCAGCGCACGACACCGCGCGCTACGGGCAGCCCGTTCGCGCCGAGTGGGGGTGCGCCATGCGCCCATTCCTGCTGGGGGATGCGCACGCGGCGCACGGCGGGCGTATCGTAGGCCTCGTAGCGGTAATCCGCCCGCGTCTCCAGCATGGTGCGCAGGTCGTGGCGCAGCTCCTCGACGGTCGGCCTGCCCACGAAGAACCAGCCGTTATAGATACGGTGGATGCGCAGGTCGGGCCGCAGCACGAAGGTGTAGGGCTGGGCACGATAGGCATTCTCGCCTTCCGTCTCGTCGAGAATGCCGAGCTGCTTGATGACGGCCCGATCTCCGTCGGAGAGGAACGGCCACTCCGCGCCCAGGCCCGCGCGAAAGGCGGCGTTGACCAGCGGCGGGTCCACGCTGATCGCGACCAGGCGCCCGTAGTTCACCGCCAGCTCGCGCTGGAATCCGGCGAGCTGGCGCATCTGCTCCTGATCGCGCGGACAGAAGAAGCCGCGAAAGCATTGCACGATGAGTGGATAGCCGTCGCCGAAGCCAAGGTGCTCGTCGAGCAGGCTGGGCGCGGTAAAGTGCGACAGCCGGACCAGCGCGTTCCGGTGGTCGGGCAGCGTCACGTCGGGAAACGTGTCGCCTGGGTGCAGCGTGCATGTCATCGGCTCAGCCTCCTATGTGCCCATGGCCCATGGGCGGTAGGCACGACAACCTCTCTGTATCAGTGGTGGACTCCAGGCTCCGATGAGCGTGTGGTGCTCGGCAGGGATGGCTCGGGCATGCCGAGGCTCATCACCCGCGTGACCTCGTAGCGCACAGCCATGTTCGAGGTGCGGACCTCCAGGCCAATCAGCACCACGCCGACCAGCAGCACCGCTGTGCCGATCAGGAACACGATGAGGGCCACCGTCGCCAGCGCGGCCGAGTTCGGGATGACGGCGAGCGCAATCGCGAGCATGCTCACCACGAAGATCATGATCGCGAAATAGACCGCCAGCACAGCGTGGTGGACGAGCTCGTGCCGCCGCAGCAGGCCAGGCAGTTGCGCGTCGATCTCACGCAGGCGCTCCGTCTTGAAGGCGTCGCTCATGCCTGGTGGGACTTCCAGTGAGTCGTTGGAGCCGCGCAGCAGATCCAGTCGCTCTCGCGCCAGCGAGCGCAACCGGCCGTTGAGGTCGCCATAGAGCGTCAGCATGCCGCCCACCAGAATCGCGCAGCTCGTCACCATCACGACGGGCGCGAGAATGAATTGGATCGCGCGGGTGATCGTCTCGACGTTCACGCTCGTGCCTCACCTTCT
>CAYRVF010000085.1:18571-23243 GCA_964427535.1 uncultured Ktedonobacterales bacterium
TACGAGTCGCGAACACCGTCACTCGCAGTCGCTCCTGCGGAACGGCATGCCGGATTGCTGTGCTTGATTTGGAATAGCGTTGTGGGTATCGTACGCAGTGTAGGCCGCCTGGTACCTGCGCCATCGCACGGGCCGCGCGTCGACCACCACCACCACCACCACTATCAACACAAAGAGCGCGGGGATGATGCGGATACGGGAAGGGAACATGAGAAGCCTGCGTCTGGTGGAATCGTCTGCGTGGAGTCTGCGGGTTGTGACGCTGTGCTCCACGCCAGCGGCAGCGCGCCACGAAGAAGGAGCATATGAGCCTTGTCTTTGAGGACCGGCCATCAGATTCGCCGTTTGTCGAGCTGATCTGGCGGAGTCGCTGCGAGCGTCCTGGTCCCTTCCGCTCGCTGGCTCTGAATCGCTGGCAGCTCGTCGTGTGGAACGAGCAGGGGAAGACGTACTTTTCGATACGCGGGCCAGAGACACACGTCACGCCGGCGTACTGTCCGGCACATGACGGGTTTGTCGGCATCGTGCTGACCCCTGGCACATTCATGCCGCATCTGCCTACGGGCAAACTCGTCGATACTGCCCTGCACCTGCCGGGCACATCGAGCAAGACGTTCTGGCTGCATGGCTCCGTGTGGCAATTTCCCGACTACGAGAACGCCGACGTCTTCGTGGAGCGGCTGGCGCGCGAAGGGCTGCTGGTCCGCGAGCCACTGGTCGAGGCCGCGCTGGCGGGCCACATCCGCGATGTGTCGTCGCGCACCACCGAGCGCCGCTTCGTGCGCGCCACCGGCATCACCCAGGGGGCCGTGCGCCAGATCGAGCGGGCACGCTACGCGACGAGCCTCTTGCGCAGCGGCGTCTCGATTCTGGATACGGTGGCGCTCGCGGGCTACTTCGACCAACCGCACCTCACACGGTCACTCCAGCGCTTCATTGGACAGACTCCCACGCAACTCAGCGGCAAGTCTCCTGGCGAACAATTGTCGGTTCTGTACAAGACTCCGCCCGCGTGGTGCGTCCACAATGGTAGTGGGTACTGAGTCAGGACAAGGAGAACCACTATGCAGACAGTTACCTCGAAAGACGGCACCCGAATCGCGTTCGACGTGTCGGGCACGGGCCCGGCGCTCATCCTGGTGGATGGCGCGATGTGCAGTCGCGGATTCGGGCCAATGGGCGGTCTGGCGGCGCAGCTCGCACCTCACTTCACCGTCTTCACCTACGACCGGCGTGGGCGCGGTGAGAGCGGCGATACGGCGCCGTACGCGGTGGACCGCGAGGTGGAAGATATCGACGCCCTCATTGGCGAAGCTGGTGGGTCGGCGTGCGTGTATGGGATCTCCTCGGGCGCCATCCTCGCCCTTGAGGCGGCTCGCCAGCTTCCCGGCCGCATCACGAAGCTGGTGATGTACGAGCCGCCGTTCAGCGCCGACGAAGCGGGTGTCCGGCGCTTCACCGACTATCGTGTTCAGCTCAACCAGGCGGTGGCGGCTGGGCGGCGCGGCGACGCGGCAGAGATGTTTATGCGCCTCGTCGGCACACCGGACGACGCCGTCGCGGGGATGCGCCAGTCGCCTGTCTGGCCGGTATTCGAGGCGGTCGCGCCCACGCTGACCTACGATGCCGCTGTGATGGGCGATAGCTCGGTGCCAACCGAACGGGCGTCCTCGGTCTCGGTTCCCACGCTCGTCATGGCGGGTGGGGCGAGCCCCGAGTGGATGCGACAGGTGGCGCGACAGATCGCCAGTGCGATTCCCTCCGCCCAGTATCGCGTCCTGGACGGGCAGACGCACGAGGTCGCCGCGGAGGTAATCGCGCCGCCGCTCACAGAGTTCTTCTCCGCGTGAACCCCATGGTCGTGAGTGGTACGGGGAGGGAGTCAGCGTGAGATTTCATACTGTCGTCCGGCTGAGTGGCAAGACCGCGACCGGTCTGCCCGTTCCCCCAGAGGTCGTCGCGAGCCTTGGGCAAGGCAAGCGCCCCGCCGTGCGTGTCACTATCGGGGACTACACTTACCGCAGCACCGTGGCCTTCATGGGGGGCGAGTTTCTGCTCCCGGTCAGTGCGGAGGTACGCGCGGGCGCGGGCGTTGCGGCGGGCGATGAGGTCGATGTCGATATCGAGCTGGACGATGCGCCGCGCGAGGTGACGGTGCCGCCTGATTTCGCGGAAGCACTCGCCGCCGAGGCGGAGGCCAGACGGTTCTTCGATGGGCTCTCCTACAGCAATAAGCGGCGCTATGTGCAGTCGGTAGAAGACGCGAAGACAGCCGAGACACGCAAGCGGCGCATCGAGAAAGCGGTGAGCATGCTGCGCGAAGGTCGCGTCTAGCGAGACGTGCTCTCGGCACATTGCTCCCCGTGAATCGAGCGGGACGTCAGGCAGGCAGCGGGCACAGCGGACCTTCAGCCGCCGTGCCCGCTGCCTGCGTTGCCGATGATCATTCCGCTCGCCATCAGATACCGCTCTGGTATATAGAGAAAGGGTGGAGGTGCGGACGGCGTGCGACTCGCTCTGGCGCGCTGTCGCGAAGCGCCGCGGACGGACCCCGGGCGGTATGACCACCGTACGGCATGGAGGAAGCAGTATGCAACTCGGTCGGGTCGGCATCTGGAGTGGACAGGTCTGGACTGACCGCACAGCCGCGAAGCAGGCGGCTGCCCAACTGGAGCAGCAGGGGTACGGCACCCTCTGGTTCCCGAATCGTGTGGGCATGTTCGAGCTCGCGCGCGATCTGCTCGACGCGACGCAGCGCCTTGTGATCGCCACTGGTATCCTTAGCATCTGGGACAACCCGGCGAGCGAGGTTGCTGCGGCTCATCACGCGCTCACGCAGGCGCATCCCGGCCGCTTCGTGCTCGGTCTTGGCGTGAGTCACGGCCATCTGGTCGATCGTGAGCAGCCAGGCCGCTACGCGAAGCCGCTGGAGCAGATGCGCGCCTACCTCGACGCGCTCGACGCCGCGCCCACGCCGGTCCCAGTCGGCGAGCGGGTCCTCGCCGCACTCGGGCCACGGATGCTGGAACTGGCGCGCGAACGCAGCGCGGGCGCCCATCCGTATCTCGTGCCGGTCGCGCATACCCGCTACGCGCGCGGCGTGCTCGGCGCGGGACCCGTGCTCGCGCCGGAGCAGGGCGTCGTCCTCGAGACCGATCCAGAACGGGCACGCGCCATCGCTCGCGCCCATCTCGCCATGTATTTGCGCGCCCCGAACTACACCAACAACTGGCTCCGCCTCGGCTTCACGCCCGACGATCTCGCCAACGGCGGCAGCGACCGCCTGGTCGACGCGCTCATCGCGTGGGGAACAGTCGAGACGATTCGCGAGCGAGTCGCGCAGCACATCCAGGCGGGCGCGGACCACGTCTGCCTGCAGGTGCTCACCGAAAATCGCGCCGCCCTGCCCCTGAACGAATGGCAAGCGCTCTCGTCCCTATCGCATACGGTGACAGCTTAATTGGCAGCAGAGAGGACGTTGCGATGGCCCTTCCGCACGACGAGCTCCACTCCGAGATCCGTGCCTCCGTGCGCGCCTACCCAGAGGAGTTCGTGCGCGCGATGAGCGCGGCGGGCTGGCTCGGCATGCTGATCCCCGAAGCCTAGGGCGGCGGCCTGGGCCTCAGCGAGACCCGGCTCGACCGCACCGCGCCGCGTCGCGCCGATCGCCAACACGCTCGTGCTGCGCTCTGTCGCCGAGCACGTGCTCGGTCTGCCGCGCTCCTATTCGGTCCATAGTTGCGTTCGTAGGTTCGGCTTCCACACAGAGCAGTCCCCGTGGAGAGTAGAACTCACCTCATTCATCTCGGCCGGAGCAGGATAAGGATGCAGCCGAGTTGGACACAGCCCAGAGAGTTCAGCGCAGTGCGCTCAGAGCGCACGACCAGCCGGCGCAAGTTGCCGAGCCAAGCGAAGAGCCGCTCGATCTTCCAGCGGCGTCGATACCGCCGGAGCGGACGGCCATCCTGCGTCTTAGGCCGCTTGCGGCCACGGCGATGGGGCGCGGTCATCTCGACGCCTACGTGGGCCAGCGCCGCATCGAGCGGGTCAGCATCGTACGCTCGGTCACCGATGAGGCGGCGGGGCAAGGTGGCGACACTGCGCGAGTCGAGTGTGGCCGGGACGAGACGGACCTGCGCGCGGGCGCAGCCGAGGCGGCCCAGGAGATACACGTGGCGAGAGGACGACCAGAGCGGTCTGCCCGTGCCCAGCTATGCCCATGAGCTTCGTCCCTGTGCCCCGCGTGGCGCGTTCCCACACATCCGCCCCTGTTTTCGCCACAAGGAACATACCGTCGATGCAGCATTCGGACAGGTCGAGTCCTCCTCGGTCGTTGCGGTTGGCGGCGAGCACCTTTGACTCCTGTTCGAGCGTCCCGTCGCCAGCCCAGCGGTGGAAGCGGCGGTGGTAGGTCTGGTAGGGGGGATATCGCTTGGGCAGGTCCGCCCATTGCGCACCGGTCTGTAGGATCCCCACGATGCCGTGCAACACCTCCCGGCTGTCGCGCCACGGCCTCCCGCGCCTGTCGGCACTCGTTGGCAGTTCGCCGATCAGCGGGTCGCGTCCCCTCCACTGGACATCGGTTCGGTCCATCGCTGCTGCATCCTCCTCGACGATGGAGCGTACCACTCGTGTATAAGATGAGTTCGAGCTCCACAGAGTCCACTGGAAG
>CAYRVF010000086.1:0-22977 GCA_964427535.1 uncultured Ktedonobacterales bacterium
CCTCGGGGGTGATGACGGTGAGCGGGCGCATGCTGCCCACATTCGTCGGGATGTCCTCCTCCACGGCGAGACGCACGGCGTAGGCGACCGCGCTCAATGTGATGGCCGCGACCGCGTTTAGGCTCCCCGCCATCTGCGGTGCCGAGCCAGTGAAATCGAACGTCGCCGCGTCGCCGGAAATAGTGAGGGTCAGCGCGATGGCGATGTCGTTCGTGCCGTACCCGTCGCCATCCAGGTAGTCATGGGCGTATACCTCGCCGTCTGGCAGGCTGCCGAGCAGCGCCCGCGTGATGCGCTCGGCGTAGTCTTGCAGCGCGTGCCCGTAGCGCGTGACCTCCGCGAGCCCGCCGCGCGCGACGTATTCCAGCAGTCGCCGCTCGCCGATGCGGTTGGCCGCGATCTGGGCGAGCAGATCGCCGCGCCGTTCGTCCGGCGTGCGCACGTTGCGCAACAACACGCTGAACAGACCGTCATCCAGCTCGCCGCCGTGCAGCATCTTGACCGGCGGCAGGATGATGCCCTCCTGATACAGCTCGCGGGCGAGGCTGAGGCTGCCAGGGGCGATGCCGCCGACGTCGGCGTGGTGCGCGCGATTGGCGACGTAGAATGACGGGCGCGACTCCCCATCGGCATAGACCGGGGCCACGAGGGTGAGGTCGGGCAGGTGCGTGCCGCCCTGATAGGGGTCGTTCAGCAGCACCATGTCGCCCGGGTGCAGCGTGTGCGCGTCGAGCGCGGCACGGACGCTGGCGGGCATCGAGCCGAGATGCACCGGGAGATGCTCGGCCTGCGCGATGGTCTCGCCGTTGGCATCGAAGATCGCGCACGAGAAGTCGCGCCGCTCCTTGATGTTCGGGCTGTAGCCAGTGCGCATGAGCACCTCGCCCATCTCTTCGGCCGCCGCCTGGAAGAGCTGCTTGTAGATTTCGAGCCGGACGGGATCGATCTGCTGGCTCATGACGCGGCCTCCTTCTCAGCGGCCGGGCGCAGCGGCACGTGAATGTTGCCGTAGCGGTCGATGCGCGCGCTGAAGCCGGGCGGCACGAGGAACGTGGCATCCGTACTCGCCAGCAACGCGGGACCGGCGACACGCTGATCGCGCACGAGCGCATCCAGATGGTAGACGACGGTCGTCTGCCGCTGTCCGCCGAACCACGCTTCCACCGTCGCCGTCGGAGGGGACGGCTCGCCCGCTGTGATCTCGGGCAGCGGGAAGCCGGGATGAACCACGCGCAGGGCAACGCTGGCGTTGACGATCTCGATGGGGGCCTCGTCGGCATAGCCGAAGCGGCGAAGATGCTCGTCCGCGAAGGCGGCCACGGTCCCGGCGACCGTGCCGTCCCAAGCCACTGTCAACTCGTAGGACTGGCCGCGATAGCGCATGTCGAGCATGCGGTCGATGAGTACTTCCTCCGCGGCGTCGGTCGCGTCGAGCTGGCGCTCACACGCGGCGGCGAGCTCGTCGAATACCGACACAATATCGTCGTCCACGGTCGCCTCCGCAATGCGCAGCACGCTGGCGGATGCTGTGACACGCGTTTCGGAGAGTAGCATGCCAAGCGCGCTCAATGTGCCCGCCGCCGCTGGCATGAAGACGCCGCGCATGCCGAGGGCGCACGCCAGATCGACGGCAGAGAGTCCACCCGCCCCGCCGAAGCAGAGCAGCGTGAAGTCCGCTGGATCGTGACCCCGACGCGCGCTGACCGTGCGCACAGCACGCTCCATCGCCGCGTTCGTGACGGCGATGACGCCGGTAGAGAGCTCCTCCGCCGACAGCGAGGTGCCGAAGAGCACCGACTCGGCGGCACTGGTCGCGGCCGCGAGGTCGAGCGACATGCGTCCGCCGAGGAAGTAGTCTGGCAGCAGATGGCCCAGCAGGGCATGCGCATCGGTCACGGTGAACAACTGACCGCCGCGCCCGTAGCACGCGGGACCGGGATTGGCCCCCGCCGACTCTGGTCCGACGGCCAGTGCGCCGCCGCGATCGAAGCGGGCGATCGAGCCGCCGCCCGCGCCGATGGTGAAGATGTCGAGCATCGGCATGCGCAACGGTAGGCCGTCAACCATTCCCTCGCGGGTGCGCTCCGGCTGGCCACGCAGCAACGCGACGTCGGTGCTGGTGCCGCCCATATCGAGCGTGATGACATCGTCGAGGCCAGCGGCACGCGCGACCGCATACGCGCCCACGACACCGCCCGCCGGGCCGGAGAGGATCATGCTGGCCGGGCGCGCGAGCTCGCCGGAGGGCTGCCGCCCGCCATCCGAGCCGATGAGCCGTAACGGACCCGCCAGGCCCGTGCGCAGCCGCTCGACGTACGCCGCCACCTTGGGCGCGACGTAGGCGTTCAGCACCGTGGTGCTGGTGCGCTCGTACTCGCGGTACGTCGGATCGACGTCGCTCGACGCATAAACGAACGGCAAGTCGCGCAGCGCGTCGGCGAGCAGCCTTTCGTGCGCGTCGTTGGCGTAGGCGTGCAGCAGGCAGATCGCCACGGCCTCGGGGCGCTGGGAGCGGAGGGCCTGACAGACGCGGTGGAGCTCATCGGGCGCGAGGGGAACCAGCACCTCACCGTAGGCGTCGAGGCGTTCATGGACCTCCAGGCGGCGCTCGGCGGGGACGACGTGCTGGGGCTTGACGACGCGCGCGCGATATATGCCGAGGCGGTTCTGACGGCCGATCTCCAGCACGTCCGCGAAGCCCTCGGTGGTGAGGAGGACGACACGCGCGCCGTGCCGTTCGAGCAGCGCGTTCGTCGCGATGGTCGACCCGTGGATCAGCAGGACGTCGGGCGAATTGGCGCCGAGCTGCGCGATGCCGTCGAGGAGGCCCCGCTCAGGCGCCTCGGGAGTCGTCGGCACCTTATGGCGCCGCAGCTCGCTTCCCGTCCACCAGACGAGATCGGTAAAGGTGCCTCCGATATCGGCGCCGAGCAACATAGATCCCCTCGTCTGCGCTGTGCCTGAACCGCGAGCATGGTCGAGGCGTACACGATCAGCCGTGCGCGGGCGAGCGCTCGACGGACCTCACGCAGTCTCGGGGAGAGCCGAACACAGAGGCCCATCGGGTACACGCCATCGCGCACCCTTAGGTGTTACCACATCCAGACTCGGCGGACCACGGGCACGCCACGGCTCCGGCAATATTCGTGGATGAAGGCGCGCATCATATCGCGCTGTGTCGGCCGCAGCAGATTGGGGCCGATGCAGCGCAGGCGATGGTCGCCGCGCAGCCGCAGCATGACCTCGCGCGGGTCGCACTCGATGAGCTGGACGTCCTCCCAGGCGATGGATGCCGAGCGCCCGCCCAGTAGCTGCTGGACTCGCAGACCCTTCTCGGTCACCTGTACTTCTTGGAGCAACCACCAGATGGTGAGGCCCGCTCCAGCGGCGAGAACAAGCGCGAGGAGTCCCAGCGGAATGCTCGCCCACAACGGCAAGCGCAGCACCGCTGCCACCCCAACCGCTAGCGCTATGACAAGGACGAGCACGGCGCCAGCCACGTGATAGGGGCGTGGGCGCGCTCGCAGCGTGCCGGTGAGACCGCCCTCGGCCATCGCGTACAGGTCGCCCATCACGATGCTCTGGGCCTCCTGGCGCAGTCCTCCGCCGAGCACATGCGGTGGAAGCCGCAGCAGCAACTGGCGGTGCAGGCGCAGCCCGTCGCGCATGAGCCGAGGCACGAAGGTGATCCGCGTGCCGTCCGTCCCGATGATGATGACACGTGGGCCATGTTTCTCGACACGCTCGACCATTTGCCAGGGAACTTCGTCCCAGAGCTTCCACGGGCGGCCGACCGCGATGCCGGTGTTGCTGGTACGCACGGCTTTGAGGGTGAGCAGTGCGAGCGGCAGGCACGGAATCCATAGCAAGAGCAACAGCGGCAGCCAGACCGGCACCGAGCCGTGGGTGTTCAGCGCAAGGAACGCTCCCGCCAGCGCGATGAGCACCGGAATCGCCAGCAACCCGAGGGCGAGATATGGCCCAGGCCGGTAAATCGTCGCATCCGCCAGGGGCGTCGAGGCTACGATGCGGGCCGGAGTGGAGAGAGGCGATGAAGGCCGTGGGTACTGGTCCATAGTCATATCCCTACATCGGAGAGCGTTTGCCGTATCGGTGGCGGCATTATAAGCGCCGCCTCCCTGTCGGGGCAACACCTGTGGGACCTCCGTAGAGCGCGACGCCCCCTTGCCAGTGCGGGTACAATGTGCAAAAGCGAGTTGACGGCGTGCGAGAGCTCGGGAGCGGTGTGTGAACCGGCAGGCAGCAGTCACCGTCGTCGTGGACGTCCCCTCCGCAGAGACACCCACTCCTCAGCGGGCCAGCAGGCTGCACGTGCTGACCGTCTATCTCGCGTTGGTGATTGGGCTGATGTCGCTGGCGCGGCTGCTGCTCGCGATGACGGCACTCCCACTGGGCGTGACGCTCACCCCGCAGGCGACGACCCTTACGGTGGACGGACAGACAATCACGCTGCGCGCGACGAGTGCACCAACGAACATCGTGTTCGAGGCGCCCCAGCCGAACGTGCGCGAATATCAGATCGACGGCACCGACTCCACCAACAACTTCACCGAGGACCCGGCGTATCTCGCGAGCCTCGCCCGCTCGCCATACTATCGCTTCCAGGCCTGGATGCGCGACTTCGGCAGCTACGACGCCTGGCGCGACATCTCTGTAAGCGATCAGACGACTGGGAAGATCTCCGGGGCCACCGAGACGCCGGGCGGCACGGTGTTGTTGCCGCTGCCATCGTCGCGGAACCTACGGGTCACCGCCAAGTTGTTCCGGCCTGAAACACCCACGAGCCTGCTGCTCCTCTGCGGCGGGTCTCCATGCTTTCTGGCCACACTCGACCGCAACGACCGCTACGTGGCAGCTGAGTCGCTCACGCCGTCGGGACAGGTGAGCGCCACCCGCCGCGTCTTCTTCCCGCTGCGTCCGGGGCCGTTCGCGGCGGAGGTAGCGTACTTCATCGTCGAGGTCGGCTTGTGGGCGTTGCTTGCCGGAGGCGCGGCAGGTATGCTGGCGTACAGCGTGGCGGTGGGGCTGGGTCGCGCACGCATACGCTTGCAGTCCGCGCAGATGCGCGCGCGCGTAGGCGGCATGATTGAGCAGCTCGCGGCATCACGACGACGCGCGGCGGCATGGCCCCTGTTCAAGCGGATGGATCCCTGGGACGCCCTCGCGACGCTCGTGGCGCTGGCTTCGCTGGGCGTGACCCTGTGGATCGCCACCGTCCAGTACCAGAGCCAGCCACATATCCTCGATGCCAGCGCCTATCTCTTCCAGGCCAAGATCTTCGCCTCGGGACGGCTGACCGCGCCCGCTCCCCGCGACCCGGCCGCGTTTCAGGGCCCATTTATGATCGTGTCACAGGGGCGCTGGTTCTCGCAGTATCCGCCGGTGACACCCGCGCTGCTCGCGCTGGGACTGCTGTTACATGTGCCTTTCGCCGTCGAGCCGGTGCTGGGCACGCTCGCGCTGTGGGGCATCTACCGAATCGGGCGCACGCTGTTCTCGCCGATAACCGGTGTGCTGGCGATGTCGCTGGGGGCGCTCTCGCCGTTCTACGCGTATCTGGCCGCGTCGTATATGAGTCACACGGTTGCGCTGTTCTTCGGCGTGTATTTCGTGCTGCTGATGCTGCGCTACGCTGACGGGCTGCGGATTCGTGACATCGTGCTGGCGGCGTTCTGTGCGGGCGGGCTGCTGCTCTCGCGGGAACTCACGGCGTTGCTGCTCTGTGTGCCGACGCTGGTGTACGTGGGCTGGGTCGAGCGGCGACGGCTGCTCGGCAACATCGCGGCGATGGTGCCCGGGCTGCTGTGGGGTGCGAGCGCGGCAGGGCTGTGCCTGTGGATCTATGGCCTCTACAATCTGCACCTGACGGGCAGCCCGTTGCTACTGCCGCGCGAAGTCTTCGCCCCTTTCGACCGCTACGGCTTCGGCCAAGGCGTTGGTTTCTACGGGCAACATACGCTCGCCGCGGGCTTCATCAACCTGGACGAGCAGCTCACTATTCTCGCCATCGACCTCTTCGGCTGGCCCTTCTACCTGACTCTCGCGCTGCTCCCCATCGCGCTGTTGCCCTGCGGGCGGCGGACGTGGGATATCTATTGCCTGCTGATCGTGGGTGTGCTCTGCGCCGCGCAGATCGGGTTCTACTACCACGGCATTTATCTGGGGCCGCGCTACCTCTTCGACACGCTGCCGTTTCTCCTGCTGCTCACCGCGCGGGGTATCACAGGGCTGGCGCGCGTCCTCGCTCGCGTTGGAGCGGCCCTCACGGGCTCCTGGCAAGGGGCGAGTCGTGGCGCACGGATCGCGACGGGCGTGCTGGTGTGCGCGCTCCTGTCCTGCGGACTGGGGTATTACTGGCCACGGCAGGTCGCGTTGCATGACGGCTTCACAGGGCTCTCCGCCGCGCAGCACGTTCGCGTGGCCACCATCTATGCGGAGCGCCCGGCCGGCAGCATCGTCGTCACGAGTGACTGGTACCTGTATAACTATGTCCTGTGGCCTCTCAACGATCCGAATCTGACAGGCTCAACGCTCTATGCGTTCGCGCCCTCGCCAGATGCTCTCAATCGCCTCCATACCGAATTTCCTACTCGCGCGTTATATGAGATAGCGGTCGCTCCAGATGGGACGGTCTCGTTCACGCGGCTGGCCGTTCGAGGGCAGGTCAATTCGTCCTTGGGTGCCCTCGTTCGTCCTTCCTCTAGTGTGGTGCGGTGGGGTCTGTGAAGCGCGAAGATCACAAGGCACATCTCCAGGCAGAGAGCGGCCTGAGCCACGGCGATGCCGTCATGCTGCTGGTAGACTATCACTTTGGCCGCCTGTCTCCAGCGCAGACGGCAGCGGTGGAAGCACATCTGCGGACGTGCGATGTGTGCCAGCGCGAGGGGCTGCGGCACGCGCCGACAGAACGACGTGAGGCCGCGCGCAAGTCGAGCCGACTGCGCCCGCAGCGACAGCGTCGATCGCGCTCCCAGACGCGGCTGCTGCTCGTGCTGCTGCTGGTGCTGGGAGCCGTGAGTGCGCTGGCATACATGCAGGGGCAGACGCATGCTCTGTCTGGCGTGGTCTCGCTGCTGTCCTCCTCAAGGGCTCAGAAGGCCGAGACTCCAGACGTTCCCGCGCTTACCGCGGCGCGCCAGTTCGATGTCTCGTCACGTGGAGCGGTCGCCGTGGCAATGTCGCCGCAGGGAACGTCGCTGGCGGCGTCGCGGTTCGCGGGGGCGGGTCCGGAGGTGGTGCTGTTCGACGCAAAGACGGGGCATGCGACCACGACTCTGGTGTGGTCTGGCTCGTCTGTCCCAACAGTGCTCGACTGGTCTCCGAATGGACAACTGCTCGCGGCCGCCGACGGCAAGCAAATTGGTATCTGGTCGATCGCGCAGAGCCAGCTCACGTGGACCTCTCCCGCGCCTGCTCGGCCCGCGGTGCGCGTCTTTGACGTGGAGACCGGCAACGTCATACAGCAGCCTGATCCCGCATCGGCATTCGCGGACGGCACCTTTCTGCAATGGGGAGCCGATGGGCAACTCACACGCGCGCCCGCCGGAGCTGCTGGACCGAGTGGCATCGAGACCAGCGACGGGCCGCTCATCGGACTGTGGCAGGCGCGTGGCAGCCATCTCGCCGGGCAGGCAAATGGCACGGTGCGCCTGGGCTCGTTTTCTGCCGACGATAACGTGTTGCAGTGGTCGCCCGATGCCCGGTACCTCTTGTGGGGCGCCCTCAATCAGCCGCTCGCGCTGACCAAGACGACTGCCGCCGCTGCGTCAACGGGCATCGCGCCGCCTAACGCGGTCGTGGCGCTCGTTGCCCAGCGGCTGGCACAGGCAAAGCGCGGTGAGGCGATGGCGTGGTTCGCGCCCGATGGTCAGCGGGTGGCCATCTGCGACGCGACGGCGAGCGCGCTGACGGTGTACGATGTCGTTTCTGGCGCGGCAGTCGGGGCGGTACCAGGCGTGTGCCACGGCGCCCACATCCAAATGGTCACCTGGCAGCCCGATATGAGCGGCCTGGTACTTGCCCGCACGGACGCATCGGTGACGGTCTACCCGCTGGCGAGTGCTCATCCGTAGCCGTGCCCACGGTCGATGAGCCCCCTCGCGGTCCATCAGTGACAGACGTTGCCTTTCGCCACCATCCCCGCCTCTGTGCACCTCCCTTCAAGGGGAGCGAGTTGGGGGAGAGGTTCTGCCGCAGCACGCCGTTCGCGGGTATGCTATGCTACAGTCGGGCCTGTGTACCATCCGCCTGAGAGCCGGACCGGCATCGCATATAATGGTGGCGACCGCGAGCAGACGCGGACCCGGATGAGGAGCGAGAGTGTGGCAGAGAACTTCAACGGCGGTCGCCGCGCGCCGGATCGCATGAGTAGCGGGCAAAGCGCCAACCTCGATACGACGGAGTCGCTCGAAGAGCAGCACGACGCAGGTAAGCGCGACGTCGACATGTACATCCGCACATATCAGACGTTGCTGCGCAGCTCGGGCGAGGTAGGCTTGAAGGCGCTCGTGCAAGCGCACTACAACATCGACTCGATTCTGCATCCGCACGCGCGGTCGAGCGATCCCGATATGTCGGCATTCATCTACGCGGTGCTGCGTGTGCCCTCTGCCATCCTCTCTACCGGGCGCGTCTTGCTCGGGCAGTCCGAGGAAGTCTTTACGCAGCACGGCTTCCCCGTCGAACAGTGGCAGCCCGTCACGGCGTCGGCGCGCAGACGCAAATGGTTCTTCGACGGCAAGAACACCCTCGCGGTCTACATCGCGAGCGTGAGCGACACCGATGACATCGTGCCCGTGCTGGTCGCGCTGCAGGTCGAGTGGAACAAGTTTCTCTGGCTGCTCAACGCCGACCCGACCACCATGCAGCTCCTCGAGAGCCGCGTCGATCGCGCGTCGCCAGTCTATGCCGAGATCACCAAGGTGGTGCGCGAGCGGCTGCATGTCAGCATCGAAGACTGGCAGCGGCTGGAGGTCATCTGGGGCGACAGCCTGTGGACGAATCTGCTGGCGATTGGGCGCGAGCGCAAGAACTTCACGCTGCGCATGCTCGGTGGGTCACACGTCGGCTTCGTGCGCGCGACGCGCAAATGGTGGGCGCCGGTGAACAAGCTGCTCGAAGATCTGCGACTCGGTAGGCGCCCGGTGTACTTCGTGTCGAGCAACACGCATAGTCTCTCGAACCTGCTCTCGGGTACTGCCCACCGCCGCGAAGATGAGCTTACCCGCTTCGCTCTGACCGGGGCCGATGCGTTCCTGGCCGAAGAGAGCCGCAAGATCAAGGAGGGACGCTCGCCGGGCAACTGGCAGAACTTCCTCTACTTCGTCTCGCGTGAGTACATGAAGACGCCCGCCGGGCAGGGCTTTGCGCGCAGCCGTCCCGTGGAGGAGCAGGAGCGCGGTATCTGGTATCTCGGCGCGCGGCACGGCCTGGAAATCGACGTGCAGGTCTTCGATCTCGCCAAGCTGCGGCCCGACGATCTCGACCCGCGTATCCGCGTGCAGGGCTTCGAGCGCATCGCCGAGAGCAAGGGCGTGATTGTCAACATCGACTACCCGCTCGGCATGGCTGCGTACCGCGTCCTGCGAGAGGTGCTCGAAAATCTGGTGCAGGTGAAGGGCATCTACATCCTTGGCAAGGCGGCGACGCTCAATGGCAGCATCGGCGACGTGATGATCTCGAATGTCGTGCTCGACGAGCATAGCCAGAACACGTACTGGCTCGACAACTGCTTCAGCGCCGCCGACGTGAGTCGCAATCTCGTCTTCGGCGCCGTGCTCGACAACCAGAAGTCCGTTTCGAGCAAGGGCACGTTCCTGCAGAACCGCGCGTATCTCGACTTCTATTATCGGGCGAATTACAGCGTGGTGGAGATGGAGGCGGGGCCGTACCTCGACGCGGTGTATGAGAGCCTGTACATGACACGCTACCCGACGAGCGACAACATCAATTTCGCGCGGCTGCCGTTCGATCTGGGCATCATCCACTACGCGTCGGACACGCCCTACACGCGCGGCAAGAACCTCGGCGCGGGCAGCCTCTCGTACTACGGGATGGATGCGACGTATGCCGCGTCGGTCGCGATTCTACGGCGCATCCTCGAGCACGAGCTGGGTGGTGCGCGCAGCGATGCCGTCTCGCGTGCGGAGGCGCTGCGTGTGCGGCGAGGATCGAGCGCGGCGAACGCTCAACCGACCGGCGCGAGCAGAACCTAACCCCCTACCCCCTTCCCTTGAGGGAAGGGGTCGTAAGGCGAGAGGTTCAGGCTGACGACTACAGTGCATGCGGCGCGGCGTGGGTAGGGGCGAGGCATGCCACGCCCGCATGCCTCCGACTACCTTATACAATTGGGCACGGTCGGAATGCTCTATTGGGTTGCTCGTGAAGGACGACTGCCAATGGCTGAGCCGGTCTGGTTCCGCTGGCTGGGAGTCGCGGGCATCGAATTATGTGTTGGCGGACGATATCTCCTGATCGATCCGTTCGTGACACGTCCCCCGCTGCGTCGGGTGCTGGCCGGACGCGTGGACTCCAACGTCGCCCTCGTGGCCGAGAAGATTCCCCACGGCGATGACGTGGTGGTGACGCATTCGCACTGGGACCACATTCTCGACGTCCCCACTGTTGCCCGGCAGACTGGCGCCGCCGTCTACGGCTCACCGAATGCGTGCAGGCTGCTGAAGATCTGTGGCGTGCCGGAGCAGCGTGTTCACCCCCTCGTCGCGTTTGCACGGTTCACGCTCGGTCCGTACGAAATCGAGGCGCTGCCAGCGGAGCACGTGCGCATTCTGGGGTGGCCGGTGTTTGCTGGCACGGTAGGGACTGGTCTGCGCCCTCCGCTGCGGCTGCGCGACTATCGCATGGACGACGACTTCAGCATGCTGGTAGAGAGTAGCGGCTATCGCCTGCTCGATTGGTCCAGCGAGCGTGTCGAGCACGCCGCCCCGGCAGATGTGCTGTTCGTCAAGCCGCACACCTCAGGGCACGCGTTCTTCGCCGCGCTACTCGATGCGGCGCGTCCCCGGTTGGTGATTCCAATTCACTGGGACGACTTTCTGCGTCCGCTCTCCCGGCCGATGCGGGCGTCATTCGGTCCGCCGCGCTGGTCGGTGCCGCCACTACGCCGTGTTGACCTGGCGGTGTTCCAGCGCCTGATCGAAGACCTCGCTCCGGCGACCCGCGTATTCGTGCCTGAGATTTTCCGTCGCTACGAGCTGTCAGCGCTGCTGTAAGCGATTTCAGGTCCGAGCACCTCGCCGAGAGGGAAGGGAGGCGGTCCGTGAAGCAACATGCCTCTGGCGTCGGTCTGCGCGCTCGCCTCACCCCGTGGACAGCCGCTCTAGTGCATCCTGGTGTCCGTACGTTCGAAGAGCTTCAACGACAGGCGCGCTGGGCGCCAGTCGTCGCCGGCGTGTGTCTGCTCTCAGTTGTGCAGGCCGTCGCGGTGGCCATTCTGGTGCTGGGACCGGCTGCGTCACAGGGCTTCTCATCGCTGCCAGTCGGTCCGAAGCTGCGTGTGCCGATTGCTCCCGGATGGCTCATATTCGCCGCGCTCTTTGGCTCGATCGTGCAGTTCTTTGCGTTCTCCTGGGTGCTCCTGCTGAGCGCGCGTGCCGTCGGTGGACGTGGGGGATTTCTGCCGCAGTCCTACGTCCTTGCGCTGTTCTGGGTTCCGCTGATGATCGCGGATGCTCTCGCCAGCCTCTTCGGAGTCGCTGGCTCGGTGGCTGGACTGCTGTTGCGGCTCTATGCGCTCGTGCTGATCGTGCCCGCACTCGCCGCGGTTCACGCGCTGTCGCTACGACGCGCGGCGCTCGCACTCGGCGCGCTTGTCGTTTTGGGGCTGGCACTTGGCCTGATCGTGCTCGTGCTCTTCTCGTCGCAGCTGAGCGGCTTCGTGAAGTGACGAGTTCGCCCGCTGGGCCACGACTCTGAGCCGCGCGGGCTGCTGCACCTCAGGCGGGCTCGATAGTGCTGGTGAGGCCGTGGTGCCGCAATCCCTCGCGGTACATTTCGGCGAGCTCCTTCAGACAGATGATGACCTGGGCCAGGCCCGAGAGGTGTGCCTCCAGCATGATACGCACCGCATCCTCATGGCTCAGTGCCGGGACGGTCTGGAGCAACGCGAGCACGACGTGATCCATCTCGTTGTAGTCGTCGTTATGGAGCAAGACGCGGTAGCGTGGAAGGAGTCGGAGGCACTCGCGCACCTCCTCGTCCGTGCGGGGCGCGACCTCAGGCCTGACCTCGTCTCGCATGCTGCGCCATCTGAAGAATGCCGGCATAGGAGCCCTCTCGATTGTGCGGCACGCCGTATTCGACCGCTTGGGCGTCTGCACAGGACAGTTCTCACACATCAGTCCAGTGCATAGACGTAAGAGCACGGCGCGGCGCCACATTCTTGCGTGCGAGGGCGCGTAGCTCGCGAAGGTGTAGTGTCGTAACGGTTATGTTTAGCCACACAGACCACAAGGCGTCGAAGATGGTGTAGCTGTGGCGGTCGGCCGCGCCTCGGGCGGCAGCGGAGTCGGCGTCGCTGTCGGCGGCGGCGCTGACTGGGACGGCTGTTCAGCAGGAGTCGCCGTCGCGCGGGACGAACCGCCAGAAGAGCGCCGCGGCGTGGGCGTGATTAGCCCGGCTGCTGCCGTCGCGTCCGCGTTGTCGAAGGCTGGTACACCGGCCGGCGTGCCAATGGTCTGCAACGGCTGTGTCGGCGTCGCAGTGGGGTGGCTGGTCGGCGCGGACGGGCGTGCCACAACGGGCGGTGTCAGCACGAGGTAGAGCAGGGCCGACGCGACGGCCGCGATCGCCAAGGTCAGCAGGACGCGCGCACCCAGATGTGGAATCGGGCCAGAGGGTAATGCGGGCGCCTCTGACGAAATCTGGTAGGCAGCCGCCTGGTCAGCTAGGTGCCCGGTGGTAGCCTGGCTCTCGGCGCTCTCAGTCACATGCCCGTGCGCCTCGGCGGGAAGTAGCGCGCCGCATCCCGGACAATACAACCCACTCCGCATTCCCGACCACCCGCACGACGAACATTCCCCCCTCACCCCGCATCCCCTCTCACTTCTCACTGTCTTCCTATAGGGCTATATAGGTCGCTTCCTACTATGTGAGTATGATATGCGCCTGACTGCTTGTCAAGCACATGGCGTGAGCGTGCATAGCCAGAATAGGCAGCCCCCTTGCCGGTTCACGCTCGCTTGCGTAGAATGCTCCCGCCTGTGGGAATCAGAGGGCGGCGGTGTGCGCGGAAGGAAGGGCTATCCGATGGGAGTCGTGACGAGCATCATCAATCTGAAGGGCGGGGTCGGCAAGACCACCGTCACACTTGCGCTCGCCCATTTTCTCGCGGTGGAGCATAACAAACGCGTGCTCGTCATCGACCTGGACCCTCAGACCAGCGCGACGGTCTGTCTGATACCGCAGATGGAGTGGAAGAAGCGCGACGAGGCCGGACGCACGCTCTACCAGCTTTTTCTCGATCAGGTAAAGGGCACGCACCGCTTCTATGCCGACGACGCCATCGTGCGCGACGTCTCAAACGTGCATGGGGGCGTGCGCGGACTCGATCTCTTGCCGTCGAGCCTGGGCCTCATCAAGGTGCAGGACCGCGTGACGCAGATCACCGACCTGGAGAACTTCGAGCGGGGGCCACTCTATGCGCTGCGTGACGCGCTCGCCGAGTTCCTGCCCTACTACGATCATGTGCTGATCGACTGCCCGCCCTCGCTCGGCGTCGTTACACTCAACGGCCTGGCCATCACCGATAACTACATCATTCCGGTCGTTCCAGACATGCTCTCGACGCTGGGTATTCCGCCGATTCTGGATCGCGTGGAGCACTTCGCGCGTTGCACTAGGCGCAATATTCGCGCGTTAGGCATCGTGATCTCGAAGCTTCGCGCGCAGACGACGCTGCACAACGAGGTGATGCGCCAACTGCGCGACGATTTTCTGGAGCGACGCTTCCCACGCGTGTTCGACAGCGTGGTCCCTGAATCGACCCGCATCGCGGAGGCCGCCGACGTGCTGGCTCCGGTCAATACGCTGCTGCAGAAGTACGGCGGCTCTGGCGGCTCCTATGAGGCCCTGAGCGCGCTCACACAGGAGTATCTGAGCTATGTCGCGCGCTAAGCCCGCACCGGACGGACTGCTGCCCTCATCAGACGATATCGAAGCCCTGGGAGCATTCTTTGCGTCCCTCGCCGAACGTGTGCGCGCTGACACCACGTTCGCGGCGGCGATGCTCTCCGTGCTGCGCGAGAGCGGCATGATCGAGGGGGCACGGCGTCCGAAGGCGACCAGCCCATCGCGGGCGCGTACAGTCGCCGCACAGAATGGGCGTTCAGATTCGGGGGCGCTTGACCCTTTCGCGTTGCTGCGTGAGCGTGGCGAGGCGGGTCTGTCAGAAGCATTGAGCGGGCAAGAGCTGGCTGGGCTGCGACACATCATTCGCACGTATCATCTGGACCCCGCGCGCATCTCTGCGCGGTGGACGGCGCGCGAAAGACTCCAGCGCCTGATCGTGGATCAGGTGCGTGCCCGCGTGAATCATGGGCGGGCATTCGAGCGCATCTAAGGATGCACACTGCCGCGCATCTCTGACGGCGAGATGTTGCGGGCGAGCTCCTGTGGGTGCCCGGCTCGCGGCGACAGACATACGACGGCCGCGCGACGAGCAGATGTGCCGAACGTGGCGCGGAGGTGCGTTCTCTATGTGCAGGGTCCACGGTGCGAGCCGCTCGCGGGAAGTAGCTACTCGCCCTGCCGCCCCTGCTGTGCCGCTTCTTGCTCTTCACGCTCGCGGCGGCGCGCACGCAGACCACCCAGACGGCCAATTCGCTCGTAGTGATCGACGCCGAGCGTGTCGCGAGTAGTCTGCCCGCCCATGCGCCCTATATTTGCGTAAAAGTCTGGGCCGCGTCGCTCGCGGACCGTCTTGCCGCCCTTGGACCCAATTCTGGCGAAGAACTCCGCGCCGTACTTCTCACGTACGGCCATTCCTCCACGGCGTGCGTTCTCTGATCCGGCACGTGGCCCGCGCCGTCGCTTCGGAGTCTCGCTCGCCTCCGCGACCGCCACCGACGACTCTTTCTTGCGACCTCTAGGCATAGCATCCTCCGATCGAGCAAGAGATGGCAGAGCCTACGCGCTCTGGCGACGGTCGCACCGTGCTCCCGCCATTTCTGAGCAATGCCATGCTCACTTGCTGACTACTAACTCTAGCAAGAAAGGGGTATCCCTGTAAAGGGGCAACAGAGCGAAATTGCGGGCAAAATCGGGGCCTCTACCTCGCAGTCTGATACGACCATGCCGCTACCCCGATGCGGGGTACCACTCAGCAGGTGCGGCAGTGCGCTCGTCCTACCGCAGATCGTAGACGATGCCGAGGATGAGGCCGAAGACACCGTGCCGGAGGACGTTCTGCAGGAACGAGACGCGGCTCGTCAGCCGTGGCAGCTCGCCCGAGCGAATCAGCGGGTGCAGGCGGTCGACGAGCGGCACGCTGGGCCAGACCGCGGCCAGAAAGGCGTAGCCGAAGAGTAGCCCGCGCAGCCATCCGGGGCCGGGGAGCCAGGGTTCGACAGCGCCGTAGATTTCGCCGAGCGCGGCGCCGTTGCCGAGATGAATCAGCAGCCCCAGCACCGGAATCCGTGCCTTG
Organism: uncultured Ktedonobacterales bacterium; assembly: GCA_964427535.1. Lineage (GTDB taxonomy): Bacteria > Chloroflexota > Ktedonobacteria > Ktedonobacterales > JADMIN01 > CAYRVF01. The sequence continues at coordinate 15,683 of CAYRVF010000086.1, forward strand.
CGACGCCGCATCGCGCCTTCTATAAGCTGCAGATCATCCAGCCGCGAGCGGGTGAGCGCGATGTCAGTGTACATTTCCACGACATACGCCGCCGCAGCGACCGTGCCGGCGAGCGCCGCCTGGCGGACATACAGGTGATCGAGCCACCGCACCGAGCATCTTTCACGCACGTTCCTGCCCCAATCGGGTCCTACATATGTCGAGTTTGATCGGTCCCTGGTACAACTATTGTACTGCTCCCAAACCCGCGTGGCTATACCAAACGGGCAGCGCGCCGCGCGACTCGTACGGCCCGTTGGTCTCGTTGTGTTGCGGCGACGTAGCGCGGGTGATACACTGGCGCACGACCTGAGCCATGCGGCGCCGCCAGGACCGGGAACGCATCGTGTGCCGGACGACACCCCGGCCCGGCATCTCCAAGGATCAGTGCGGTACACCGAAAGAGAGGAATGGCGTGACGAATTGCCCTCGCTGTGGACAGGCGGTCCAGCCTGGGAGCGCAGCGTGTCCACGGTGCGGAGCGCAGCTTGCCTCGCCGTCCGCGTTCGGCTCGCCTGCCGGGAACGACAACCTTCCCGCGTGGCTACGTCAGTTGCAATCGCAGGCTCCCCAGCAGCCGCCCTCGGCTCAGAACAGCGCATTTGGTCCGGGGCAGGTGTCTGGCTTCCCCGGCGGCGCGTATTCGGGTCAGCTCGGCGGTGGCGCGCCTGCGGCGAATGTGGCGGCGGGTGGCTTTGGCGCCCCAGCAGCGAATATGCCAGGGTCGGGGTTTGGTGCCCCAGCACAGCCATTTCAACCTGGGGGCCTCTCGACTAGTAGCATGATCTCGGAAGACGCTCTCCCGGAGTGGCTGCGCAGCGCAGGTCCGCCCGAGCGTGAGCCGGCTGGCGGCGGAACGGCCGCGCCCGCGTGGGGCACCGGTGGATTCAGTGGCGGTCTCGGCGCCCCGGCCAGAGGATTCGCGCCTTCACCGGCTCCGGCACAACCCGCGCCGCCTGCGATGCAGAACGGCTTCGGTGGAGGATTCGCGCCGCAGCCAGCGCCTGGGTCCAATCGCTTGCAGTCCGGTGGCTTGCTGGACGACTCTGTGCTGCCCGACTGGCTTCGCAATGCCCCAACGGGCGTCGATATCGCGGCCGAGCAGACGATCCGGCAGCCGATTATCGGGAACCAACAGCCCGCGATGCCAGGTGTTACGCCCGCCGCGGCACCTGGATTCGGCATGCCATCCGAGAATCCGCGCGCTGGTGGTGATCCGATGGCGAACGCGTTTCCGGGCATTGAGCAGGCGGCGATACAGAATCAGCCACCGCAGATGGGAGGCGGCCTCGCGGGGTCCGCGCTGTTCGACGCGAACGCCCTGCCATCTTGGCTCGGAGGGCAGCAGACAGCGGCATCGGCGGGCGCGTCCACGGGCATGCAGCCGGGCGATGGGATGTCGGCGCAGTCGCTGATCGACGAACATGCGTTGCCGGAGTGGTTGCGTGCCCAGGCTCCAGCCGCCGCGCCAGCCGCACCTTCGTTCGGTGCGCCACAGCCTGCAATCGCCCAGTCGCTCGCGACCTCCGCTTCCGCCGAGCCATTGCCGACCTGGCTGAATCAGGTGTATTCCGACGCGCAGGTACCGCGTGTGCCCGCCGCACCGGCACAGCAAGGTATCCCAGCCGCGTCGCAGGCGCCAACCGCGATGCCGCGGGTGCAAGCGGGCCTCCCGGCAAGCCAGTTCGTCGACGAATCGGCGCTGCCGTCGTGGCTCAAGGCGCAGGGTGGTCTTTCGATGGGTGAGGCCGCGGCGCCGCAGGTGGGCGCGATCCCGCTGGGCCGGCCGGAGGAAGCCCCACCGACAGTGCTCATGCCTGGGCGCGGCCAGTCTCTCGCCAGCGCAGCCGAGCCCGCGCCTTCCGCTGGGGGCCTCAACTTCTCGGCGTCTGACCTGATCGACCCCTCGGCGCTGCCGTCCTGGATTCAGGGCGAGCCTGCTCCACAACCGAACTTCAGCTCGACACAGGGATGGACACAGGGGCAGCCAGCCGTGCAGATGCCCTCGCCATCCCAACAGCAGCAACTGCCTCAGAGTGGCGCGCTCTTCCCGCCCGCGCCGGACGGCCTCGGACACCGGTCGGCACAGCTCGACGCGGACATGCCCCAATGGGGAAGCGAGCCGCAGTGGGGAGCGCATCAGCATGCGGTGGCTCCCCGCATGGACGCCGCGATGCCCTCCGGGCGGCCGCCGCAGGACGATCATGCGTGGTTCCAGCCCAGCGACGACGAGGCATACCAGCGCCCACACGGCGCGGCGCCCGCACGGCCGATGATGCCAGAGGGGCTGGCAGGCGACGGGCTGAAGCGCCCACTCTCCTCCGCCGAGCTGCCGCCCTGGCTGCGCGGCGGCGAACCGGTTGCTCCTCAGGCGCCAGCCGGATATGACCAGCGGTACCAGCAGGCGCAGGGCTGGCAGAATGGAGGCGCGTCCGCGCGCGATGGCGGATGGGACGGCGCCAACTACGCTGATCCGTATGCCGATCCCTATGGGGCGGGCCAGGAAGACTTCGGCTTCGATGAGCCATCCGGCTACTCGGGTGAGCTGGGCTATGACAACTGGTCCGGAGGCGGGAGCTTCGGGGAACTGGAACCCCGGCAAGAGCGTGGGTGGCGCAAGCTGTTCCGGCGGCGCTAGCTACACGGGTGGAGTGCGGGGAGGAACAGCGTGGGGGCAGCGATGCGGCAAGGGCTGGCGGCTGACGCGGCGGGTGAGCAGACACGCGCATCCGCACCGCTCCACTCGCTCGTGTTGATCGATTGTGGCACAGTCTTCACCAAGCTGGCCCTCGTGGGCCTCGTCGAGAATACGTACCGGGTGCTGGCGCGGGTGCAGACGCCGACGACCGCCGCACCGCCCGTCGCGGACGTGCTGGCGGGTATCCGCGAGGGTTTGCGCCTGCTGGAGCAGATCACGGGCCGTGTACTTACCGGCGACGGGGAGCCGCTGATCCGCCCGGCGGACGGAGACAGTGGCATCGACGTGATCACCGCCTCGTTCACGGCGGGCGGTCCGCTGCGTCTGGTGCTGCTCGGTCCCGGCCGCGAATCCGTCGCGGGCCTGCTGCACCGGGCGCTCGGTGGGCTCTATGTGCGCATCGAGACGCCAAGAGACGATGGACACCTTAGCGCCAGTGATGCGAACGAGCCACTTAGCGTCGAGCAGCCACATGCGGCGCTGGTCGTCGGGTCGCCGATGGGTGCCATCAAAGGCTCTGACACACTTGATCAGTCGGTCCAGCAGGTCGCACGGTTGCTCGCTCCGCATGGCGCCAGCCTGAGCGATGGGAGTGCTCCTGCCGCTGCAGGCGCGACCGCCATTCCGGTGTTGTTTTCCGGCAGTCCAGAGGACGGCGCGATGCTCGCGCGTGTGGTCGAGGAGGCAGGCGGGGCAGTCCAGCGCATGGAGCCGTTGACCTCTGCCACGCTCGGCCCGATGACGCGCGCTATGAGCGCGCTCTATCCGAGCCATGTGCTGCGACGAGTGCCTGGCTTCCAGGCTCTTGAGCGCCATCTCAGCACGACTCCGCTCGCCTCGCCGACCTCGCTAGGCGGCGCGGTACGCTATCTGGCGCACTCCTCAGGCATGACGGTCGTCGGTGTGGATGTGGGGGCGAGTCACACCTCCCTCGCCGGCGCGCTCGGGTCGGGCGAGTATCTGCCTGCGGACGCACCAGGTATTGGCGTGAGCCTGGGAGCGGGGCAAACTGTGCGCGCGGCGGGAGCCGAGCAGGTGGTGCGGTGGCTGCCGTTTGCGGCCAGTGAGCATGAGGTGACCGAGTACGCCCTTAGCCGCATGCTTCGCCCGCGCGTGCTGGCGTCCACACCGCGCGAGTTGGAACTAGAATACGCACTTGCTCGTGAGGCGATCCGTCAGGCGCTGCACGCGCCTGGCTCGCGCCTCGGGGGCATGCAGTCATTCGACGTGCTGATCGGGACGGGCGGTGTCTTCGCGCACGTCGCTCATCCCGGTTACGCCACGCTGCTGCTGCTCGACGCGCTCGAACCTCACGGCATCACGTCGTTCGTGCTCGATCCTGCCACGCTGGTGCCGATGTTGGGCACAGTGGCATCGGTCGCGCCGGATGTCGCGGCGGCGCTCGCCGATGTAGACGCCGTGCCCCTGGTGCTCGGCCCGGTGGTCTCGGTCGCGGGGCAGCTCGCCGACGGACAGGTCGCGTTGCGGGCGGTTCTGGAGTATCCCGACGGCCGCGAGCATATCGAAGATGTGACGGCTGGCTCGCTGCGCCGGTTGCCGCTCGGACCTGGTGAGAAGGCCCATCTCGCACTCTATCCAGCGGCGCAGGTGGATGTCGGGCTGGGGCCGGGCCAGCATGCGCGCGCGAGTGAACCGGTGGAGGGTGGCGTGCTGGGCGTCGTCGTGGATGCCCGCGGCCGCACGCTGGCGCTGCCACAATCGCGCGACGCGGCGATCGCCAAGCAGCTCGAATGGCGCCGTGCGCTGGGAATCGAGGTCTGACGCGCGATGACGAGCTCAACGCTGGATTATCCGCTCGGGCGAGCGTACGTGCCTGCCCTTCCCGTGCGCCGCACACGCCCTCTACCACACGGCGCGCGATTGGTGGTCGCGCCAGGCGATATGGTGCAGCCCGCCGACGTGCTCGCCGAAGGCGCCGAGGGGATGACGGGCACGATGCGCGCCGGGCTAGGCGGGCGCGTTCTTACGGCAAGCGATGCGGCCGGCGTGACGATCGACGGTGTGGCATCGGTGGTGAGCGGCATGCTGGGTATCGGCGGGCCGGTGGTGGGGCCGATCACGTTTCTGCCGCGCGGAGAGTCTCCGGCGGTCGTGCAGATTCCACCGGGCGCGGTCGTCGTCTTTCCGCAGCGTGTGTCGCTGATGTTTTTGCAGCGGGCGGCGGCGGCTGGCGCGGCAGCTGTGCTCGCGGCGAGCGCGGCGGCGGTCGAGCTGGAGGCGTTCGCGCGGGCCGACCTGGGGGCGGTGCTCGACGGCTCAGCGCCCGCCCCGGCGCATGTGCCGCTGACGGTGCTGCTCACGGAGGGACTGGGCGAGGCAGCTATGGATATCTCGCTGTATCAGGCACTCGCCCGCAGAGCGAACGACCTGGCGCTCGTCACCGGCTTCACCGCGCTGCGTCGCAATATCCGCCCAGAAGCGCTGCTCTCGCTGCCCAGTGACGCGCCAGCATCGCCAGACGTGCCGCTGCCGTCGCTGCGTGTGGGCTCGCGGGTCAGCGTCGTCGCGGGACCTCGGCGTGGCGCACGTGGCGAGGTCGCGCATCTCTTCGCGTTCGCTCAGCGCGGGCTTACCGGACAGCCCTTCCCCAGCGCCTGGGTGCGCTTCCCCGAGGGCGATACAGAAACCTTGCCGCTGCACACGCTCGTCGCCCTGAGCTGACGCGCGACGTTTACCAGATGCGTGCCTCCGGGCGTTGTGGGAGGCATACGTCGTTGTCTGACCGTTCCCTCCTCGGGAGTAACATAGCCCACACGTCGAGCTGCTCACCTCTGGATGGCCACGTCAGACTCATCTCTGGGTGCGGCATCACCTCCAATACGCGGTAAAATGTGGAGGGAAACGCCAGCGGCGACACACAATGCGCAGGCGAGGGAGCGACGTGAATGGCTGAAGAACGCAAGCTCGTCACAATCCTCTTCGCGGACGTCACGGGCTCGACAGCGCTCGGTGAGGCGTTGGACCCTGAGGATGTGCGTGCGCTGATGACGCGCTACTTCGCGCATGCGCGTCGCGTGGTGGCTGAGCATGGTGGCACGATAGAGAAGTTCATCGGCGACGCGGTGATGGCGGTCTTCGGGCTGACGCAGGCGCACGGCGACGATGCCGAGCGGGCGCTGGCGGCGGCGCGGGCGCTGCGCGACGTCGTGGCGGGCGATGCGGTGCTCGATGGGCGCTTTGTGCTGCGCATGGGCGTGCATACCGGCGAGGTCATCGCGACCAACGACCGCTCTCGTGGCGACTTCCTGGTGACGGGCGACGCGGTCAATGTGGCGGCACGCCTGGAGCAACATGCCCAGCCCGGCGAGATCGTCGCGAGCAGGCGTACCGCCGATGCGGCGCGCGCTGCATTCCTCTTCGGCAAGCGGCGCCTGGTGACGGCCAAAGGGAAGCGCCAACGGCTCGAAGTGTATCCTTTGAGCGGGCCACGTCCGGCGCGGCAGGTGGGGCGGCCGCCGATGGTGGGCCGGCGCCGCGAATTGGCGCAGCTCGCGCTCTTGCGCACCGCCGTGCTGGAAGAACACAGGCCGCAGCTCATCTCCATCATCGCTCCGGCGGGTACCGGAAAGACGCGCTTACTCGAAGAGTTCGTCGCGCGGCTTGATCCGGCCGAGGGCTTTCAGGTGGCGACGGCGCGCTGCCTGCCCTACGGCGATCATCTCACCTACTGGCCGCTGCGTGGACTGCTGGAAGGCTTGCTTGGCGGCGCGTTCTCGCATGAGCGGGTGGCGGAGACGTTCGCAGGGGCAGGTCACACAGCCGACGACGCGGCGCGACTGGCCGATCTGGTGCTGGCGACGTTGGGCATCGAGCGCGACGGCCAGAGCGACCGTGCGAGCATCTTCGGCGCGTGGCGGCTGCTGGTCGAGGCGGTGGCGCGCGAGTCACCGCGCATCATTGTCTTCGAGGATCTCCACTGGGCGAGCGAGAGCCTGCTGGACCTCGTCGAGCACATCATGAGCCCGCGCACCCAGGCGGCGGTGCTGCTGGTGGCGCTGAGCAGACCCGAATTGCTGGATCGGCGACCGGCCTGGGGCGGCGGACAGCGCAATTTCACGTCGCTGGCGCTCGAACCATTACGAGACGAGCAAACGCAGGAGCTGGTCGGCCACCTGACCGGGGGGCTGCATGAGGCGGTGCGTATGCGTATCGCCGAGCGTTCAGGCGGCAACCCCTTCTTCGCGATCGAGCTAGCGCGCTCGGTGGCTGAACGTGGCTTGATGGGCCTCACCGCATCTGCCGACACGCTGCCCGATACCGTCCACGAAGCGGTGCTAGAGCGGCTGGATCGCCTGCCGCCTGCCGAGCGTGCTGTGCTGCAAGTGGCGGCGGTGGTAGGGCGCATGTTCCGACCGGACATGCTGCGCGCACTCGTGAGCGAGCCGTCGCCGGAGAATCTGGATGCGACGCTCGGCGACCTGATCGCGCGCGACCTGATCGCGCCGGCCGAGGACGGCCTGTACACCTTCCGCCACATCCTCTTCCGCGACGTCGCCTATGGGACGCTGACGCGCGGCGAGCGCATCCGCCTGCACAC
>CAYRVF010000087.1:0-22946 GCA_964427535.1 uncultured Ktedonobacterales bacterium
CCTGGCGTTGCGGTGTGCAGCTCGGGGCAGAGATTGAGCAGCATCTCGACATAGCTCGTCGCGCGGAAGTTCGGCGCGAGCACGAGCACACTCGTCCCGGATTGATTCAGCGCGTACTCGAGCTCATGCAGCCGGTATGCCGGGTTGATGTTGACCAGAATCGCACCGACTTTGGCCGACGCGAACTGAGTGACCGTCCACTCCGCACGGTTGGGCGACCAGATGCCTACCCGGTCGCCCTTCTTCACACCGAGCGCCATCAGCCCACGTGCGAAGCGGTCCGCCTCGGCGCGCAGGCTCGCCCAGGTGTAGCGCAGCCCTTGCTGCCGCGAGATCAGCGCGTCGCGGTCGGCATACAGGGTCGCCGCGCGATCGAGCGCATCGCCGATGGTCATGCCGAGCAGCGGCGTGTCGCTCGTCCCGCTCACATAGCTCCAGGCGAACGTGCCCCGGTCCTGGGTCGTTACTGGCTGCTGCACCTCGGTCTGCGTCATGTGTACGCTCCGTTCTGTTTCACCACTCGCCTACCCGGCGAGACGCACAGCACACATGAGGAGGAAAGACCCGGCTGAGCGACCCAGCGCGGAGAGGCGCTCAGACACGCTAGCTGCGAGGAATCCGTGCACGATGTCATGTGTGAGTATTGTGAGGTGTCAAGCGAGGCTCTGTCAACGCGGCCAGGGTCTCCTCCCCCCGCCCCCCTTCCGCCTGCAAGAGGAAAAGGGGAGCCTGCGGTCGGTGCCCGTCAGCGCCTGTCCATGCAGGGAGACGGAAAGGCCCCTCGCCCCGCCGGGAGAGGTGTTGGGGTGAGGCCCCTCAGACAGCAACGGAATACGACACACCGCCATCCGCCACAAATGCCCGCCACCCGACCCCCTCCCCTCGGAGGGGAGGGGGTCGGGGGAGAGGTTCTGCCGTCAGCCGGAGGAGGGTTGGCAGGAGGTTGTCCGCGGCTACCGCAGGGTGGACGGCAGGATGCCGAGCTGCTCACGATACTTCGCGACCGTGCGCCGAGCCACCGGGATGCCGCGCTCAGAGAGCATGTTCGCCAGCTCCTGGTCGGTCAGTGGCGTCGTCTCGTGGTCCACCATATCCTTGATGACATCCTTGATGCTCAGGTTCGCCACGAAGAAGTTGCTGAACGGAATCACCTCGCCGGTCGGCAGCATGACGAACTTCGAGGCCGTCGCGCGGCTGACGGTGGACTCGTGCATGCCCAGCTCGACCGCGACCCGAGCGCGCGTCAGCGGCTTGAGTGCCCTGATGCCCTCATCGAGGAAGTCACGTTGCAGCTCGACGATGCTCTTGGTGATCTTCGCCAGCGTTTGCCGCCGCTGGTTGATGTTCGCCATGAAGAGCCGCGCGCGCGTCACGTAATGCTGGATGTGCCTGCGCTCATCCTCAGAGAGCTGCATCTGCCTGCTGGAGATGGAGGAGTACAGGGAAGAGTACGAGCTGTTCAGATGCAGGTAGAACCGCTTCGACTCCACGATCTCCACTTCATACGTGTGATCGCCATCCGCGAGCATCTTCTTGGTGATGATGACGTCCGGCAGCACCGGGCTGGCCAGCTCGCCGCCACCCGACAGGTTGCTATCGAGATGGCCGCGGCCAGGGAACGGATTGAGGTTGCGCTTGATGAATTCGCTGACGCTATGAATGCTGTCGGTCGTCGTGCCCAGCGCGAGGGCGATCTGACCGTACTTGTGCTCGCTCAGCTCTGTGAGGTAGCGGCTGATGACCTCGCGCGCGAACGGCTGGTGCAACCCCTGCGCCTCGACGTAATCGAGCTGGATCAGCAAGCACTCGCGCAAATCGCGCGCCCCCACGCCCACCGGTTCCATCGTCTGCAGCGCGCGAATGATGCTCTCCACATGGTCCGGCTCGACGTCGAACAGATCGACGACTTCGTCCACGTCGCAGCGCAGGCGCCCATCTTCGTCCAGATTGCCGACAAGGTACTCGATGAGCGGGCTGTCCACGGCGGGGAACTGCGCCTGCAACGAGAGCGTCAGGTGCTCCGAGAGACTCATCTGCGCCGCTACGCGCGTTGTCGGGTCGAAGTCTTCGTCGTCAGCGCCCCGCAACGGATGCTGCCAGATCGATCCGTCGTCGCCGTATTCGGCGCTGTCGGGCCGCAGCATCGCCGATTCGGCTTGCTGGTTTCTGAGGCACACCTGGCACATCGGGCCCTGAATCGGTGCACCACAGCGCGGACAGAGCGGCGTTTCCTCGAGTTCGAGTGCGGGGTTCTCGGCCATCTCCTGATGGATGTACGCCTGGAGCTCTTGCGAGGACAACGCGAGGATATGATTCGCCGCCACGAGCTGCGGAGACGCGACACGCAGTGGCATTTGCTGATTGACTTGAGAAAGGTCCATAGACATAGCCGGGGTTCCCCTCTTCTGAAGAGATGTTCAATCGCACGCTTACGCAAACATCATGCCCATCACATCTGTTCGGCGCGCGAAAAATGCGATGGTATGCCCTTCCAAGCGTCGTACCTCGCGCGGAGCACCAGCTGGCTGGTCCTTACCTGAGCGCTCTGGTGAGCCGGCAGACAGGCGGAGTAGCCGTCGGTCGTCTGTCAGCGCCAATTGTGGAAGCGCGACCTATGAGGAAAGAATGGGGGTCATCATCCATTCGGTGGCCGCACGCCCGCTGGCGATGCAACTTTTATGCCATTTCCCCCTCCACCGCCGCGGACTTTGCGCGATCACTCAGGCGACTCAAGTGCGCCAGTCGTCGCGCTGGCCACACGCTGAGGAGAGAATGCAAGCCGGATGCCAATTTCAGTGTCATAATCCGCGCTGGGAGCGGTCGGGCGGCAGAGTGGTGTACGATACAGGGGAACTGAGAGCGAAACCCGTTCATCCCGCGAGAACAGCCGCCTATGAGCCAGGAAAACACACAGCAACGCGCGACAGCCGGGAATGGGCGCGGGCGCGGTGGCGCCGAGGCATTGCGCCGCCGTAACCACGAGCTCTCGATCCTGAACACGATCGCCGCGGCGCTCAATCAGACGGTCGATCTGTCGCAGGCACTCTCCGCGACGCTCTCCCAGGTAGCCGAGCTGCTCGACCTGCAAACCGGCTGGATCTGGCTGCTCAACGAGACCACCGGCGAGTCCTACCTCGCCGCCGCGCAGAACCTCCCGCCGGGCCTGGCGAACGACCCGCACCGTATGGAAGGCTCGTGCTACTGTCTCGACACCTTCCGCGCGGGCGACCTGAGCGGCGCGGCCAACATCAACGTCGTCACGTGCAGCCGCCTCAAAGCGCTGGTCGGCGGGACGGGCGGGCTGCGCTACCATGCGAGCATCCCACTCTACGCGCACGACAAGCGCCTCGGCGTGCTAAATGTCGCCAGCCCCGACTGGCGCGGCCTCTCGCCCGACGATCTGCGGCTGCTCCACACCATCGGCGACTTGCTGAGCATCGCGATCGAGCGGGCACGGCTCTTCGAGCGTAGCGCGCAGCTCGGCGCGGCGGAAGAGCGCAACCGGCTGGCTCGCGAAATACATGACACGCTCGCACAGGGGATGGCCGCCGTGGCCCTCCAGCTCGAAACCGCCGATGCGCTGCTCGACCGCGACGCAGAGCGCGACCGCGTGCAGCGTGCCCTCACCCGCGCACTGGAGCTCACGCGCGCGAACCTTGAAGAAGCTCGCCGGTCGGTGCTCGACCTACGCGCGGCCCCGCTCGAAGGCAAGTCGCTCGCCCAGGCGCTCGCTGCCCTCGCCACCGAGCAGTCTATCCCCAGGAGCACCCGCGTGACCTTCTCAGCGACCGGCGGCAGCCGTCCGCTCTCGGCGCGTACGGAGGTCGGCGTCTTCGGCGTGGTACGCGAGGCTGTGCAGAACGCGCTCCGGCACGCCCATGCGCGTCACGTCCGCATTGCGCTGGTGACGACGCCGGACGTCGTCCGCTGCACGGTCACGGACGACGGACAGGGGTTCGACCCCGAACACGTCCCAGCTGGGCGCTTTGGGCTGATCGGCATGAGCGAGCGTGCACGGCTGCTGGGCGGTCGCTTCTGCATCGACAGCCAGCCCGGCCAGGGAACACGCATCGACCTGGAGGTGCCGCTCAACGCGCTGTCACCGCTGACAGAGAACGGAGAGCGCCCCGCATGAGCGATGCCGCCATCCGCATTCTGGTCGCCGACGACCACCCCATCGTGCGCGACGGTCTGGTCGCTATTCTGACGACGCAGCCTGACTTCGACGTCGTCGGCGAGGCGAGCACTGGCGGGGAAGCTGTCGAGCGCACGCTGCGGACCGCGCCCGACGTGCTGCTGCTCGATCTGGCGATGCCCGAGCTGGACGGCGTCGAGGTGTTGCGGCAGCTTCGCGCACAGGGCAGCCAGGCAAGAGCAATCGTCTTCACCGCGTTCGACACCGACGAACGCATACTGGGCGCGGTGCGGGCGGGGGCGCAGGGCTACCTGCTCAAAGGCGTCCCGCGCGATGATATCTTCCGCGCCGTGCGCACAGTCGCCGCGGGCGGGTCACTGCTCACGCCTATCGTCGCGGCGCGCCTGCTGCGGAACATCGAGTCACCCATGCCCGAGGCGCCCACCGCGCTCACACCGCGCGAGCTGGATGTCTTGCGCCTCCTTGCGCGTGGCCGCCAGAACAAAGAGATCGCGCGCGAGCTAGGCATCTCGCTGCGCACCGTGAAATTCCATGTCGCGTCACTGCTGCAAAAACTCGGCGTGGGCAACCGCACGGAAGCCGTAACCGCCGCCGCACGACGCGGCCTCATCTCCCTCGCCGAGGAGACTTCCCAGCAAGGCGGATAACACTTCCAGGCCCGATCGTATGTCAGCTGTACGGCTGCCTCCTGGCAATTGGTTCGCTTCCTGCTACCCCGCAACACCAGAATGGTCCTCCGGCGGTCTGTGGCAGGCGGCACGGGCACGTAAGACGACGAACGCGTGCGTGGGGAAGAAGGTGACATGTGGCCAGGCTCATTTCACTCCTCTTTGGTCTATTCGCCCTGTTGCTCTTAGGTGTGGGCATCGTGTCGGCACTCTGGCTGGTGTTCGGCTTCTGGGTCATCGTCACACCGCTTAGCGCCGTCATCATCCTCCTGTCCGTAGCTGTCGCGAAGGCGTTGATCGAGGACACCAGAGCGCGCAAGGTGCGCCGCCTGGAGGCCGAGCGCCGGGCACGACTGGCCGAGAAGCGCCACCTCGCCGAGCTGGAGGCGGCCGCGGGCATCGAGCTCATGGTCGATGGGACGTGCGGAAGCTGCGGCGCGCCGTTGCTTGCCGGTGCGCGCTATTGCTCGCAGTGCCGGGCGAAGACAGCGCTTGCCCTGAAGCCCCGCATCTGCGCCACGTGCGCCACACGCAACCTCGACGACGCCGTGTACTGTGCCGAGTGTGGCGAACCGCTTCTCCAGCCGCCAGAGCCGCCTGCCGTGCTCGACCGTCCGCGACACGCCAAACGCGGTGTGCTGCCACGCGCGATGCAGGCGCTGAACACGCCGCTGGGCCTGCCGCACGAGACCCACCAGCGACCGGAGCCACATCGAAAGCGCGTGAAGCGCGTGTCCTCCGTCGAAGTCCTCTAGCCGCGACCACGAGCCGCCCCCTGCCTGTCCTTCGGGACAGGGCACAGTCTGGCCCGGTGTACGAAGCATCCCCCCCATGCCGCGCCGTAGAGTATGGCTACCTGAGTGATCGAGTCCGTACCGCGCGGACTTGAGAGCAGCGCAGAGTGGGAGCTTCATCTATGGCAGATACACCGTCATCCACAGCCCTGCTGACCGGGGCATCGCGCGGACTCGGCCTCGCGCTGGCCCGTGCCCTCGCCACCCGCGGCTGGACACTTATTCTCGACGCACGCGGCGCCGACGACCTCGAATCAGTCCGCGCGGAGTTGGCGCGCTCCACAGACGTGATCGCTATTCCGGGCGACATTGCCGACGCGCGGCATCGCACGGCGCTCGCCAGCGCGGCGCGCGACGCGGGCGGCCTTGACGCCGTCATCAACAACGCGAGCTTTCTCGGCCCCAGCCCCCAGCCGCCGCTTCTGGACTATCCCCTCGACGTGCTGGAACAGGTCTATCGCGTGAACGTGCTCGGCCCGCTCGCCTTGGTGCAGGCAGTGCGCGACTCACTGCGTCCCGGCGCTCGCATCCTCAACATAACCAGCGACGCGGGCGTCGAGCAGTACGCGGGGTGGGGTGGCTATGGCTCCAGCAAGGCGGCGCTCGAACAGCTCTCCAATATCCTCGCGGCGGAGTTGCCAGACCAGCGCGTCTACTGGGTCGACCCCGGCGACATGCGGACGGCCATGCATCAGGCCGCGTTCCCCGGAGAGGACATCAGCGACCGGCCGCTCCCTGAGGTCAGCGTGCCGGGACTGCTGATCCTGCTCGGCGGAACGCTGCCCAGCGGACGCTACCAGGCGCGCGCGCTGCCCGAGGCTGAACAGACCGCCGCGGACGAGAGGCGCATCCGCGAGCTACGTGTCGCGCTGACCGTCGAAGACTTCGACCAGGCGGTCCGCGTCTATCGCGACGGCCTTGGCCTCGACGTGCAGGAGGAATGGTCTGATCCCGAGGGGCGCGGCATGGTTTTGAAGGCCGGACCTGGCACAATCGAGCTGCTCGACCCAAGCGACGCGGCCCACACCGACGAGATCGAGGCCGGGCGGCGCGTCTCGGGTCCGGTGCGGCTCGCCCTCGAAGTCGGCGATGTGCACGCGGCGGCGGCACGGCTGACCGAAGCGGGTGCGGAAGCCCTGCGAGAGCCGGTGCATACGTCCTGGGCGCATCTTAACCAGCGTCTGCGGGCGCCCGACGGCATGCAGATTACGCTCTTCCAACGTGAGACCGGCGAGAGCGCAGCGGACTGACACCGCGCTCATGCGACCCGCCGCTTCGCTTCCGACGCGAGAGCGAAATAGATACAGAAATAGATACAAAGGTATGCACGTGATGCTCGATACACCATTGGACGCCGATACTCGGTCTACACGCGAACCTGCTCATCAGCCCATCCCCGCGACTCCGCTCGACTTCGTGCTCCCGCCAGAGCTGGAGGCATCCGCGCCGCCTGAGGCCCGTGGACTGACGCGCGACGGCGTGCGGCTGATGGTGTCGTATCGCGGCGACGACCAGGTACAGCATAGCTCCTTCCGCGAAATCGGCTCGTTTCTGGAGCCGGGCGACCTGCTAGTTCTCAACACCAGTGGCACTCTCAACGCGGCGGTGGAGGCTACCCGGCCAAATGGCGCGGCCATCGAACTGCACCTCTCCACGCACCTGCCCGGCGACATCTGGACCGTCGAGCTCCGGCAGCCCAGCCCGACCGGGACCCAGCCACTGCGGACCGCGCAGGCGGGCGAGACGCTGCGGCTGCCCGCTGGCGGCTCCGTCCACCTCCTCACGCCCTACGCCGTGGACCGCGCCGCGCAGAAGATCACCTCGCCGCGCCTCTGGCTGGCCACGCTCGACCTGCCGTGCCCTGTGCCCGAGTATCTGACGCGCTACGGCTTTCCCATTCACTATGGCTATGTGAAAAATCACTGGCCGCCAGAGGTGTACCAGACGGTCTATGTCACCGAGTATGGCAGCGCGGAGATGCCATCGGCTGGACGGCCCTTCACACCCGAGGTGCTCACGAGCCTGCTCGCGCGGGGCGTGCGGATCGCGCCGCTGCTGCTGCATACGGGCGTCTCTAGCCTGGAAGACCACGAGCCGCCGTACGAGGAATACTACTGTGTGCCCGACACGACAGCAGCAGAGGTAAACGCGACGCACGTGGCTGGAAGACGGGTGATCGCGGTGGGCACGACCGTCGTGCGCGCGCTCGAAACCGTGACGACCGACGCTGGCGAGACGCACGCTGGCGAGGGGTGGACACGCCTAGTCGTCACGCCCGAGCGCGGCGTGCGGGCGGTCGACGGCCTGCTAACGGGCCTTCACGAACCGCGCGCGTCGCACCTGGCGATGCTCGAAGCCCTCGCCGACCGGTCCCACCTCTCACGCGCCTACGCCGAAGCGCTGGCGGAGGGCTATCTCTGGCACGAGTTCGGTGACGTCCACCTGATCCTGCCATAGCGCCGCAGGCCTCGTCCGCGAGAAAAGGTGAGGCATATGGCCGACACATTCACCGGGAAAGTCGCGCTTGTCACCGGGAGCGCATCCGGAATCGGCCGGGCGACCGCGCTGGCTTTCGCGCGGGCGGGGTCCCGTCTCGCGCTCGCGGATGTGGATGAGACGGCAGGCGCCGGGCTCGCGCGCGCCATCACCGATACGGGCAGTGCGGCGGTTTTCGTCCGCACCGACGTCTCGTGTGAAGACGACGTCGAGCGGCTCGTCTCCGTTGCCCTCACGACCTATGGACGCCTAGACGTCGCGTTCAACAATGCGGGCATCAACGAGGAGGACACACCGCTGACCGAAACCCCGCGCGAGCTGTGGGACCGCACGCTTGCCATCAACCTGACCGGCATTTGGCTCTGCATGAAATACGAGCTGCCCGCGATGTTGCGGCGGGGCGACGGGGCCATCGTCAACACCTCGTCAGTCGTGGGCCTGACTGGCAGACGCAACGCGCCCGCATATGTCGCCAGCAAGCACGGCATCATCGGCCTGACGCAATCGGCTGCCCGCGACTACGGTCCTCTGGGCATCCGTGTCAACGCGGTCTGCCCTGGCACGATTCAGACGGCCATGTTCGACCGCCGCATTGGCACCGACCCGGCCACACTGGCTCGCCTCGCCGCTGAGATTCCCGTTGGTCGCCTCGGCACGGCGGAGGATGTGGCGGACGCCGTGCTCTGGCTCTGCTCGGATGCCGCCCGCTTCGTCAATGGCCACGCACTGGTGATCGACGGGGGCGAGATGGCGTAGTTCCCCGTGACTCGCTTAAGGCTGATTGCGTGCGACGTGAGGAAACGACGAGAGGCCAGCCACTCAGGCTGGCCTCTCGTGCACCTGTGGGGCAATTGCCCCAACTACGCCTCGGCAGGCTGCTCCGCATCCGCGCTGTCCGCAGGGGTCTGCACGGCCTCACCGGTCGGCACCTCGGCGTTGCTGATGATGCTGACCTTCACCTTCGGCTCAATCTGCGTGGCAATGCGCACGCCAACCTCATGCGTGCCGAGGCTCCGCAGCGGCTCGTGCAGCTGGATGGAGCGGCGGTCGATGGTAATGCCCTCTTGCTCGCGAATCGCGTTGGCGATATCCTGGCTGGTCACCGAGCCGTAGAGCCGGTCACCCCGCCCGACACGCACGGCGAATGTCAACGAGACATTCTCCAGCCGCCGCGCCAGCTCCTGCTGCTCGGCGCGAATCTTCTCTTGCTTGCGCTGCGCGGCGGCCACACGCTGCTTC
Organism: uncultured Ktedonobacterales bacterium; assembly: GCA_964427535.1. Classification (GTDB taxonomy): domain Bacteria; phylum Chloroflexota; class Ktedonobacteria; order Ktedonobacterales; family JADMIN01; genus CAYRVF01. The sequence continues at coordinate 9,354 of CAYRVF010000087.1, forward strand.
AAGTTTGCCAGCTCCGACGGCGTGGCGGCGGTCACCAGCTGACGGGGCAGCAGGTAATTGCGGGCGTATCCGTTTGAAACGTCTTTCACGTCCCCAGGGTGTCCGAGCCCTGGAACGTCTTGCAGTAGAATAACCTTCATGTCGCGGTAGCTCCCTCTTCTGCCCCGCCGCGCACTTGAGAAGAGTTCTGAGCACTGCGCGCGGATTTTTGGGCACACTGCTCGGAGTATACACCGCTCACCCGGCAATCTCAAGCCGCAAGCGGCAAGTCACTGTGCTTCTTCCTCCCGCTCATGTCATCCGGCTGGTCGCCGCGGGCCCGAGCGCCACGTACTCCGCGCGTGCTACACTGGCAGCGAATTTGCGACCGCATGCTCCGAGACCACCTCCTCGCGCGACGCGCCATCCGAGCAGAGATGCGGACCACACTGAGAGAACTCGGCAGCATGCACGTTGGACACTGGCGATCTGGCACAACCAACGTCAGGGCCAAAGGGTATATAGCGATGAGGAAGCCGAGGTACGTGATCTGAGCGGCCAAGATGTCGACGATGCCGATCTCATTGCACGCGTAGCCGGTGGCGATACCGAGGCCGTCGCGGTCCTCTATGATCGCTACGGGGGTGCGATCTACTCGCTCTGCTACCGCATACTCGGCGACGCGACTGCGGCGGAAGACGTCGCACAAGAGGTCTTCGTGCGTGTATGGCGCAACGCCGCGAGCTTCGAGCCAGAGCGTGGGCGCGCGTCTACGTGGATGCTCCGCATCGCGCACAACATCGCGCTGAACGAGATCCGCCGCAGACAGAGCCGCCCAGCCCTCGCGCCGAATGTGGAATGGGTTCAGGAGGCGGCGAACATCAGCGACCCAAGCGCTGAGAGCGATCCCGCGACAGCGACGTGGCTGCGCGAGCGGGCCGATGTTATACGCGGAGCGCTGAGTCAATTGCCCGAGGCTCAGCGCAAGGTGCTGGAGTTAGCATTTTATGGTGGATTGTCGCAGTCGGAGATCGCCGCTGTGCTTAACGATCCGTTGGGCACGGTAAAAAGCCGCGTTCGCGCGGGCATGCTGAGACTCCGTGAGTTGTTGAGCGCCGCGGGCGCAGACGGATTGAGTTGACGAGACCATGCCAGAAGAGCACGTTGACGACCTGCTAGACGCCTTCGCGCTGGGCGCTCTGGAGCCAGACGAGATGGAGGCAGTCACGCGCCATCTCGAAGGATGTGAGCGCTGCACGACGCTTGCCACTGGGGCAAACGCCGTCGCGATCGACCTTCTCTACGCCGCGCCGCCGATCGCACCGCCCCCGGCTCTCAGGGCGCGTGTGCTGGAACGCATCGAGGCCGAGGCCCAGAGCGGCCAGACCTCCACGATGCGTGCGCTCGGCAGCCATCACGTCGAGGCCCCACCCGCCGGCATTGCCACCGGCTCCGCCGCGCCGAACCGGTTCTTCGAGCGGCTACGAGGGTTGCTAAGTCCGCGGTCTGGGGAGGATGAAGCCCATCGCCTGCTCGCCGAGCTGCTCGCCGACCCCGAATGCATCATCTGGCCAGTGCCGTCCACGGATGCGATGCCGAGCGCGAGCGGACGTCTGGTCGGCACGCCGCGCCTCCAGTACGGGGTGCTCGTGACCTCTGGAATGCGCCCCACGCCGCGTCACCGGGCATATCAGGTGTGGTTCCTGCGCGGCGGCCAGCCCGTGCCGAACGCGCTCTTCAGCGTGCGGCAGTCCGGCCGGACGACGAGCGTCGTGCGCACGCAAGAGCCGCTCGGGCGCTATGACACTGTCGCCATCACACCTGAGCCAGCCAGTGGCAGCCCAGCCCCGACGGGTCCGATCGTGCTCGCGGGCTCGCTGGCGATTTCCTAGCGCACCGCCCGCCATTCCTGTGCCGCGCCGGAGGCGATGGAGACCATGCACAACACTCGCCGTCCCCCCGACCGTCGCGTGCTCGTGGTGCGACCCGGCGCGCTCGGCGATGCGCTGCTCACCTTCCCCGCGCTCGCGATGCTACGGCAGGCCTGGCCTGATGCGCACATCACGTTTGTTTCGCGCGCCGACGTGCTCCCCTTCGCCGCAGCCTCCGGTCTCGCCGACAGCACGTCCGACTTCGCGTCGGCGCTCTGGTCGGCACTGTTCCTGCCTACTAACACGTTAGGCCAGAACATGGACGCGCTGCGAGATATGCTGACAGGCACCAGATACGCCCTGGCCTGGCTTAGCGACGACGAAGGCACTGTCGCGACCAACCTTCGCGCGGCCGGGATTGCAACCGTGGCGGTCGCGCCTGGACGCCCCTCTCCGGATGTGGCAGAGCACGCCGCTAAGCAGGTCGCCAGCGCTCTCGCCCTGCTGGGCATTGCTCCGCCAGCATCAGACTCAGATTATCCGGACGATGTGCTCGCCCTTGCGACGACGGCCGCGGACCAGGAGCGCGCAGGGAAGGTCTGGCACGACCTCGGTCTCAGGCCCGACGCAACTGGGGTCGTCGCGCTACACGCAGGGAGCGGCGGCTCCTCGAAACGCTGGCCGCCAACAGGATTCGCGAGCGTCGCCAGCGGTCTGGCCGCGAGCGGCTATCTGCCGGTGCTCGTCGAGGGACCGCAGGACGGGGCGCTCGCAGCGCATATCAAGCGGATACTGCGCGAGAGCGGTGTCCTGACATCACTTCCCGTGGTACGGGATGTAAGTGTCAGCACCCTGGCGGAGGTACTTCGCCGCTGCGCGGCCTATGTGGGCAATGACTCGGGTGTCAGCCACCTCGCCGGACTGGTCGGAATCCCAACGCTCGCACTGTTTGGCCCCACCGATCCGCGCCTCTGGCGGCCGCTAGGACGACATGTCTTCGTGCTTCGCTCGCCCACAGACCGGCTCACAGATGTCGCCGCGGCTGACGTGCTCTCAGCCCTCCTCGGCCTGCTTGGTCACTCTTCCTAACCGGTAGCTGTCCCGCATCGTCGGCGAAAGCGGGCGACTTGCCCTTAAGCGAGCATCCAACCGTACAACGTGAAAGAAGTACTACCTCGCGTGCGGCGAACAGACGCTGTCTCTCAGCCTCTGCTACACTACACGGGGCCGTGCTGTCGGAGTGGCGGCAGGAGGAGCTGGAAGGCGGGGACGGGCAGTGCAGAAACGGCGCACCGCGCTCGATGGAGCGCTGCAACGCTTTCAGCATCGGTGGGAAACCGACCGTCGCTTCCGCTCTACCTGGAGCGGTCTGCTCGCCCTGTGCGCCGTGCTCGTGCTCTGCTCGTGCGTCGGCATCGTCGGCAGCGTCGCCACCAACGCATTGGCGGCGGCTGGCTTCGCGGGCGCCACGTCGTCCGGCCCGACCGCGCCAAACCCGGCGGCGACGTCAAACGGCACGGTCGCTAAGGACGAGTTCCCAACGCCCACCTCCACGCCCGGCAATCCCGGCCAGATTCCGCCAGCCGGCACCATACCGCCCTCGCTCACGCCGCTGCCATCGCCGACGCTCGCGCCGACGCCCACCGCGCCTCCTACCGCGACGCCGTGCCAATCCGGCTGCGGTGGACCAGGGATCTCGGTGACGGTCTCCGCAACTCCGCAGCCTGGAGTCTGGCAGGCAGGGAAACCGGTGCAACTCATCATCACGGTGAAGAAGAAAGACGGCACTCCCGTGACCGGCGCAAACGTTGCGCTGATCTATCAATTCCCTGGCGGCGGCACAGTGCTCGACGAGAACGGCTCCAACGCGACTGATGGGAACGGGCAGTACACCTCGAATGAGACGGTTCCCGCTGGCACGACCGCCGGGCAGGCCGATATCGACATCATCATCTCGATCAACAACACCAAGGTGTCGGATACGCATGTACAGGTGCCCTGCCTCTAGTGGCGAATGCTCCCGGCATGATGCGTAGTATGTGGTAGCACAAGGAACGAGGCATGAAGCGACCTTCCCGGCGACGGCACAAGAGCCAGCGGAATCCACTCGACGGCGCAATCCAGCGCTTCCAGCACCAATGGGAGACCAACCGGCAGTTCCGTGCGACATGGAGCGGCGTGCTCGCGCTGCTGATGATCGTGCTCTTGTGTTCAAGCGTCGGCGTCGTGGGGGCGGTCGCCACGCGCGCACTCGCGGCGGCGGGGCTGGGCACCGGGTCGGGCACGGCCGCCACGACCGCCAGCGCACCGGCGGGGCCTGGCAACGCCACGGCAGGCGGCCAGACTGCCGACACCTTCCCGACACCTACTTCGACGCCGGGCAACCCCGGGCAGGTGCCGCCCGCCTCACCCATTCCGGACTCGCTGACACCCGTCCCATCACCCACCGGGCAGCCCACTGCGACGCCCGCACCGACTGCCGCCGCGACGGCCACTAATGGCGGCGGTGGCGGGAGCGGACAGCCTCAGGTCTGTTCCGGAGGACTCGGTAACGGCACGTGGCGGCTCAATCCCTGCCCGGTTGTGCATGGCCAGAGCGGCACGTTGAGCATTTCGGACCCCGGAGACGCCGGCAAGCAGCTCAACATTGTGCTGAGCTTCAGTTCGTCGCCAAACTGTACGGATTGCACGATTCTGCAGACACCCTCGCCCTCGAATGCGCTCGACGGCGGCGGCAACTACACGCTCTCGTTCACAGTGCCATCTGACGTACCGGTAGGGTCGGGTCCCGTTAGCGGGATGATCAACGTCTCGGGCGGTGCGAGCACCACATTCGTGTCGCCTCCAGCCAAGTAGGCTCAGCGGCAGCCACGCGTGGGCTGCCGCTAGGTAGTTGTGGTAGCCCGCACGAACGACATCCAGCGCTACGTGCTCCCGCCACGGGGAGGATCAGGATCTCAGCACGCCGCCAGCGAGCCTTTTGATTTCACGTCGGAGCGGGGCAGACGCACCACGAACGAACTGCCCCGCTGCGGCTTGCTATCGACCGTGACCGTGCCGCCGTGCCCCTCGACGATGATGCGGACGATCGCCAGCCCCAGACCTTGCCCCTGGAAGCGTCCGCGAGTGGTGGCGTTGCCGACCTGATAGAACCGCTCGAAGATGCGACCGAAATGTTCTTGTGAGATCCCAATTCCAGAGTCGCGCACCTCCAGCTCGATGGCATCGGCTGTCTCGCGCGCGAGCACACGCACCTGCCCGCCCGATGGCGTAAACTTCACCGCGTTGGTGATCAGGTTACGCAACACCTGGCCCATGCGCGCGCCATCCGCGGCGATCGTGGGGAGCGCGTCTGGCATATCGATCAGCAACGAGACACCGGCGTCGTCGGCGAAGAGCTCCAACTCTTCGACGGTCTCGCGAATGACCGGAATCAGGTCCGTCGGCTTTCGATGCAGGCTGAACTGTCCGGCATCGCGACGTGAGATCAGCAGCAGATCGTCCACCAGAGCGGTCAGGTGCTCGCTGCCGGTGCGGGCCCGCCGTACGAACTCATTCTGCTGGTCCAACAGTGGGCCGGCCATACCCGAGAGCAGGATATCGAGGTAGCCGTTGATGGTCTGTAACGGTGACCGCAGCTCATGCGAGACCATCGAGAGGAAGTTGGCCTTCATCTGGTCCATCTCGCGCGCTGCCGAGACATCGCGTCCCACCAGCAGCACACGCTCGCCCTCGACGCTGTGCATCGGCGTGATGCTGAAGTCCACATAGCGAAGCGGCAGACGCCCGCCAGTCAGCCGGCCGCTCGACTGGCGCTTTGTATCGCGCGAGAGAAACTCACATTCGACGTGCGGCTGCGACTGCCCGGTTCGCAGCGACTCCGCAACCAGACAGTCTCCCTGGCAGAGTTCACACACCGAGGAAGACTCGCGCTCAAGCACGGAGCACACGCGCTGCCGCAACATGTTCTCTTTTGGCATGCCCAGCAATTGCCCGAACGCGTCGTTCGCTTCCACGATGTGCAACGAGCTATCGACGATGGCGATGCCATCCGAGGCGGAGGCGAAGATTGCCGCCTGTTGCTCGCGCTCTAGCCACGCCGTCTGATAGAGCGCCGCATTTTCGAGCGCCGCCGCGATGATGCTGCTCAGGTTGAGCATCGTCCCCAATTCACTGGAGGTGAAGGGAACGCCGCGCGCGAGCATGATGACGCCGCGCACCACCTCTTTTGAGATGAGCGGCACACAGAGCAGCGACATCGTCTCGCCAGAGAGAAACGCCGATGTCACGAGTCCGAGCTCATCGAATCCTGGCGCCGAGAGACGGGCGCGGCCGTTCTTCGCGACCCATGCGGCGAGCGAGTGTGGGTCGTCGACCGCGACGCTCAGCGATTCGAGGTTTTCCGCGCGTGCTCCCATGCCTGCGGCGACGTGCAGCATGCCAGTACGCGGCTCGTGGATATAGATGATCGCGTCTTCACACGTCACGGCTTTGCGGATGCTCGCCACGATATACGCGCAGACCTGTGGCACGTCGAGGGAGCTCGTCAGCGCGCGCGACGCGTCAAGCAGCGTCGAAAGCTCGCGCGCCTGCGCTCTGGAGGCTTCCGCTTGAATCGTCTTGCTGATGGCGAGCACGGCCTGCTCGGAGAAAATATCCAGTAGGGAGAGGCGCTCCTGGGTGAACGCGCTCGGCAGCGGGCTGGCGACGGTGAGCGTGCCCAGCAATTGTCCCGCTTCGAGCAGCGGAATGCAGGCGAGCGACCGCGCGTCCGCCGGTGCTGACGACTCGAAGCGCGTCCCGGCGTCGATTTCATTCAGGAAGACCGGCTTCAGGTGCGCGCCCACCCATCCCTGAATGCCATCACTCGGGCGGAAGCGCGAACCGGCCGCCAACTCCTTGGGGAAGCCCAACGCGGTGCGCGTGACGAGATCACCCGTCAAGGGATCGAGCAGGGCGACGGCGACAGCTGAGACACCCAGCATCGCGGAGGCATTCCGCGCAAGCTGCTGCAGTGTCAGTTCGAGAGCGCGGGAGTCGTTCTCTGCGGCTTCGCCGTATGGTCGGGTCATGGCCGTTCTCCGTCTGCGCTCGTCACAGTCGTGGCCACGAGGTGTGTTCGGGGGCGCCACGGTGCCCCACTAAATGTACACACGAGATGCGCGTTTCGATGTGATGAACATCACAGTCCGCTTATTTCCATCGCGGCAGTCGCGACCCATCGCTCCGGACATTCGCGCGCGTCACCTGGAGTTTCCTCCACTGAGCAGGCAAGGAGTCGCTGGAATTTGTGAGGGAGCACACAGCCATGCAATAATATCATCCTCATCGGTCACAGTCAAAGCGCAATTATGCTGAGAACAGACAGAATGGTGCCAGGCGTTGCGAGCACTCGCGCCTCATGGTTATAATGGGGCGCAAGCTCGGCAGACCTTCCGCTGGACGACTACGCGAAGGCTTCGGGAGTCGATCAGGCACGCCCTGTCGTGAGCGCTCATGGAAATGTCAGAGTGCCCGCGCTGCGGCGCTTGCGAGTGTCCATCGGTACGCCGGCACGCACGGGGGCAGACATGCTTGGGCGAGTGCTGAAAAATCGGTACAAGCTGATCGACGAACGCGGTCGCGGAAGCATGGCGACGGTGTACGTCGGGCGCGACCTCGAAACGAACCGACTCTATGCCGTAAAGGTGCTCAGCCGTGAGGCGGCCGCCGATGCCGAGCTCGCCGAGCGTTTCCAGCGCGAATTCGAGCTGTTGGCGCGACTGTCGGGCGCGCATATCGTCAGCCCGGTTGACTTTGGCGAAGACCGCGGGTGTCTGTTCATCGTCATGGACTATGTCGACGGTCACAACCTCAAGCACGCCGTCCTGACGAACGGGCCTTTCCCGGTGAAGCAGGCGATAGACGTCACGGAGCAATCGGCAGCGGGCGTGCTGGCCGCCGCCAACCAGGGCATCGTCCACCGCGATATCAAGCCGCAGAACCTGTTGCTGAACGTCGAGGGCGTGGTGAAGCTCACCGATTTCGGCCTCGCCCGTAGTCATGAATCGCGCGATATTACCGTGACCGGCTTCTTCGTCGGCACGCCCTTCTACGTCGCGCCCGAGCAGGTCGAGAATAGCCGACGCGCCGATACGCGGGCGGACCTCTACTCGCTGGCCTGCGTCTTCTTCGAGCTGCTCACGGGCCGGGTGCCCTACGACGGCGAGCATGCCTGGGACGTGGTGATGCAGCACCTCAACGCGCCGGTGCCCTCGGTGGTGGCTCTGCGACCAGAGCTCGCCGCGCCCTACGATACGTTCTTCGCGCGCGCGCTCGCCAAGTCACCCGCCGACCGCTATCCCACACCACAAAGCTTCATGGAAGCCGTCGCGTCGCTGCCGCTGCCCGAACGTGGCGGCACCGCCCCGCTGGAGGAGAGCGCCCTGATGGGGATGCTCCTGGCGCCGAACAATGGCCCAGCCTTTTATCTGACCACGCCTGACATGATCGTCGGGCGGAGCGATCCACAGCGCGGCTACAAGCCCGATGTCGATCTGCTCCCGCTGGACCCTTCGCAGACGGTCTCACGCCGTCACGCACGGTTCACGCGGCGCGACGGAGCATTCTATGTGGAAGATCTCAACGCGTTCAATCGCACACGTGTCAATAACGTGCCATTGATCCCCCATTCGGATGTAGAGATTCATTCTGGCGATATCCTCCGCTTGGGCAACATCGAACTCCGCTTCGAGACCCAAACGCGATAAGCTCGGGTGTAGCGGGACTGTGAAGGGAACGACGCACATGGTATTTCTGCAAATCGCGACGCCGCGGGGTGTCTTTGCCGCCGCGGGTCTGAGCCAGCCAGTGCTGGTCGCGGTTGGCGCGTTGGTCGTCGTGCTGGCGATCTTCCTCGTCTTCGTCATGGCGCTGCGCAGCAATGGCGACGCCCGCAAGACGGCGAGCGGTCTCGGCTTCGACGCCCACCAGGGTCCGCTAGGGCAGCCACAGGCGCCGGTGAGCCAGCCAGACTATGCCCGCCAGCGTCAAGCGATGGACCGCGCCGCGCCGTGGGGGCAGGATGCCCAAATGCCAGGCGGACGTATGCCCGCGGCTGGTCCCGATGGTTTTGCCTCCGGCGGCTGGGGCGGCATGGACGATCCCGCACATACCGGCGGAGCCAGCCCGTCCTCTCCGCGCTGGAACGAGCGGCCACAATCCGATCAGGCGTGGTGGAACGAAGTACCCGCGCAGCCCGCGCCGAGCGCGTGGGGTCAGGCGAACCCGGCACCCGGCGATCAGGGCTGGGGCGGCTCGGCAGGCGAGACTCCCTCACCCTGGAAGAACGCATCCCCATGGGGGCAGCAACAGGCGCCAGGCGCGGCAGGTGGACAGCCCCAACAGGGGTGGAACGCCGCTCCCGCGTCGCAGGGTGGTGCACCGGGTTGGCCTCAGGCGGCTCCGCAGGGCGCACCTGCCTGGGGCCAACAGGATAGCGGTGCGGGCGCATGGGGCCAGCAAGACAGCGGAGCGAGCGCATGGGGCGCAGCGCCGTCCACGAACGCACAAGCTGGCTGGGGTACGAACGCCGCCGGAGCGGCCGGCGGCGCCGGCGTGGCGGCAGGCGGATGGGGCGCGCCTCCCGCCGCGCCACCAGCATCGCCGTCGCAGGGCCACGGTGTCGAGAGCGGGTTTGCCGCTGGCTTCGGCGAGGAAGACCGCACCCGCCAGGTGCGCCCGCAGACATCACAGCGTATCGGCACGCTTGTCGTACGGTCAGGCAAGGAGCCGGGGCGCACGTTCGAGGTTCGCAAAGAGCGCATGACCATCGGACGGAGCCGCGAGAGCGACATCTTCCTTGAAGACCTGGCCGTCTCGCGTCTGCATACGATCGTCGGACGTGACGACTCCGGGCGCTACTTCATCCACGACGAGAACAGCGCTAACGGCACGTACGTCAACGGCCAGCGGATCGCCGATCATGTGCTGGAGGAAGGCGACGAGGTTCAGGTCGGCCAGACGGTGCTGCGCTTCGTGCAGCGCTAGCTGGCCAGCGCCACTGGAGCAGGACGAGCTGGGTGAAGAGAGGCGGGGACGTGGAGGAACGGCGCACGACCACTGCAGTCGACGATCTGATTGGCTCTTCGCTCGGCCACTGTGTGATCGATGAGCTGCTCGGGCAGGGCGGCATGGCGCGTGTCTACCGCGCCACACAGCGCAATCTCGACCGCACGGTCGCGATCAAGGTGTTGCCGCCCTACTACGCCGCCGACCCGGGCTTCGTGGAGCGCTTCAAGCTGGAGGCGCGGGCGATGGCCCGCCTCTCGCACCCGCACATCGTCACTGTCCATGACGCGGGCGAGGAGAACGGTCGCCTCTACATCGTCATGGAATACATCAACGGCGGCAACCTCGAGGATCGCATGCGCTCGCCGCTCACCCTCCGCGAGATCGTGCGCATCGTCACCGAGGTCGCCAGCGCGCTGACCTACGCCCACGCGAACGGCATCGTCCACCGCGACGTCAAGCCGGTGAATGTCTTGCTGGATACGTCAGGCCGCGCGGTGCTCAGCGATTTCGGCATCGCCAAGGTGCTCGCGACCTCCGCCGTGCTCACGCAGTCGGGCGCGGGCGTTGGCACACCCGAATACATGTCGCCGGAGCAGTGCCGTGGTGTGCAGGTCGATGCCCGCGCCGACATCTACGCCCTCGGCGTCATGCTCTACGAGATGTTGACCGGTCACACGCCCTTCGAGGCCGACAACTACACAGCCATCGCGCACGCGCACGTCTACGAGCCGGTGCCGCCGCCCTCACGGTTGAACCCGCGCATCTCGCCAGCGGTGCAGTCGGTCGTGCTCAAGGCGCTCGAAAAAGACCCCGCCGAGCGCTTTCAGGAGGCCGCCGAGATGGCCATCGCGCTCGAGCAGGCAGTGGCGGCGCAGATGCCTGTTGGCACCGCCGCCGACCACCGCCGCGCCACCGGCCACCTCGCCTCTGTAGCACCAGCCACGCCGAGCGCCGTCCTCTGCCCGCGCTGTCACGCCCGTAACGCGAGCACGCAACGCTTCTGTTCGACGTGCGGGAGCCCGCTCAACGCCAACACGCCGCAGCGCGCGACCGGCACGCCCGCGACTGGAGGCATCCCGACGGGCGCACCGGCGGTGCTGTGTCCGTCGTGCCGCTCTGCCAACGTCGCGTCGAACCGCTTCTGCACGCGCTGCGGGCACAGTCTCGGCGTGCCATGTCCGCGCTGCGGCAGTCGCAATGCCCCTAGCGCGCGCTTCTGCAGAGCCTGCGGGCAAACACTGGCGCAGTAGCCGAGCATCCCAACGTGAAGACCGGCCCGCATTGTGTCACAATGAGATGGGCCACGACGGCACACAACTCGATTTCGAGCTGAGGTAGTCTCATGACACACCCGTCAGGCGGTATGCCCCCTGCTCGCCCTCTCAGGGACGTGAACGCGGCGCTGCGCGAGCATCTCGGGCGCAGACTCGTGGTCGCGCTGCTCACAGCAACGGGCGCGCTGGATGACGAGGGCGCCCGGGCGCTTGCCAGCATGTTGCGCTCGTACGACGAGATTCGACTGATCGAGCTGCATGCGCCGGACGACGATCAGGAACAGGTGCGCGCCATGTTGGAGCACGCTGGGCGCGAGGACGCCGACGCCGTGCTCGTGTGGATTGGCGCCGATGCGCCGCCCAGCGAGCGGTGGCAACGGACGGTCATCGCCGAGGCGGAAGACCTGGGTCTGTGGGACCGCAGCTTCATGGCGCTGGTCGGCACTGGCGCGAGCCGGACGGGCGCACGCGCGCTGGGCTATGAGGACGGCTTCGGCAGCGATGTTCCCTGCACCGGGCTGGCCACCGCGCTGGCGAGCGAGGCGATCACGCGAGCGGAGGCGGGCACACGGGGCAGCAGTCCGCCGTGCTATCTCTAGTGCGTGTCGAGCACGGGCGCCTTTCGTACACGCGGGCGGGCGCCTACTCGGCGAGACGCTCGCGCAGGGCGGCGATCGCGCGCTCGGTGACTTCCAGGTCTGTCTGCAGCGATGCTTGTTTGTAGTCGCGCACCAGCATCTGGTATTCCAGCAGACGGGGACGGCGCGTGGGACGGCCGCCGAATTCGTGCAGGGCACGTTCCATGTCGTCCAGCTGCGCGAGGACGGTCCGCCGGTGCTCCTCCAGGTGGCGCAGCGCGGCCTCATCTGAGGTTTGCCCACAGAAGAAGAGCTTGGTCAAAAACTCGTCTTTGGTGAAGCGCTCCGGCACTGGCTCTTGCAGCCAGGCGTCGAACTCGGCACGGCCGTCGGGCGTGAGATGATAGACGCGACGGTTGGGCCGGGATTCCTGCCGGATTAGCTCGGATGAGACCAGACCTTGCTCGGCAAGATGCTTGAGGGTGGTGTAAATCTGGCTGTTGCCCGCGTTCCAATACGTCGCGAGCGAGCGGTCGAATGCGCGTTTGATGTCGTAGCCGGACATCGGCCGGGCTCCGAGGAGTCCAAGGATGATCGAGCGCAGGGTATTGCGTCCAGAATCGCCTTCACGTGCGCGGCGCAGATGCATGTCGTCGCTGGCTGCCGTCTCTGGCATGGTGGCTCCCGCATAGCTCTCTTCGGTCATATCTCCATTCTATCGTATTCCGCTGTCGACAGTATGGCGAGTGGCAGACGACGTCACATCCATGAGACGCCCCATCATCGGGCTATGCCCACAGGCGCTCCACATATGAGGCGTGGCCAGTCCTACGCCACGCCGGTGACGCTGTATGGCTCGGATTCAGGCTGATCGACGCCATCATCCACGTCGTCGACATGCAGTGCCCGCTCGATCTGTGCACGGCGCATCGCACGCTCGCGCCGCACGACGCCCCAGAGCCGGTCGATCTCGGCACCGAGGGCCCGAATGCGCGCACCATTCGTCGCGGCGAACATCGGATGCGCGGCCGAGCGCGCGTACAACTGCTGACGTTCCGCCGTGAGCTGCTGGATGCGTGTCATCGGGTCCATGCGGATTCCGGCGCTTCTCTGCGTGCCCAGGATGCGTTCCAGCACGAGAGCTTCGACGGCTGAGAGATCGGTCTTTCTGGTTCTTTGCGCGACTGGCATGGGTCTTCCTCCTTCTTTTGCTCTACGCCGGAACGTAACGGTCCCGGCGGGCGGCTCAAACACGTTAGTTGCAAAGACGAGCGGGCTGCGTCACCGCCACAACGGCTCAGCAATATGCCCACAAGGTACTGCCAGGTCGCTATTAGCGTCTGCATGGCCGGAACACCGCTCGTCGCACCTTTCAGCCTCGAACTCGCCGAGTCTACGATATTGATTTTCTCAACTATCAATTAACAATTTTGATTTGCCCATTGACTTTGTTTATCACATCGGGTATACCTCTTCTCAACGACGACAGGCGAAGCGAGGAGGTCGTCCCCCTCGCTTCTCAGCGGAGAGAGCAGCGACACGTATGGTCCAGACCTACGAAATCGACGACGTGTGCCCCGTCTGCGGTCAGCGCATGACCGTCACACGCCTGAGCTGCGCGACGTGCGGCAGTTCGCTCGAAGGCGCGTTCACCGTCCACGAGTCGGCGGGCGCTCCCTCGGGCGCCACGTTCGCTGGCCGCCGGGGCGAGCGCGAGGATGAGGCGCGATTTGGCCGCCTGGCGCGACTCGACACCGCGCAGATCGAGTTCGTCGAGGCGTTCTTGCGCTGCCGGGGAGTGATCAAGAACGTCGAGGATATGCTCGGCATCTCGTACCC
>CAYRVF010000088.1:0-22396 GCA_964427535.1 uncultured Ktedonobacterales bacterium
CTTTATGCTGATGAACACCGGCGAGAAGGCTGAGGTCTCGAAGAGTGGCCTGCTGACGACCATCGGCTGGGGCTACGGCGGCAAAGTCACCTACTGCTTCGAAGGCAGCATCTTCATCACTGGCGCGGCGGTGCAGTGGCTCCGTGACGAGCTCAAGATCATTGGGAGTGCCGCCGAGAGCGAAGCGATGGCGGCGGGTACCGCCGACAACGGTGGTGTCTACTTGGTGCCCGCCTTCGTCGGCTTGGGCGCGCCGTATTGGGATCAGTACGCGCGTGGCACCATCGTCGGACTCACGCGCGGCTCGGGCCGGAATCAGCTTGTGCGCGCCGCGCTCGAGGCGACGGCGTACCAGACCCGCGACGTCGCCACGGCGATGGAGGCCGACTCGGGCATCAAGCTGGCAGAGTTGCGCGTGGACGGCGGCATGGTCGCGAACAACTGGCTGATGCAGTTCCAGTCCGACATCCTCGACGTGCGCGTGCAGCGGCCAGTTGTCGCCGAGACGACGGCGCTCGGTGCGGCGTACCTCGCCGGGCTGGCCGTCGGCTATTGGAGCGGCCTGGACGATGTGACGAACAACTGGGCGGTCGATCGCGTCTTCTCGCCGCAGATTGACGACGCGACCCGCCATCGGTTGTACCGCGGGTGGCAGCGCGCGGTCGAGCGTTCCCGCGAGTGGGCAAAGGAGGAAGCAGCAGCAGCAGTGGCCGTCGGCGCCGAGTCGACGTCAGGGCAGTAGTCCCCGTAGGCGCACCGGCAATCCGCCATATTCGACGTGATAGCCGGTGCGACGAACGCGCCGCGACTCCGCCGGGGCACATGGGGTCGCGGCACCTGGAATCTGTTCATTATTTACGAATCTCCCGCCGCGCTGAACCGCCGCGGGAGCCTCAAAGTTCTGCCGGGAAGCGCGGGCGCTCCCGGCGTTCGGTGGAGGACCAGAGCTCATGGACAATACGTTTCTGAGCCGCCGGGGTCTTGGTGGTGAGATGCTCGCCGAGTTCCTGGGCACGATGATCCTGATTCTCTTCGGCGACGGCGTGGTCGCAATGGTCGTGCTCTTCAACAAGGCCGGGTCGGCTGGCTACCTGATGATCACGTTCGCGTGGGGCTTCGCCGTCACGATGGGCATCTACGTCGCCGGGACGCTCACAGGAGCGCACATTAATCCGGCGGTGACACTAGCCCTCGCGTTGCGGCGTGGATTCGCCTGGGCGAAGGTGCCGTGGTACTGGCTGGCTCAGGTCGCCGGGGCGTTCGTCGCCGCGTTCCTGCTCTTCCTGGAGTACCGCGCGGGCTTCGATGGATTTGAGTCGATCAACCACATCACGCGCGGCAGCACCGCGAGCGCGGCCGACGCGGGTGTGTTCTTCACCAGCCCGGGTAACGTCTCGAACGCCGCTGGAACCGTGCTCATCAACGTCGGCGTCGGCAGCGCGGTATTCGACCAGATTCTGGGCACGGCGCTGCTGGTGTTCCTGATCTTCGCGATCGTCGACGTGCGCAACGCGCCTCCACAGGCGAACCTCGCGCCGTTCATCATCGGCCTGATCGTGGTGGTGATCGGCATGTCGTTCGGCGCGGACGCTGGCTATGCCATCAACCCAGCTCGTGACCTTGGCCCGCGCCTGTTTGCCTGGGTCGCCGGATGGGGCTCGGTCGCGATTCCGGGCATCAACGGCTACTTCTGGGTGCCGATTATCTGTCCGCTGATTGGAGCGACGATCGGCGCGTTTGTCTATGATTACACGATTCACGGTCTCCTCGAGGCGCGCGTGGCTCCTGTGCCAGGTGTCGTCGAGGAAGGTCGCACGGTGACCGAGCGGCGCACCGCGGACATTCCGACCGACCGCCGCCAATAGTTCACGTCGTGTGGTTCCCGGTGCGGCGCGAGTTTCGTGTCGCATCGGGAACCCGATTTTCAGCGCAACGAACTGGCTTGCCGCGCACCTCGACCGGGGCGCGCCGGTACGTGACGAACCACGCCGCGACGACGCAGAAGTGGCAGAGGACTACCTATGAAACCGTTTAGTGCCACGACCCGCAACGCTGTGCTCGAGCGTCTGGGTCAGGAAGCAGTCGATGTGCTGGTGATTGGCGGCGGAATAACCGGCGCGGGTGTCGCGCTCGACGCCGCAGCCCGGGGGTATAGCGTGGCGCTCGTCGAGAAGTCGGATTTCGCCAGCGGCACGAGCAGCAAGTCTACTAAGCTCGTGCATGGCGGTATCCGCTATCTGCCGCAGTACGACTTCGCGCTGGTGCGTGAGGCGCTCGTCGAGCGTGGGTTGCTGATCAAGAACGCGCCGTTTCTCGTCCAGCCACTCGGATTTGTGCTCCCCCTCTACGAAGATGCGAAACGCCCGGTTGGCGTGCCCTTCACACCTCCTGGTGGGCGCGGGCTCGGGCTCATGCTGACGGCCGGATTGACCCTCTATGACGTGCTCGCGGGCGGTAAGGCGGTCTCGCGGCACACCCGCATCCCCGTGACCGAGGCAGAACGGCTGACGCCGAAGCTGAAGAGCGCGGGCATGAAAGAGGCGTTCCTCTACTGGGACGCGCAGACCAACGACACGCGTCTGACACTCACCGTGCTGCGGACGGCGGCCGACCACGGCGCAATGGTCGCGAATTACACCGAGGTCGTCGGCTTCGAGCGGACAGGGACGAAGCTCTCCGGCGCGCGCATCCGCGACGTGCTGACCGGCCAGGAGCGCACGGTGCATGCGCGCCATATCGTGAACGCCGCAGGCATCTTCGCCGAGAATGTGACGGCGCTCACCGGCGATGAGTCCGACGTGGCGATCGCGCCGAGCAAGGGCGTGCATCTGGTGGTTGAGCGTAGCCGCGTGGGCCTCGACGAGATGGGCGTCGTGCTGCCAGAGACCGAGGATGGGCGCCTGTTGTTCGTCATCCCGTGGGGCGCGCGCGCGGTGATCGGCACGACGGATACCGGCACCGGCGAGCTCGACGATCCCGTGGCCTCGCCCGCCGACATCGACTATCTGTTGCGCCACGTCAACCGCTACATGGATGTCAACCTGACACGCGACGACATTCTGAGCGTCTACGCGGGCTACCGTCCGCTCGTCCGCTCGAAGAAGAAAGCGACCGCCAACCTCTCGCGCACGCATGTGGTGCTGCAGGAGCCGAACGGTATGGTCGTCATCGTCGGCGGCAAGCTGACGACGTATCGCCGCATGGCGCAAGACACCGTCGACGTGCTGGCGAAGCGAGACGCGATGCCGATCGCGCATCCCACGCAGTCGCTGCCACTCTCGGGCGCCATTGGGTGGAACGTCGCGCGCAGCGGGCTGGAGACTGAGCTGCGGCAGCGCGGCCTTGGCGAGGATACCGTGCAGCATCTGCTGTGGAATTACGGCCGTAACGCGGAGGTCGTGCTGGACCTGGTCAACGAGTCGCCAGAGCTGGGCGAGCGTATCCTTCCGGATCTGCCGTATCTGCGGGCCGAGCTGGTCTTCGCCTGCCGCTATGAGATGGCGCTGACCCTCGACGACGTGCTCGCGCGCCGCACGCGCATCGAGCTCGAAGACGCGCAGCGCGGTGCCGGAGTCGCCCAGGAGGTGGCGGAGCGACTCGCCACTGAGCTCGGATGGTCGCCAGAGCACGTGGCGAGTGAGGTGCAGGAGTACGCTCGCTACGAGCAGCATCACATCGAGGCCGAGGGGTTAGAGGCGGGCGTGAGCGTCGAACAGAGCACGCTACGGCAGCCAAGCTAGAGGGGGAACGGAACATGCCTGCGGATCGTGCGCGCGTGGTGGCGTGGCTGCGCCGGTCGGCGGATGTGCTGCACGAGCAGCGCGAATATCTGACCGACCTGGACTCCGCGATCGGTGACGCTGACCACGGCACAAATATGGACCGCGGCTTCAACGCCGTCGTCGCCAAGCTGCCAGAGGTGGCCGAGGCCGATATCGGCACCATCCTCAAGACTGTCGGCACCACGCTCGTCTCGACGGTTGGGGGCGCGAGTGGCCCGCTCTACGGCACGGCGTTTCTACGCGCGGGCATGGCGCTCGCAGGCAAGCAGGAGATCGCCGCGACCGATATCGGCGCCGCGCTCGACGCCGCATTGCAGGGGATTCTGGCGCGAGGCCATGCGCAGCGCGGCGAAAAGACGATGGTCGATGCGCTTGCTCCGGCGGTCGAAGCCTATCAGGCGCGGGTCGCGGCGGGAGAGGATGCTGAGCCCGCCCTGCGTGCCGCCTACGACGCGGCGGAAGAAGGCATGAAGGCGACAATCCCGATGCTGGCGACGAAGGGGCGCGCGAGCTACCTTGGCGAGCGCAGTATCGGCCACCAGGATCCCGGTGCGACGTCGGTCACACTTCTGTTGCGCACGATGCTCGACGGAAAGTAGGCGCATATGTCGGTTGGGCTGGTTATCGTGTCACACAGTGCACAGCTCGCCGAGGGTGTCGTCGAGCTGGCCCAGCAAATGGCCCAGGGCGACGTACGGCTGATTCCCGCGGGTGGGACCGACGACGGGCGGCTCGGCACCTCCCTGCCGAAGGTGCTCAACGCCATTCAGCAGGCTGATTCCGGTGACGGTGTGTTGTTGCTGGTGGATCTCGGCAGCTCGGGCCTCGTCGCCGAAATGGCGCTCGAACAGCTCAACGAGCCGCAGCGGTCGCGTGTGCGCATTGCCGACGCGCCGCTGGTCGAAGGCGCCGTGATGGCGGCTGTGCAGTCGGCCATCGGGAGCGATCTGGACGAGATCGTGCTCACCGCTGAGTCGGCAGTGCAGCTCGAAAAAGTGGAGAAACGCGCCTGAGACACCGCTCCTGATGCTCGCCGCGAAGACCGACACTGTGCCCTCCGTAGAACGATACGGAGGGCACAGTGTCGTCTGACCTACCCGATGGGCGCGACCCGAGCGTCTCGCGGCGCAAAGAGTGCAACCACCACGTACAGGTGGCGGGGACGTCTCTCCCCTTGCGCTGACACATAGCCCAGCATTATATTCGTACATAGGAGTAAATGTACGTACAATTGGAATGGCAGTGTTTCTATGGCATCCGACCGGGCTCTTCCGCTCTCGACGCGGCACATACGTGGCGCGGGTGGAGTGCGGGCGGTAGCGCGGCAGCCGCTCCACGCCCATGTGCGCGACACGCTGGCCGGACGCATCGAGCGCGGGGAGTTGCCGCCGGGCACGCTGTTGCCGCCGGAGGTTGAACTGGCGCGGCAATTCGGCGTCAGCCGCCAGACCGTGCGCGCGGGACTCGATGCGCTGGTGCGGGCGGGGATGATCGAGCGCACGCGCGGCAAGGGCACCCTCGTGCGCCGTCCGCCGATCCGGCAGAGTCTCTCACGGTTTTATAGCCTTGCGCACGAGATGGCCAGCCGCGGTGCCTCGCTCACGACCCTTGTGCTCGCGCGGGGCCGGCTGAGCGCTCACGACACCTTGGCAGCGCAGGCGTGCGCGGCGCTCGAGGGTGCGGCTCCCGAGGAGGTCGGCTTTCTGCTACGGCTGCGGCTGGTCGACGGGACGCCGCTCGCGCTCGAAACGCTCACCTTTCCGGCGGCGTTGTGTCCCGACGTGCTTGCAGCGCCTGCCTCAGGAGCGGCGGATCGAGGTGAGCAGTCATTCTACACGCTGCTGGAGGATGCCGCTTCGGTGCGCGTGACACACGCACACGAGACTTTGTGTCCCGTGGCTGTCGCTGGCTATGAGGCGCAATTGCTGGGTGTTCCAACCGGGACGCCGGTCTTCGAGGTGGAGCGCACCAGCTTCGCGGGCGAGGGCGCTGTTGAGTGGCGGCGCAGCCTGGCGCGCGGTGACCTCTACACCTATGCGGTCGATCTGCTCAACCCATCAGACGCGCCTGAGGGAGCGCTGTAACGGAAGAAGGAGCTCATTATGTCCGGCCGAGTCTCGGACTCCGAGGAAGAGGTAGCTCCGTCAGAAGAGCAGCCACTCGAGCAACAAGCAACGGAAGGCGCGCGCGACCGTGACGAGCTCGTCCAGCGCGCGGAGCTCATCATCAGCAACGTGCTGCGCGGCGGCGTGCTGTTGAGCGCGGCCATCATCACGGCGGGGGTAGTCGACTTCTACCGTGAGTACCTCGCAAGCTACGGCAGTGCGCCATTGTATCAAGACTATCCGCATACGCTCGGGCAAGTGATCACTGATCTCGAGCAGGGCAATCCGCTCGCGATCATTACGCTGGGCCTGCTCGTGCTACTTGCGACTCCTGTCGTGCGTGTGGCGGTCTCGATCGTCGCGTTCGGACTGGAGCGCGACTGGCGGTATGTCGTCATCACCTCGTGCGTGCTGCTGATTATCGTGGTGAGCTTTGTGCTCGGCGCGGGGGGCGCGTAAGATGCCTACTGAGCCACAGCTGCTCTTCTTCGTGCTGGTATTTGTGTCATCTATCGGCGCGGGACTGGTGGGGGCGCTCGTCGGGCTGGGGGGCGGCGTGTTCGTCGTACCGCTGTTAACCCTCGCGTTTGGCCTCGATATCCACGCCGCGGCCGGGGCCTCAATTGTCTCGGTGATCGCGACCTCCAGCGGCGCGGCGGCGGCCTACGTGCGCGATCACATCACCAACCTGCGCGTCGGGATGTTTCTCGAGATTGCGACCACACTCGGCGCGCTGACAGGCGCGTTCCTGACCTTTGTCGCGCCGCAAGGGCTGCTTTTCGTCGTGTTCGGCCTCGTGCTGCTCATCTCGGCGGCACCCCTGATCGTACGGATCGGCGAGGAGCTGCCCCACGGCGTCAGGAACGACCGCTGGGCGACAGCGCTGTCGCTCGCGGGCAGCTATCCTGATCGGCGTCTGGGCCGTGAAGTGGCCTACAACGTGACGCGCGTGCCGCTTGGCTTCTCGATGATGTATGTCGCGGGGCTCATCTCAGGGCTGTTGGGCATCGGCAGCGGCACCTTCAAGGTGCTTGCGATGGATACGGCGATGCGCCTGCCGATGAAAGTCTCGACGACGACCAGCAACTTCATGATCGGCGTGACGGCGGCGGCCAGCGCGGGGCTGTATTTCGAGCGGGGGTATATCGACCCGCTCGTCGCGGCGCCGGTGGCGCTGGGCGTGCTGGCGGGCGCGACGATTGGCGCGCGAACGCTGGCGAGGCTCTCGAATAACACGATCCGCAAGCTGTTCATTCCGTTGATGGTGCTGATCGCGGGCGAGATGCTGATTCGTGGTGGCGGTATGGTGCTCTCTCATCTCTAGGAGCGACCGGCGCAGGCGGTTCTTCTTATAGCCACAAACTACTGGCAACTCCAGTTGCCCGCTCGCCGCGAGCGCCCCAGAGAAGAGCGGGTCCGGGAACTGGGCCGTGGGCGCGGCTCGCCCGTAGGTCGGATGGGACGCCCTGGCACTACACCTTCCGCCCGCGCGCTCGATCCGTGGCCCGCACGGCCCGGCTGGACTGTCACTGTGACCGGACATCTATGTCAGTAGGCGTCATGAACGCCGATAAAGACGGGCAATGTCGTGTTCTGTGTCCGGACATGGTGGCATACTCTGTGCGGGTGTGCACCTTGTCGGAGTGGCGAGGCGTACTGCCGGAACTGTTTCGGTTTCCCCCGTCGAACCAGATCGCCGCACGTACGCCCGCGCTTCTACCGTGGACGGGGCAGGGATGTCTCGTAGGAGCGCAGGACGCGCTTACATGTTTCGATTTTGGAAACGTATCTTCCCCCAGCGGCTGTGATGTTGTACAGCTTCTGGGGGAAGACGCTTTCTTCCGTCCGCGCTCCGTATGCTCAGTTGCCCGCATCCGTCTGCTCGGGCACCTCGTCGCTGCCCTTTGGTGCGGAGTCTCGCGACGTAGGGGTCGGACCCGCTCTCGGGGCGACTTCGGCACCTCTCGCGAGTAACACCTGCCGTATGATGGTGGCGCTCCGGTGCGAGTCCACTACCTTTGTTTCCATGCGGTCCGCCGTCAATGGGAGTCCACGCGCCCTCGCGTCTCGTGCCAGACGTTGGGCGACGAGGATGCTGTTTTCGAGCGTATTGAGCGCGACCCAGAGCGCTTCCTGGACGGTCCTGCCCGAGCCTTCGAGCACGCTGTCTGCCGTCAAGGCGTGTCCATTGCGGCATCGAAAGCGGAGGAGCTCTTTTTCGTGCAGCTCCCATAGTGGCCCACCGCAATCCGGGCAGGCATAGACGGTCAGCGAACCGGTAGGTGGGGTGCCGATTGACTGTGGATTGCCCGAGGCGACGCGGACTTCGTTTTCAAGTTCTTGCGGCACTGCGACATCTCCTGTGGCGACTGACTCGTGAGCGAGACGCGAGAGCAGTTGCCCGATCTGATTGGCGCCTGTGACATGATCGATATCGACGAACTCGCGTGCGTGCGCGGGCATGTCGGCGATCAGCGCTTCCGCTGGATCTTGACAGATGGCGATGCCCCCCAGCTGTTTGATGGCGAGTAGTCCGGAGGTACCGTCGTCCATCGCTCCGGAGAGCACCACACCCACGACGCGCGTCGTGTAGGCAACGGCGGCGGAGCGGAACAGCGGATCGACGGCGGGGCGATGCCGGTTCTCGTACGGCCCACGCCTGACAAGCATGTGTCCTTGCATCACCAGGAGATGATGATCGGGAGGCGCGACGTAAATGTGACCGGGATGGAACTCTTCGTTGTCTCGCGCCTGGGTAGCGGTGAGCGGACCGGATCGGCTGAGAATCTCGGGGAGGTAGCTGTGTGACGTGGGTGGCATGTGCAGCACCACGAACACGGTCGCCGGGAGTCTGGCTGGCAGGCCACTGACCACCGACATCAGCGCCTCGACACCGCCCGCTGACGCGCCCACTACAATGATGTCGTGGCCGTGATGAGCATCCATTTTGTGCTTTCAAAACCCCTTTTCGGCGTGCGGAGCCGTGGCGTATCCTCAACTCCATCTCGGCGTATCGCATATGCACGACCTATACCAGCGGCTTCTTGGGTGCAAGCTTACGGCACATATGTGGCATGGGATGCGAGTATCATCCGGCTGCCAGGGCGCGCGTCAGAGACTGCTTCGCTTCGCTTGGTGTCGCGTCTGGCATGATCTAAGCCCGCCCTGTACAGGGCCCGGCACGCGAGCATATACTTCCGCTTAAAGCAGATGAGCCTGCCTTTGTGGGGATGTCGAGATTTCCTCTCCTTGCGTTGAAGCGCGAGCCAGGGCAGCGCGGAGTGGTCTCACCCTGAGAAGGGGGATACCTATGCCATCCGGAAAGCGCGCTCAGTCGGTTGAGCATCTCGTAGTCGTTGGCTCCTCCGCCGGGGGCATTGAGGCTCTCTCGGCGATGCTGTCGAACCTCCCGCGTGAACTCAGCGCGCCGATCGTCATCGGCCAGCATCTCGACCCCGCACATTCGAGCCAGCTCGCCGAATTGCTCTCGCGGCGGAGCACCCTTCCCGTGCGTGTCGTCAGCGAGGGAGACGAAGCGCTGGAGCCGGGGATCATCTACGTCGTGCCTCCCGACCGCAACGTCGAGATCACGCCGACATCGGTCCGGTTCTCCAAGGGCACCACCGAACGGCATCCAAAGCCGTCAGTCGACCTGCTGTTTAGCAGCGCCGCAGTGGCGCTAGGCGAGCGAGTCATCGCCGTGATTCTGAGCGGATCCGGGTCAGATGGGGCGGCGGGCGCGCGGGCCGTGAAGAAGGCTGGCGGTACGGTCATTATTCAGGATCCCGATACCGCGGCATTCCCCGGCATGCCAGTCTCCCTCGCGCCGACGACCGTCGATATCATCGCCGTGCCGGAACGGATAGGGCCCTTGCTCCGAGAGCTGCTCGATGGCTCGGTTGTGCCATCACGTCCGAACGAACAATATTTGGTCGATGCCATCCTGGAGGACGTGCGAGGTCGCGCCGGAATCGACTTCTCGAGGTACAAGACACCGACAATTATGCGCCGCCTCCAGCGGCGTATCGCAGCGACTGATTCCAGCAACCTTGCCGGCTATATGGAGTATCTGCGCAGCCACCCCGAGGAATATCAACAGCTTATCAACACGTTTCTTATCAAGGTTACTGAATTCTTCCGCGACCCCGATCTCTTCGCGTACCTGCAAGCGGAGGTTCTGCCCGAGCTGATCACAGCGGCACGCCGGCGTGGCAACATGCTCCGCATCTGGTCGGCGGGTACTGCGACTGGTGAGGAGGCGTACTCGCTCGCCATTTTGATCAATGAAGTGCTCGGCAGAGAGGCTGAGCAATTCCATGTCCGCATTTTCGCGACGGATGCGGATGACGATGCGATTGCCTTCGCGCGACGTGGCATATATCCGGCGTCGGCGATTGCCCACGTGCCGGAGCACCTGGTCGCGCGATATTTCACGCGAGACGAGGGGAACTACCAGATCAAGAAGCGTGTGCGCACGATGACTGTCTTTGGGCAACATGATCTTGGGGGCCGGCCGCCGTTCCCGAACATTGATTTGGTGCTGTTCCGCAATGTGCTGATCTACTTTACACCCGAGCTTCAGGTGCGCACGCTCAAGCTGTTCGCCTATGCGCTGCGCAGCGGCGGCATTCTCGTGCTTGGCAAATCGGAGACGCCCGGTCCCGTGATCGAGTACTTCACCCCCGTCAATTCGTCGCTCAAAGTCTTCCGGCGAGAGGGAGATCGATTGCTGGCGTCACCCGCGCCCGCGCATCAGGTGGCTCCGCTTCTGCCGCAGCGTCTATCATTGTTGCGACGCCAGCCTGCCGTAGGCGATCAGTTCCGCGCCGAGCAGCGCACCCGGCATCTCGAGGAGAAACTGCTCTCACAATTGCCCGTAGGCGTGGTCGTCGTGGACCAACGCTACGACATTCAGTCCATCAATGCGGCGGCGCGGCGCATGTTTTCCATACATGGTCCGGCGCTGGGCGAAGACATGATTCATCTGGTTCGAGGCATTCCGCCTGTCGCACTGCGTGAGGCTGTCGACAACGCGATCCATAGCGGCGAGCCGCGCGTCATCGATGAGGTTGAGGTCGAGAGTGTGGCATCGGCAGAGGAACGCGTGCTGCGCATTACCTGCCTCCCTCAAACGGAGGAAGGTGAGCGCACCCTCGTCAAGTCGGTGATGGTCGTGATCGAAGATGTAACAGCCGTCGTGAACGCTCTACGAGAGTCGCAACAGCGGCTCGCCGAGACGGAGAGCACTCTTGACACGACGCGGCGCAACTTCAAGGACGCTACCGATAGTCGTGATGCCCAACTCGCCCGCTTGACCGAGACAAACCAACAACTTATCAAGGCGAACGAGGAACTGACGGCGAGGAATGACGAACTGCGGTCGAGTACCGAAGAATTGGTCGTCGATACCGAGGAAACCCAAGCGGCAATGGAAGAAGTGGAGACCCTCAACGAAGAGCTGCAGGCCACCAATGAGGAGCTGGAGACGCTCAATGAAGAGCTGCAGTCGACGATCGAGGAACTCAACACCACCAACGATGATTTGCAGGCGCGGAGCTCCGAGCTGCAGCAGCTCAGCAGCGCTAGCGAGGATGAGCGCGCACGGCTTCAGGCGGTGCTCTCGGGGATGTCCGATGCCGTGCTAGTGGTAACGCGCCGAGGCGCGAGACTCCTTTCTAACGCGGCGTACGATCGCTTGTTCGGCGAGCATAGTGCGTTCACCAACCTGACCGATCCTCAGGGCTTCTCAATTCCTCCAGAACATATGCCGCAACAGCGTCTCACGCGGGGCGAGACGTTCCTCATGGAGTTCTCCCTGACCGCGGAGAACGGCGAGCAGCGCTGGTTCGAGGCAAGCGGGCAGCCCATCGCGGACAGCCATGGACGCACAGAGTGGGGCATGGTCGTGATTCGCGACATCACGGATCGTAGCCTGCGGCAGATGCAAGACGAGTTTATCGCGGTGGCGAGCTACTTGATGCGCGGACCGCTCACACCGCTCCAGACTTTTCTGCAGATGCTCAAGCGCGAGATAGAGGCAGAGCGCCCCGACGCACGCGAGCTGCGCTACGTGGATGGGGCGTTATCTCAGACCTCCCGTCTGATCCATCTCGTCGAGGACCTTATCGACGCGCAGAGGCTGCAGAACGGAACTTTCACCCTCGAGTTGCAGCGTACCGAGCTGAACCCCATCGTCGCGCAGGTTGTGCGGGAGGCGCAATATCTCTCAGAGTTGCCCGTCATCCGGCTTACGAATGATGACGAGGCGCTCTACGTGCGTGCGGATGATCAGCGCCTACGGCACGCGATCTATGATCTCGTCGCGAGCACGGTGGCCCGGTCGGATTCCGCGCCGACGGTTGACGTACGCCTGCGGAAGGTGCTCAATGAAATTGAGCTTCAGGTGCATGACTCCGGCCCCCCGATTTCGCAAGCAGATATTTCGCGGGTCTCTTTGCGGAACTCCTTTGGTCGTGACCTACACTCAGGCAATGAAGGGATTACGCTCGCGCTTTACATCGTGAAACAGATTGTTGAGCTGCATGGCGGTTCCTTCGAGGTCGCGTCGAATGCGGGACGACGTACAGTTTTCACCATCCGCTTGCCTGCAGTTGAGTAGCGAGACTCGATCCGCAGGAGAACACAAAAGGTCGCTAAGCGTCCACGAGCATTCGCGTCGAGGCAAAGGAGGTGACGCCGTATGCATTCCGCGCCTTTCACCATCTCGATTCCGACACCCCTTGGCATCACGCGTGGCACGTATTCGCCGTCGCGACGACCGGGGCGTTCGTGCCTGCTTCTTGTGACGGCGCAGGAGTTTGAGGCGCAGGTGTCGCCTTCGCTGGCGAGCGCACTGAGGCGTGTCGTCGCGGCATCGCGGATTACGGGGGTCAGCGTGTTGCGGCTCCCATACAGACCGTCAGACGCGGAAGCCGAGGCGCTCTTTGACGTGCTGGGCGCGCTCAAAGTGCTGGCCGCGTGGGATACCTCGCGTGTGGCGCTCGTTCTGCCGCGGGGCTATATCGACGTGCTTTTTGATGATCACTCGAGCGAACATCTGCTCGATAACCTGCTCATCGCTATGACATCGAGTGGGCAGCTCATGCGTGAGACGCTCGGCGATCTGCGCTCACTGGTAGAACTGATCCCCCGGCTGCTTGATCTCGTATATGGCGTTGCTGTTCTTGGACGCACGCCAGGCTATCCCAACGGCGAGATCGGAGCGTGCATTGCGGGTGACTTGCGAGCCAGAGTCACTGGCAGGCCCGACATGCATTGGATGCTCGATGTGCCTGCGGCACAAGACGCTGAAAGCGTGCAGACCCTCTCTGACGTGCTCACACGCTGGCAGACAACGGCCCTATTCGGCTCTGAGATGGGATGGGAAGACCTGCGTTCGTGGATCAATGCTCTCTCGAACCAGGCGCGATCGCTCTCGGTGTCCCCGCCGTCGCGTGACGTCAACCGGCTACCCGCCGACGGTCGGCAAGCTGAGCCACTCGCCGCGACATTTCGTCTGGGGCTCTTCTGGCTGGATCAGCAATTTGCCCACATACTCGCGGATCTGGCCAAACGCGATCCGCAGCGTGCGTTGCTCGCCCGGACTGCGCTTGGCGAGGAGAACCTCAGCCATTTTCGCGCGTATCGCAGTGCCGCGCGCGCGTGGCCATATCTTGATGCGATCGCCCGACAGGAATGGGTTGTCGCGTTTGGACAGCTTCCTCACTTGATGGCGCACACACGCGAGGGTGGCGAGCCTGTACTCTCCGTATGAGATTGGCCCGTACGTAACCGCCCCGCTCCAATGGGGGAGCGGGGCGGAGCTGTATGTGGAACAGACGGTGGCGCGATCTCCCAGACTCTACGGTGAAACACGCCTGGGAGGTCACGCACAGGTCTGTCACTGCCTGTTAGACATCATGTGGAGGGACGTGCTCGCGCAGCTCGTCGAGCCAGGGTTGGGCCTCAGCGTCGCTGGGCGCTCGCCAGTCGCCGCGTGGCGAGAGTGAGCCACCCGATCCGACTTTCGGCCCGTTTGGCAACGCCGAGCGCTTAAACTGGCTGAGCTTGAAGAAGCGGTAAACGAACACCTCTAGCCAGCGCCGTATCTCCGCGAGGTCATAGGCACGCTTGCGCTCGTCGGGGAAGCCCTGCGGCCACGGGCCGATGTTCGTGTCGTGCCAGGCGGAGTAGCTGAGAAACGCGACTTTGCTTGGCCGGAAGCCATAGCGGCTGATGTAGTAGAGATTGAAGTCCTGCATCTCATATGGGCCGACGACAGCCTCGGTGCTCTGCCCTGGCAGATCGCTGACGTCGCCTGGCACGAGCTCGGGCGAGATTTCGGTATTGAGGATGGCGCTCAGGACCTTCGCCGTGCGCTCGTCGAACTGATGGGTCTCGATGCTCCACCGAATAAGATACTGGATGAGCGTTTTGGGCACCGAGACGTTCACGTTGTAGTGCGACATATGGTCGCCGACGCCATACGTGGCCCAGCCCAGGGCGAGCTCGCTGAGATCGCCGGTGCCCACGACCAGCCCGCCACGGAAGTTTGCCAGCCGGAAGAGATGGGATGTGCGCTCACCCGCCTGCACGTTCTCGAATGTCACGTCGTAGACGGGCTCACCCCCCGCGAAGGGGTGACCGATGTCACGAAGCATCTGCATGGCCGACGGACGGATGTCGATCTCGGTGGCCGAGACGCCGAGCGCGTCCATCAGCTCGGTCGCGTTGGCGCGCGTGGTTGAGCTAGTGGCGAACCCTGGCATGGTGTAGGCGAGCACGTTGGCGCGCGGCAGCCCGAGGCGGTCCATCGTCTTGGCGCAGACGATCAGCGCCTGTGTGGAATCCAGCCCGCCGGAGACGCCAATCACGACACGCTTGATGCCAGTGCTCTGGAGCCGCTTGGACAGCCCTTCGACCTGAATATTGTAGGCTTCGTAGCAGCGCTCATCGCGCTCGGCGACGTTCGCGGGGACGTAGGGGAAGCGCTGAATCTCGCGTCGCAACGGCACCGGCCCCGCGGGAATCTCGAAGTGGAACTCGACCCGCCGGATCGCACGAAGCTGGTCGCGATATGCACCCACCGAGTCGTTAAAACTCGTCAGTCGCATGCGATCCTGCTGGAGACGCTCCAGGTCGATGTCGCCGATGACCACCTGCTCGTGCGTCGCGAACCGCTCGGCCTCGGCCAGCAGCTCGTTGTTCTCGTAGATCAGCGCGTAGCCGTCCCAAGCAAGGTCGGTCGTCGACTCGCCCGCGCCGGCCGCGGAGTAGAGATAGGCGGCGACGCAGCGGCCCGATTGTCCCGCGCAAAGCGTGCGGCGGTACTCGGCTTTGCCGATGGTGATGTTGCTCGCCGAGAGATTGCAAAGCACGGTCGCGCCCGCCATCGCGGCGTAGGTGCTGGGGGGAATGGGCGTCCAAACGTCCTCGCAGATCTCGGCGTGCAGTGTGAAGTCCGGCAGGTTCTCGGCGGTGAAGATGATGTCGTTGCCGAATGGGACGCGCTCACCGAGAAACCGCACCTCTTGGCTCACGGCCTCGCTGGCCGAGCTGAACTGCCGCTTCTCGTAGAACTCGCGGTAGTTCGGCAGATAGGTCTTCGGCAGAATGCCGAGCACCCGCCCGCGATAGATCACGACTGCGCAGTTGAAGAGCTTGGCCTCGAAGCGCAGCGCCGCCCCCACCACCAAGACAGGGGCGAGGTCGCGGCTCGCCGCCACGATCCGCCTGATGCCGTCTTCTGTGGCGACGAGCAGGGCGTCCTGGTGGAATAGATCGTCATTCGAATAGGCTGAGATGCCCATCTCGGGGAACAGCGCGAGCGCGGCGTGCTCATCGGACGCTCGGCGCGCCAGTTCTAACGTACGCTCAGTATTGTACTCGGGATCGGCGACGCGAACGAACGGCACGCACACCGCCGCACGGACGAATCCGTGGCTATAGAGCGAGTTGAATGGCTGTGGCATGGGGCGTGTCCTCCTTCGCTGCGTCGGCATCAGTGGTTCGCGCGCATCTGTCAGAGCGCGTGACCTGTCACCATCTATTGTATCCCGCACCGCCCGGGGTCGGCATATCTCCCCAGCGGTCACTGCATGGCGAGATGCCTACGCTCCGTACTACGGAGGGAGCGGGCATGGATGCTCCACACTAACACAGAAATGGCCGCCAGGCGAAGTTACCTGGCGGCCACAGAGGAGACGCGACGTCTGGAGTCGCGGCTATGCAGTGTTAGACGCGAGCAGTTCTGCGGTTGCCCGCGAACAGGCGCACGACGAGCAGTAGCACGACAGCGCCGATGAAGGCGACGATCAGGCTCCAGATGTTGAACCCGGTAAAGCCGGTGCCACCCACCAGGCTCACGATAAAGCCACCGATGAAGGCGCCGACGACGCCGACAATGATATCGCCCAGAATGCCCAGCCCGGTCCCGCGAACCACGAGACTCGCCAGCCAGCCAGCGATACCGCCAATGATGATCCACGCGAGAATGCCCATGCGAAGAACCCTCCTTATAGGTCTTGGGGAGACTCATCCGGCGAGTGCCCCCGCGCTCTTCCGCGACAGCTCTCACTCCGGCTGCCGCCCACAAGGTTGAGCGTCCTGCTGCTGCGCCTCCGCCCGTGGAGACAAGCAGCTAATCACTCATAGAGCAAGGACCGTGCCACACACTTTCGGCCGGTTTGCGCAATCCGGCGTACGAGAAGATACCGGGCATGATTCAAGCAGGCCCAGATCGTTCCGAAAGCTCTGCCCGGAATCATCCACTCCACTCCACCACCTTGACGGGCCACGAAACCGCGGCCTACAATCCGAACAGACCGGCGCGTCGGTTTGTAATCGACCGTGGGTTCATCGAGAGGAGCACGGGCATGGAACAGACAGCTACGCACAAGCCAGGAGGAGAGACACGCCCACCGCGCGATAAGGATGCGACGCGCCAGCGGCTCCTCGACGCGGCGGAGACCGTGTTCGCCGATAAGGGCTATCATGCCGCCGGAGTAGACGACATCATCCGCGTCTCCGACAGCTCGAAGGGTGGGTTTTACTTCCACTTCCCGAACAAACAGGCAATCTTTCTCGCGCTGGTGGATGCACTGGTGCCCAAGCTCACGGCAGCGGTCGATCGGGCGATCATCGCCGAGGCGGACCCCATCGCCCAGCTCGACGCGGCGCTCTCGACCGTGATCGAGACGTTTTCGCGGCACCGGCGGCTCAGCAAGATTTTGCTCGTCGAGGCGGTCGGCCTCGGGCACGGTTTCGACGAGAAGCTGATGCGAACGCGCGGCCACTTCGCGCGCATGATTCAGACGCATCTCGACCGTGTCGTCGAAGCCGGGCTGCTACCGCCGTTCGACACCGAGACGGTCTCGTGGGCATGGTTTGGCGCGATCAACGAGCTGGTCGTGCGCTGGCTCGTCACCAACCAGCCCGCGAACATCGAAGACGTGCTGCCCGCGCTACGCGAGCTGTTGCTGCGGTCGATTGGCGTGACGCCGGATGCAGCGCAGGTCAGAGCCTCCGATATGACGAGCGCGAGGTAGACAGGGTGGGGGACAGCATGGATAGCATGGTGATCGACACGGCGTCGTTCGCGGCTGAGCGCGAGACGTGGATCAGTCAAAACGATCGGCACCGTCTGCTGAACACACTGTCGCGCGCACGGGAGTGGTCCGCCGCACTCGGTCACGAGGTCATCGCGTCGTTCGTCGCGCCCATCCCGTGGATCGATCTCGTCCACGTGTATGCCGCCGCCGAGCGCATGTGTGCCGGTGATCTGTGGTTTTGGGAGCAGCCAGCGCGTTCGGCGGGCGCCGTGGGGATAGGCGGCGCGGCGAAACGTGAGCTGGGGAGCGGCGCGAGTGTCGCGGCGGCATCCACACAGTGGCAGGCGTTACTAGACGGCGTCGTCGTCTCACGCCATGCGAGCGATACTGGAACCGTACCTGGCGGGCCGCTGTGTTTCGCGGGCTTCGCGTTTGATTCGCATGCCTCACCATCACCAATCTGGCGGAACTTCCCCTCGGGCGCGCTTCTCGTGCCCGAGTTGCTGTTCGGCGTGAACGAACGTCGCGCGAGTCTCACGCTGAACGCGGTGATCGCGGCGGAGGACGACGTCGAGCACGTTGCGGCGGCACTCCTGGGGCGGCTTCACACCCTACGGGCGACGCTGGACGACGAGGCTCGGACCGAATCCACTGGACGACGCCCCACCGCCCTGCGCGAGATACCCGCCGCCAAAGACTGGAAAGGTCGCGTCGCGGAGATGGCGGACGCGATACGGCAGGGGACTTACGACAAGGTCGTGCTCGCGCGCAGTGTCGAAGTGGTCGCAGAGCAGCCATTTGACGTGCCTGCCGCGCTCGACCGGCTGCGGGGGCAGTTCCCGTCGGCCTACGTCTTCGCGGTGCGACGTGGCGGCAGCACCTTTCTCGGCGCGACACCCGAGCGGCTGGCGCGGGTCGCGCTTGGCCGGGTGCGGACGATGGCACTCGCTGGCTCGGCCCCGCGCGGTACCACGCCCGAGCACGACAACGCGGCCGGGAACGAGCTGCTGGCGAGTGGGAAGAACGCGCGCGAGCATCAACTGGTGATCGACACTATCCGCGCGGGCCTGGCTCCGCTGGTGACCGATCTCGACGTCGATGCGTCGCCACGACTCGTGCGGCTGCCGAACGTGCAGCATCTGCGGACGCAAATCGCGGGAGAGCTCCGTCCGAATACAAGCGTGTTGGACGTTGTTGCGGCGTTGCATCCCACGCCCGCTGTCGGTGGGGTGCCCAGGCAGGCGGCTGTCGAGGCGATTCGGGCGCGCGAAGAGGTGTCGCGCGGCTGGTATGCGGGCGCGCTCGGGTGGATTGACGCGAGCGGCGACGGGGAGTTCGCGGTGGGGCTGCGCTCGGCGCTCGTCTCGGGCACGCGGGCGACGCTCTTCGCTGGTTGCGGCATCGTCGGGGACTCTGATCCCGAGAGCGAATACGCCGAATCGGCTCTGAAACTGCAGGTGATGTTGCGCGGGCTGGGAATCGAGGACGCGCGGTAGATGCATATGGAAGAGTCCACTGCCACGGAGCGGCCCACACCGGTGAACGCGCTGTTTGCCTATGTCGGCGCGTTCGTCGACGAGCTATGGCGTGCGGGTGTGCGTAACGTCGTCATCTGCCCCGGTTCGAGGTCCACACCGCTCGCGATGGCGTTCGCGGCGGACGGGCGCCCGCGCGTGTGGATGCACGTTGACGAGCGTTCGGCGGGATTCTTCGCGCTGGGCATGGCGAAACGCGTAGGCAAGCCGGTCGCGCTCGTCTGCACCTCGGGCACGGCGGCAGCCAACTTCTTTCCCGCCGTCGTCGAGGCCAAGATGTCGCATGTGCCGCTGCTCATGCTGACCGCGGACCGGCCGCCGGAGCTGCGCGAGAATGGTGCGCCGCAGGCCATCGACCAGAACCGGCTCTACGGCACGTACGCCAAATGGTTTGCCGAGGCGGCGCTGCCCGAGGCCACCAACGGCGCGCTGCGCTATATCCGGACCCTCGCGTGCCGGGCGGTCGCGGAGACGCAGGCAGCGCCAGCGGGTCCGGTGCATCTCAATCTGCCCTTCCGCGAGCCGCTCGTGCCGGTGCCTGGACCGCTACCGCCCGAAGCCGAGCGTGACCCGGTCGCCTGGTATGGGCGCCCTAATGGCGCGCCCTACGCGCTCGTGGAGAGTGTCGCGGCAGGAGAGCCGTCTCACGATGTGTTACGGACACTCGCCACGCTTCTGCGTGCGCAACCGCGTGGTGTGATCGTCGTCGGGCCGCATGTCTCAGCCGGTGCGTCTTCGGCAGTCTCCGCACTCGCAGCCGCGACCGGGTATCCCGTGCTCGCCGACGCGCTCTCACCACTGCGCGCGTCAGACGGCACGATCGCGAGCTACGACGCATTCCTGCGCAGCGAGGCGTTCGTGCATACGGCAGAGCCTCAGGTGATCGTGCGAATCGGGCCGATGCCGACGTCCAAGCCATTCCTGCAGTATCTGACGGGGCACGGTGCCTGCTCGTATGTCGTCATCGACGGCGTCGGACAGTGGGATGACCCGACGCAGCTCGCCAGCGTCATGGTCCATGCGGACCCTGCGTCAGCCTGTGCCGCGCTCGCCAGGGAACTGGGCCAGCAGGGCGTCGACCATGCCGGGGAGCGCGAGGGCTGGCGGGCGCTCTGGCGGCGGGCGGACACGACGACGCGGCAGGCGCTGTGCTCGGCCATGCTGCGGTTCGAGCCCCCCTTCGAGGGACGGGTGTTTCTGGAGCTGGCGGAGGTGCTGCCCGAGGGCGCGACACTGTTCGTCGGCAACAGCATGCCAGTACGCGATGCCGACACGTTCCTCTGGAGTGCGGGCAAAGCTCTGCGCGTGCTGGGCAATCGCGGCGCCAACGGCATCGACGGCGTCGTCTCGACCGCGCTGGGCGTGAGCGCCGCCGGTGGGCGCAAGGAGCCCGTCGTGCTCGTGCTGGGCGACCTCTCCTTCTACCATGACCTGAACGGATTGCTGGCCGCTCGGCTCCATGGTCTCGACCTCACCGTGATTCTCGTCAACAACGATGGCGGCGGCATCTTCTCGTTCCTGCCACAAGCTCAACACCCGGACTCATTCGAGCGGCTCTTCGGCACGCCGACCGGGTTGGACTTCGCTCCAGTTGTGGGCATGTATGGCGGCGTGCTCTCGCGTCCGCAGAACTGGGACGCCTTCCGCGCCGACGTGCGGGCAGGCACCGAGGAGCGCGGACTGCGCGTGATCGAGGTGCGCACGGATCGGGACACCAACGTGCGGATGCATCGCGAGCTATGGGCCGCCGTCGATCGCGCGCTCCATGAGAACGGCGTGCTACAGGGCGCGGAGGCGGCGCGATGACCACACTTCGCCTCTCCGTGAATGGCGTGACGCTTGGCGCCGAGCTGCGCGGCCCCCCTGTTGCGGCGCCAGCGCTGGTGCTGCTGCACGGCTTCACCGGAAGCGCCGCCGGGTGGGAGCGTCACCTCGACACTTTCGCCCAGGCGGGCCTTCGCGTCGTCGCGCTCGATATGCTCGGCCACGGACAGTCGGACGCCCCGCTTGACCCGGAGCGCTACCGCATCGAGCGCTGCCGCGCCGACATTCTTGCGGCACTCTCTGCCCTGGATGTCCTACCGGAAGACGCTGTGCTGCTGGGGTATTCGATGGGGGGCCGCATCGCCCTCTACACCGCGCTCGCGGGCGGCTTTCGTGGCCTTGTGCTGGAGAGCGCGTCGCCGGGGCTGGCATCGCCCGCCGAGCGGGAGCAGCGGCGGCACAGCGATGAGGCGCTCGCGGAGGATATCGAGCGCGACGGACTCCCGGCGTTTATCGATCGGTGGGAGCGCCTGCCGCTCTTCGCGAGCCAGCGAACACTGCCGGATGCGGTGCGCGCGTCGCTGCGGGCGGAAAGGCTCGCGAATCGTCCCGAGGGCCTGGCGAACAGCCTGCGAGGCGTCGGGACAGGTGCGCAGCCGTCCCTCTGGGAGGAGTTGCCGCGCCTACGGACGCCGGTGCTGCTGCTGGCGGGCGCGCTCGATACGAAGTTCATGGCCATCGCCCGTGAGATGGCGGCGCTGCTTCCATTCGCCCAGCTTCAGATCGTCGAAGGGGCTGGGCATACGCTCCATCTTGAGCAGCCGTCTGTTTTCGACGGGGCGATTCTGCGGTTTTGCGAGACCCACGGCGTCGTGGGGACGATACGCTAGCACAGACGAAGGAGTACAGCATGGCAGTTGAGTGGCAGAAGGTTCGTGACTACACCGATATCATCTTCGAGAAGGCCGAGGGGATGGCGAAGATCACCATCAACCGGCCCGAGGTGCGCAACGCGTTCCGCCCTGAGACGCTGGATGAGTTGATCGACGCCTTCGAGCGGTGCCGTGTGGACCCCGAGGTCGGCGTCGTCATCTTCACGGGGGCTGGCGACAAGGCGTTCTGTTCAGGTGGCGATCAGCGTGTGCGCGGCGAGGGTGGCTATGTCGGCAAGGACGGCGTGCCCCGCCTGAACGCGCTCGACCTGCAACACAGCATCAAGTACCTGCCGAAGCCGGTGATTGCGATGGTCGCGGGATACGCCATCGGCGGCGGGCATGTGCTCCACCTGCTCTGCGACCTGACCATCGCGGCGGACAATGCCCGCTTCGGGCAGACCGGTCCGCGTGTGGGCAGCTTCGACGCTGGCTGGGGCGCGACGTACCTGGCGCGTGTGGTGGGGCACAAAAAGGCGCGCGAGATCTGGTATCTATGCCGCCAGTACAGCGCGCAAGAAGCGCTCGACATGGGCCTCGTCAACACCGTCGTTCCGCTGGAGCGGCTTGAGGAGGAGACGGTGCAGTGGGCGCGCGAGATTCTGGAGAAGAGCCCCATCGCGATCCGCTTCCTAAAGGCCGCGTTCAACGCCGACACTGATGGGCTGGCGGGTATCCAGCAGCTCGCGGGCGACGCGACGATGCTCTACTACATGACCGAAGAGGGCA
>CAYRVF010000089.1:0-12999 GCA_964427535.1 uncultured Ktedonobacterales bacterium
CCTGACAAAACCGCCATGTATAATGAACAAACTCATAAATGTGAGGAAATACTCAATGAGTTGCTTGCCAACATTATACAAATGACGGAAGACGAGATTAAAGCATTTGTAGGGGTTTCCTCTTGTGATGAGGGCCTGGTGCACATACCGGAAAACTGCAATAGAAAAATACAGTTTTTTGCGGATTGGGTAAAATCTTCGTTTTTCTAAATCTGGACCGTAGGGAATGGTTTTATATCATTCCCTGAGGCCCCGAATTGGGGAATAATCGAATAACAAAAAGGAGTTCACAGTGGAAAATTTTGACCTGACCTTTGCCGCACCAGGGGTTGACGAGTCCCTAGAACGTTCTGAAAACCTTTGCTCTAATTGTTGCCAAAATGTAGCGGCTCACGGTTCACAAATTTGCAGTGAATGCTTTGCCAAGGACATTGAGTTGATAAAAAGTTCCTCCGAGGAACTT
Source organism: uncultured Ktedonobacterales bacterium (assembly GCA_964427535.1). Classification (GTDB taxonomy): domain Bacteria; phylum Chloroflexota; class Ktedonobacteria; order Ktedonobacterales; family JADMIN01; genus CAYRVF01. The sequence continues at coordinate 464 of CAYRVF010000089.1, forward strand.
GAGGCCGGGGCTGAGGCTATTGCTGAAGTTTTTGTAGAAAAAACTGTACTTGAAAGAGTTCAGGTTATTAGGGATGCAATTGCCCCTCTTGAACAATTTATCTACGGCATAGAGAGGATGCTTGAGTGCACGACTGACCTCGACCAATATGAGCAGCACCAGCTCTTACACATGGTGTATAATCGTGTCAACAAATTTAGAGAACTTTCTTGGGACATGTACTACACGAAAAAATAATGTTTCACGTGAAACACTGCCGCAATCAGGACCCGTGGCACTGGGGAAACTCAGTGCTACCAGCCCCGACTGTGGGGAATAATAAAATAGAGCCAGCCAGGGCCTTATACTGGCAGGAGGTTTTACCGTGACCGAGACGAAAAGACAGGACATTATCAAGGCAGTTGCTGAGGGCAAAAGCTACCCTGACGGCAAAAATTTTCTTTTCCGTGTTCACAACGAAAAAACTGGCCACTACGACGGCTTTGGCACCCGCTGGGAGGCAGTACAGCACTCTGTTAAGCTCACGAAAAATGGTTCTGGCGTTACCCCTGCCATTTACAAGCACGAGTCAATTTCTAATCAGTATGTCAAGGACAGCACCGCCCACGCACAGCTTGCCGAAAAAACTAAGGGCAAAATTGCATCCGGTACTGACAATTCTTCCGCCATTCAGCACTGGAAAGAACTGGGCACCCTGGCGAACGAAATTGCTAAAACTCTGCGGGCGACTGACCAATCGGGGCTTGAGAGGCTGAAAATGGACTTCGAAGCTAAGTACAACCAGGCTATGTCCATTTTTAATAAACCTGCTGCCGCTAATACTCCGACTGCTGCCACCAGCGCACATGCTGAGACTGTGAAGAAATAGTGCTTTACAACATCTCTGTGAAGTTCTTAGCTGGGGATGAAATATCCCTAGCTAAACTTGTAACTTCTGCTGAATGTGCTAATATACTTTCAGCTGTAAGATCACTGGCTGTACAACTATTCAAGCAGGAGTTTGGTGATAAAAAGAAACTAGTTTTCGGAGAGGTACAGCCACACCTTAACAAAGATATTATTCACGTAACTTCGTTTGGTGGTACGTATAATCGATTGTACGCGATTATATCGATAACACCCGATACAGACACGGAGGTCACCCATGCAAAAAAAAGTACATCTGGAGAAACCGATATACCATTGCCCACGGTGCGAGAAAGCGGCGGGCTCTGGAGTTGATGTACACAAGGACGACTACCTACACGCCGACCTACCTTTAGAGTGGAACTACGATATGGATTGTACTTGCCGATACTGTACAATCTGTACAAACGGGTTTGCAACTTTAGTGCAAACTATTATACTTCAGCAGGTCTGCTTACAGCTCGACCTAGAGTTAAATATAGAACCTCCAGGGTATATTGTGTTCGAAAATACAGATATACCTCTGACTTCACCTGGTTTTACTATTGTACCTCATAGCCCTCTCTTTAACGGTATAGCAGGATTTGGTAGAGCTATGAAGTGGCTAAGGGAAAATAAAGAACTATGCAGTTCGGCTTTACACACTGCACAGATGAAGCTCTCGAAAAACTTAGAGAGCTCGGAGTCCATATAAAACGCCCCTCTCCCTCTAATCAGCTGGTGATTTACACTCACCAGCATGATGTTTTAGCTGAGGAACTAAGAGATAAAAGCTTTGAATATGGGGGAGTAGATGCTAACTTGCCTCGTGATAAGCAGGTTGATTTGAAGCACCAGGGACTTAAAGTTTGGAAGCATCCTGAAAGTGGTAACTACTACTTCCTCATAGAAGGTTGGGTGTTTTTCAAGTACGATAAAATACGTACTGACTACTCTACAGTTCCTCCCACAAAAAATGTCATTTCAGTTTTAGACTTAGAAGAGGAGCAGGAACGCTGGAGGGACTTTTTCAATAATCTTCCTCTGGCAGTCGATAGTCCTCTCATTTGAAAGGAGTTCCACATGGCACTTTTAGCTTTGCTGGCAGTTGGCTTAGTTTTGTTTGTTGGTATTCTTATATTTGAGTTCATTCTTAGGGTGTGGTTTCCACAACGTAGTTCTTCAGAAGGGGAGTACGACGAGGAAAGGGAAGACATGCTAGATAGGTTAATGCATCTAGAAAAGGACGACGAGGAATGAAAGAAAAAATGGAACTTTTGGGATGTACGTTATCTGCATTCTTATACTTACTTTCCTCAGTACCCGTTGCTTTAGTGTCTGCTTTAGTAACACAGTGGTTATGGAATACTATTATGTATAGTGTTTTTCACCAGCCACAAATAAGTTACTACGAAGCTACTGTGCTAGATATCCTCATTGTTATATGCACGCAAGTGTCTGGCAAGGAAAAGAAATGACAAGGAGTGAAGCTATAGCTTGCTCAATAGTACTGAAAAGAAATTTTCCTAACATTGAGCATAGCATTAAGGAGTATAAAGATAGCGGGATATATTATATAGTCTTGTTATCAGACTATATATCTCACAACCCCGCTCAGTTCGGTGATAGTACTGGTAGGCATAAAATCACTGCCACGTTTGTACCGTTTTTTATAGACATTCTTAATATGTTTGTAACTAAAGGTACACTTAACCTTCACATACAATTCAAGGAAGAATTGTCCAGGCTAGAACAATCGCCTTCATTATTGGACGTGAAAAAAGAGCCACCAGAATAAGGAAAGCAGCTACAGCTAGAAGGGAGATAGTGAGAAACTTATCTCCCTTTTTTTCAAGGTTGTTTGCTAGGTGTTTTGTTTTGTCCAGCATCTTCGTTCTTACTAGTTATTAACTGTGCTAAGTTACCACTGTGAAATAGCAGGTACATTATTCCTGCTAGTAGAAATTGGTTAGGAGCTTGGTTGTTGAATATCTCGTATCCTACTAATCCACCCGCACCAATTAGGTATATAAACTGCACCACGAGTATAATAAACTTACCAAACCCACCGTTACTCAAAAAGTGTATCATTTCACTACCTAACTTCATACACTAAGCACCTTCGTTTATAGAGTAAGTGAAAACGAGTATGTTTAGGCTTGGGTTACTTAATGTAAACGTGTTACCAGCACTTAGTATAGATGCATCATTAGTCGGTGATGCCTGCGTCGATATTTTGTAGTACTGATCTACAAAACCTGATGCATTATACCTTGTTGCCTGGTCAAATTGTACAGTACCAGTGTCTGCAAATGGTACTACACTAGTGATGTAGTTTTGTATTAGGGAAAAGTCTGCGCTCGCCGGTATCCAAAATTCCCTTCTAACTACAGGTGTACTCATATTAGTCCTTTCTCCTTGTGTAAATCTAGTAACAGCTGAGACATGTGTTCATCTATACATGCGTGGGCAACCTTGCTCCAGCATGTTATAGAGCAAGCCCAGTGTTCCTCAGCTGGACACTGAAAAGGCGCCATTTCCTCGTGGCCCGGGCTGCCTACAACTATCATAATATTTATAGCTTTACTGCTATCTACTATTTGCCTACAGCACTCACACTTTCTTAAAACTTTCTTCTCTTCTACTATAGTCAATGTATTTATAGGTTCTAACATAAATCACCTACGATAAACACAAAGCTTTAAAGCTTGCTCCACTAAAACTAGTGACATGAACCTGTGTTGATGTTACACTGTCGTATCCCATAGTTTGACTACCTACAACGTTCTGCATAGGTATGACCCAGAATGGAGTTTGACCACAGTTGTGGTTATATGTGCCTGTGGCTGCTCCTGTAAACGAGGAAATAGCTTGTATTGTGTTACCGTTTTGCATCTTTACACGTCCAGTACTTCCAGTATCATAGTTGAAAGCACCTTTTAATAGTATTCCACCAGAAGTTACATCAGCAATTTCTGTGTTACCACCTGAAAGAAATTTGTGGTTAGAACCACTACTATTGTAAGTTACAGTTCCGTCACTATTTCCTTGTATGGAAGATAAAAATGCTGAAGCATTGGTAGTCCACGTTAAGTTTTGATTGTTACTGTTATTAAATATGAAACTACCACTACCATTAGTACTTGCTAAACCACCATCTAAAAAAGACTTACCAGAAACTGATAGGTTATTCAAAACATTAAGGTTGTTTTCTATCTCTACTGATGAAACTCCTTGACCTAATTTGAGTATAGGAGTACCACCTGGTATAATCTGTATAACGTTAGCCGGTGCTCCCGCAACTACTGTAGCTATAGTTAGAGTTCCATCGCTTAGAAAACTAAATGTGGGACCTGAACTACCAGCAGGTGTTATTAGTATAACTTGTGTTCCCGAAGGGTTACCAGTATTTACGAGTGTTGTATTGTTCACGTTACTTTGTACCTGACTTTGTGGTATACTAACAGGCCAAGTCCCAACTGGTAGTTTTTCATCTACTGAGTATAGTGTTACTAAAACTATACCAGTTGGAGCAGGACTTACATTAGTTGTATTATAAGATGTAACACTTATAAACCCTGGGTTACTAGCATTCATGTCACTAAAAAAGTACTCTGTATTGCTAGGTACCCATATAGCACCCTGGTGTCCTGGACCGTTATAAGTAACATCGAACACCGTCCTGTTAGTAAATTTTACACCTTTTAACTGAATAGGACTTTCACTCATAGGTATAACTTGTGTTACACCAGCAGTAACAATAAATGGATCAAGATTTATACTCATGATACAAACTTTACAAGACCTATAACAGCTAGCACAACACCTGCAAATATTAGCATACTTCTAATACTTAAGTCCTTCCAGTCTACACCCGCTAGAAACTGTGGCCAGAAGTTAGGAGGTAAAGATGGACTGCCTAGATTAGATGTTTGCAAATTCGTACCTCCTGGCTGTCCAGAACCCATAGGTAGCTTACCTTGTCTGGCCATGTCTATAATGAACTGTGAGTTAAAGTTTGACTTATTGCTAGCCTGACCTATGCCTGATATCCACGGCGCATTTATACCAAACTCAACATGAGGACCACTGGAAAATTGTGGGTCGTTTGGGTGTAACCCTCCACTTAGCTGTCCTCCGGAGAGTCCGATGAGTTGTCCAGGGGATAGGCTGGCTCCGGTTTGAACAGCTGGGTCGATGGTGTCGAGGTGCTGGAAGTACTCAATGAATGACCCGTAACCAGGCAGCGAAGTAAGTACTCCAACTTGCCCTCCCCAAGGATGATAACTAGCGTCAGTAACAGTACCGCCCAAAAGATCAGTGATAGCTGTGTGGAAAGGCATTCCAACGTCGTTTCCACGCTCGACGTTGCCGTTGAATGATTGTCCAAATGTTTCTCCCTCACCTTGACAGTACCACATGTCAGGACTCTGAGCACATGAAGGTAGGAAGCTAATTTGGTCCTGACCTGGTACTGGCATTATAGAGCACCTTTCAAATCTTCCTCTAGTTTACTTAAGGAAGCTGCCGCTGCTTGTATATCAGCGTTACTAACTATGGCGTTGAGAGCGTTAACTTTAGACTGCAATATAGCAGCCTGGTTTCTAGCATTGACTAGCGAGTTATTGGCATCCTGGTAGTATCTACCTACAGGACCGTATCTAACACCGTTACTAACAGTATACCTTAGTGAACAGTTAGTAAAGAACTGGTTACTACCAGGTTCACTGCTAGTGTCAAATGGGTCAACGTGGTCAGACCACTCCTCTACGCCTAGAGGAATGTTAGAAGACTCCCAGTTGTTAAACAATACAAATTTTCTGAAGCCTAGCACAACATGTACACCATTAGGTGCAACTAGAGTTGTACCATCATCGTGCCAACCACTGGGAACTACAGGAGTATCGGTCATTTTTTCTACACTCCACAGTTGTGTTGACCTCAGCCTGTTAATCCAGACTGAGTCACTATATGTTATTCTTTTTGAACCAAAAGGGTCCATACAGGTGAGAGTACCATTATCCTCAGCAAACCACACACATACATGTGTGAAATTAGGGTTTGATGAATAATCATCTTGCTGAGTAAATATAACTGGCCTGCTCATAGGACTTTTTATAAGTCTATGAGCTTGATTTACTGCTTCCGTACATGAGTTATTTTCTACAGAGTATAGTCTAACTCCCTGACTTGCACAGTAGTCAATAAACTCTGAAGCTGAAGTTCCTAGGTTGACCCAGTTTTCCCCATAAGCCAGGTCTTTAAGTTGATCTGGTACATAGTCTTTGTTACCAGTTATGTACCGTAGACACGCCACCACTGAAGCTGGTACACAGTTGTACCATTTATTTTCATCTGGCCTACCATCTTTTGTAGGACTATTTAGTTGGTCTACGAAAGGGAAGTTTGGTAGTTCTGTCATACGCTCACCGCAATCCCAGCTGGTAGTGGTGCAAACGGGTTAGAAGTATCGTAACCAATACCATGTAAAATTTCGGCATTATTTCTGTAGTTCATAAACTTATTAGGGTCTGAGCCCCAGTGAGCTACGTTGCTGTTTATACTGGCAGCAGTGTCGCCCTGCTTTGTAAAGTACACCCAAAAGTTGTTACTCATACCAGGAGTATTCTTAGGAGCTGGGTTAAACCAGGTTTTTATATTGAATATTCCATTAGTAGTAGGAGCAGGTGGATTATTAGAAGGGTTTGTTTGACCATTTAACACCTGCTGTAGTAAGCCAACTTGAGTGTTTTGTACAGTCATAAGTTGCTGAAGGTCGGCGTCTAGTTGTGAGCCCCAAAGCTGGTCAGGAGCGTTGCCCATTGTGCCAGAAGTAGAACCCAGGTTATTATTTAGGCTATTATTTCTACCGTTCATATAAATAATAACCAAAATAGTTAGAGCTCCTAAACCAACAGTGTACATAGGCCAGTTCCTTTGAAGATGACCTTTAATACCACCCCCGGCGATAGGAGCTCCACCTGTACCAGAAGCAATATTAGAGTTATAGCTATCCTGAGGTATATTCCTCACGGTAACTTGAGGTGTTGCGTCAGATGTCATTTACCTTTTACCTCCACTCTGCATAATCTGGTACATGCAGTAGCTATAGTGAGCGTCCACTATAAGAGCTGCTAGTATAGCAATGTCTATGATTAACATTAGCTTGAGTATACTATGATCCGACATTAAACCCCGCCTTATTAGCCCACGCCTGGAACGCTTGAAGCTGTAGTAGGCTGGTATTGTATGAGCTCATACCTCCAGTATTAAAGCCAACGTTGTACTGTTTGTTTTGCAAGTAGTTCGCATACGATGTAGGTACGTTCCATGTATACCCAGATAAAGGAACTCCAGGTATAGAGTTGGTAAACCCTGGCATTTGATTTCCCTGCCAGCAGTTTACAAGTGCAGACCTCTGCTCATGCGCGGGGGCAGGAGGCCATGGGTAAGACTGGTGTACCTGATAGAACACCTGAGGGTAACCAGGTTCCAGTGTGATGTCTACATAGTTATCAGGTGCTGTACCTTTTTTCTTAGGGAATGGCCACATAAATCACCCCTTAAAGTTGGGAGTGCCGCCTGTGAATAACGTGGTTTGTGCTATGGCGTATCCGCCCACACTGCTAACATCCTTTGCAAAGCCATCAGGATGAGTAACAATGAGTACAGCTAAGCTAGCCAACACCAGTAACAGGACGATATCCAGTACGGTTCCTTTCACTATTTTTACTCCCTAACCAGAATAGCAGTAGCACTAATAGTAGAACCACCACACTGGCTGCTACAGTTGGCCAGTGAACGTTCCATATCATCTATCTTTTCCTACCCAGAATAAATCCTAGTATGACCAGGATAACTACTGTAGCGGCAACAGTTTTCCAGCTAATACCACTTAGCATTAATTTACTCCCTTCTGATTAGTTGCACTTGGAGCAGGACCTATCGGTTTTATCTTTCCCGATAGTACCCCAAAGAACCACTGAATGCCACCAGGGTTTTTGACGGCATATACAGTCCATAAAGCCAATAGTAGGAATAAGAATATTTTACCAGCTTCTCTGTTTTTAGCAGAGATTGATGCCATAATAATAACTAGTATAACTTGACTACCTATGAATATAAATGAGTCCTGGTACTCACTCAAAGTATGGTTAAGGTCAGTACTAGATACTCCATTCATGAATATCTTTAACCTGCCACTACTTATAGAGTCTACTAGTACAAGACTCATTCCTAATAGATATATTATACTAGTCATACTGATGTACCATGTTGTTGCTGTATCAACTGACTAAACCACGACTGTACACATTGTCCATTATCAGCTCTGAATGTACCTGGAGGGCAGGGTGTAGGTAGTGGCTTGTTAGTGGCTATAGACCATACATTTTTATATGTTCCTTGCCAGCCAATAATAACAGCCACTATACCTATAATAACTACAAATGTAGCTACCCAGTTTAGCATTAACGCCTCCAGTGAATGTACCTTAGACCTAGTATACCAACAACCAGAGCGAATATAGCTATTGGTAAAGGCGACTGTGTAGGACTCCAAGGGTTAGAAGCTGCTTTTGCAGCAGCAGCATCACCAGCTCCCCCAGAACCCTGCATATAGTTTAACGGTACAGTAGGCGGTGGTTGACCAGAGCCTTTATACATTGGTGCACTAGCAAGAGAAGGGTAGAACTGACCTGACATTGGTACAGGTAGTATCTGCCCGTTTGCAACCAGTGTACCGTTACCAGATAAAGGAGTATAGTAGTTGCCCATGTATCCTCCTACTGCTGAACTACATACCTAAGTGCCTCAACACCAATAACGACGTAGGCAGTGTTAGATGTAGTGCTGTTAAAGTCAAAGTGGACTTTACAGCTTGATGTATCTAATGTGTTCAAGGCGTTCTGATTAGACGAGTAGCCTTGCTCGTCTAGAACCATATCATGTATGGCGATACCTTCAGGTGGAAGTGTATTGCCATGCATCCTTTGGAAGCGTCGCTGAGCTCTCAGCGGAGTATCCTGGAATTTGAATAAGCCAGAGCCATACTGCAACCAAATGTTTTTAATGTTACTAAGCGCTATTGCAGCACCACCAGAAGCAGCGGCCGGGTCGAAGAACCGGTAGTATATCATAAGTAACTGGCCAGTTGTAGGCAGAATAACATCAGCTGTCAACCTGTTATTTATGGCGTACTGTTTTGCCTCTCGGCTATACTGCCAACCCCATAATATAGGGGTATCTGTATGTGCACGAGGCTGATAGACAATTTTTCTCTGGAAACCAAATGTAGCTGTGCCGGAGGCCGTTGGTCCAGCGGCATTCACGACCCAGGGTCCCAGGTCGTTTGTCGCTGCCAGAATTGGGTTCATTGTGATTCTAGGGGTGATAACGCGGTTAGAGCCAGACATAAGCTGAGGCGTAACAAAGGCACGCATAGGAGCGATATTTCTCAAGGCCCCGTCGGGGTCCAGGTCAAAATACCTATCAAACCATATGCCAAATGGTAGGTCCATAGAAAACTTAACGCTAGATGCGGTAAAGGCAGGAGCGGATGTAAATGTACTCAGGTTTGCCTGTGGTGCATTCAAAGAAGAAGCTGCGTTAGTTTCCCATATGTTGTTGGCGTCGTTGTAAAACTCAGGCCGTATGAACTCGAATAATTTAGTATCAATTCCACTAGGCACGTCGTGCGAGTTAAACTGATTTTGCATACTAACCTGAACTGAACCTACATAGTTGTATGGATTGTAAGCTCCAGCCGCAAAAACAGTTCCAGCGTTTAGAGCCTGGGTTAAGCTGAGACTAACGTCAATGATCTCACGGTATAGTATATCCGTGTTCATGAAACTGCTCGGGAACTGGACCGATACTTGGTTTGCAGACGACAGCGTTTGAGACACACCGTCGTTATTCTCAACTTGATAGCTCCAGTAGGTTATTCCAGGTAAGTTGAATAATCCGCCCTGAGGTATATTGGGCGAACCATTCATACTCCTAGCGGTAGGTGGTGCTGCATTAGCAGTAGCCATACCAGGCATTATACAATTCCTCTCCAGCCCTGCAATGTTAATTTAAGGGTGTTGAAAGAAACTAGCTATTCCATCCCAGCCCATTCGCTTAGCAGCCCAGGTCGCGACAGCGGCTAGTCCCCATAACGCAAGTAACATGAAAAACAAAAATGGTAAAGGGTGATCTAGCTTATCAATAAGTTCGTTCATCCCATTGTCCTCCTGTCTGTACAACTCACTTCCAGAAGTTGTTTGTTAGGTCTAGCTGGAAGTAGCTGTTTGATGGATACTCAAGTTTAAGCTTTTTATCCCACAAGAAAAACTGAAAGCCACTAGGTTTGTATACCAGTTCTGGAATACCCATCTCCTGTACCCTATCTGTATCGTCTTTATTATCTAGCTCAAACATATACAGCCTGGTCATCTCGGTAAGTATCTCTACTGGTATTTTACGAGGTCTTTGTGAGCCTGCTATTAAACCAACTCCTCGCTCCCTACCATTCCTTGCAACTCTCTGAAAAATATCAGATAACTTTGGTCGTTTAAAAAAGTCCGCTAACTCGTCTACAATTATTAGACGAGATATACCAGCGCCGTACCTTTCGTAAAACTTTACAGCAACTTCACTTGCCCACTCCCACTCTTCCTCTCTCTCAGTCTGAGCTATAGCTATAGAGCTCTTATATGACCATATCTGATCTAGCTGCTCCTTAATAGAAGCTCTCTGATGTAAAGTATAGGAGTTAGGTATAACTCCTGAACCATACTCCCACTTAGCATACCTGCCACTTAGCTCAGTTGAGAGACCATTCACTTCCCTCTCTGCTCTCCACCTGGGCTTCGTATCCACTATAAGTACCCTGACTAACTTCTTCGCCGTTGAGTACGCTCGTATGTACTCCGACATCAGAACTTCCATCAAAGTTGACTTGCCCGTCCCCGTCGTTCCCACTGCGAAAGCTCTGCTGTTCCTCTGTAACTTCAATATGTCCCGTGAAGGGGCATTCACATCTTCCTTCGCCTCCGAAGCCTGCGGCGTGGTCATATGCTAGTGCCTCCCCAAGTTTCATATACACATTAGATACAGTTTCGTGTAGCAAATCTGGGTCCTCTACCATCTCCTTAAACTCTTTTAGGAAAGGTAGAGTCTTGAAAGCCAGCGGCTGTACTATGCCTGGTATACAGATATCAATAAGTTTTTTGATTATCTGCTGTAAAGGCGACTCATAGGTCTGGGCTGTACTGGAGTCCAATACCGTAAGGGACGTACTCTCCATCTCCTGATGATTGCTGTACTGGGACAGTATGTCCATTAAGCCCTGCGTTAACTTCACTATCGTTTCTCCTAGCGTTAGTTGGATAGATAGTATCCTGAAACTTAGACATAACACCTATACGCTCTAGGTATGCAAAACACACTATACCCAGAGTAATATAGTCGTCACACTCACTTGCAACCTCATGCACCCAGCTTGGAACCTTAAACTTGTTTTCTACAAAGACAGTAGCTTTTGCTAAAGGTATAGCAGCAGCTTTGCACTCTTCAGGAGTTGGTGCATAAAACCTGGCGCGTTCCATATTTCTAAAAGAAATAGCGAGTATAAATACAACTAGAGGACCGAGGCGGATTTCGTAAAAAGACTTCCACTCCTTCTCCTGCTTAGTTAGTGTTCTAGCTGGCTGAGGACCTACGTTGAGTGTGCCTTTTGAACCTTGGTCCTCTGTGAACACTGGTATCTGGTTTACCACCGGCGTTGTATGGTTCTCCGCTGGTGCTAGTTGGCTTAACTGTTGTGACTTCTGGAGGTACTCTGTTACTTCCGCCGGAGTTTCCTCTAGCAGCTCTAAGTCGCTCTGTTTTAGAGGCTGGTTTTGCTTCATTTGCCTCTGTATTCTCCACAGTGCTCGCTGACTTGCTGTGCTCGGCATTGGTCACTGTTCCTCCTTCTTCGCTTTTCTTTTCCTCTTCGGAGCTACTTGATTGTCCGTCGGACTCAGACTTATCATCACGTCCATTGCCATCCGCAATGTCATTTGTACTATTTCCGGGCTCATTAGGCAAAGTGCCATTATCTTCCATAGTGTTGCCTCTGCTAGTTTATCGTTTTCAAAACTACAATCCATACTACCTCTTCTGTCTAAAAATAATGGTAGCGTAAGCAGCAGCAGTGCCACTTACTCTACCATATAAAATATTTTCACTATTTCTCAGTGGCACGAATACCATAACAGAAGGTATTGTAGAGTTAGCAGGAATTATACTTGTGATACCATTGAGTCCAGAGTTTTCTGCTGTTCCCTGTGCTGCTGATGAGTAGTCTATAGGCATAGGAATTGGGTGAGATGATAGCATTATTTGCATAGTGGCGTTACCACCAGAAACTTGCTGCACAGAATATTCGCAATCGCCTACAAATGGAGCTCTAAGCATAAAAGTTCCTGCTGCACCACCTAAACCAAGAGGCTCTGAATATTCCCAATCTTCTTTTGTACCGGGCTGTAACGAATTAACTAAGCCAGATAATCTGTAGATTTCTAGCTGCATATCGTACATTTTTTTATTGCAGGTTGTACAGTTGCACATAAAAAACGTTCCCGCCCAAAAGTGAAGGTTAAAAACTTTTCGGCAGAAACGTTT
>CAYRVF010000089.1:13099-21637 GCA_964427535.1 uncultured Ktedonobacterales bacterium
GTGGAATTGCACCACCTCCGACCGTAGACTTAAGGGACCCTGGCAGGAGTTCCAGTTCGAACCAGCTTCCCTAGCTCCGTACGGTACATGCACCTGTTACACTAAAGCCAGTCACAACTGTACAAGTTAGAAGGGCAAACCCTGCAATAAATGGCAGGTTAATAACTGTACAAAGTCAGTTTGTAAGCTCTTCAAGTCAGAGTACAGTAAATAGCCAGGCAGGGATCGAACCTGCGTAACCCCGTGTGTTCAAGTCCACGGTTTGTTTTACCACTAAACTACTGGCCACCCTCTCCCGTCCCGTTTCTGCCAACTTAGAAAGGAGGTCACCCATAAGCTGGTATCGCAGAAAACGGCAGGGCTGGCAAGTCTTCAGCAATACCAGCCCCCGGTATAGTTGTATTATAACACGTCTAGAAAAACGTGTCAATAGTACTATTGTCTGGACAACATATTGTCCTCGTACCTTCTCCTTATGTGCGCTCCTTCTCTGGGTACTATAAAGAGATTGCCAGAAGTGCCGTAGTACTTAAGTAAATTTTGTACCACACACTCATTTACTAACTTAATTATGTTATCCGTTACAACAGTTACTCCAAGCTGCTGCACAAAGGCAACAGCAGCTACACAAGCTAGAGTTTCAGCGGATGCGTGGTCCATTCTTATTTTCCAGCATCCACCTACTGTCCAGTTAAGAAAATCCATCAAAGCACCACGAGTTCTAATCAATCCAATAACAGCGGGTGGAATAGCTGGAACTAAAATAGTATCCTGCTCGTGAAAATTAGGCTGTTTTTGCATCCTGTATTCTCCTAACTCCCGGCGTCTTATTCTTCTCCCTAGAAGTATAAGAACGAGGCGCCAGTATTTTAACATCGTGCAACAATTCCCATAACCATGTACCTGGTGGTATATCTTGACCTTTTGAGTACTCGCGGGCAATATGGATATCTCTTAGTTCTCCTTTCTCATCTAGTACTAAAACACTATCAAAATCTATATCAATGAGTCTACAACTCTCACTAAAAGGATATGCAAAGTCCATAACACTTATGTTGCATTCATCCTGAGTGTAGCTCCACCAGTGAACCATAGTAGCTCTGTCAAGATTGTATTCAGTTTCTATAAACAGCGCTAGTGGCTCGCCATCACTATTAGTTATTGGCAAAGCGTCGGGTGATGCCTCAGACTCATCGACTAGAAAGTGAATGTACCTATCTATCCCGTGTGACCCCATTCCCCCGACCGCAGCCTTTTTTGAAGCTGCCTCAATGAACTTAGTAGGCGCTTCTCTTCTAAATCCGTACATTCCTTCTGCCCAGAACTTGTTGTCGGTAGTAAAACTACTCCAACAATAACCTTCGTGTACTTGGACTTTAAGCCCTTTACTTTCAATGAAATCTGAATGCTCTTTCCAGAGGTACGACTCATAAGTTCCTCTCTTAGTTGGGTAAGACAACTTCCTGCTTTTATTATTAGACCTAACAGGAAATAAACCCATAGGCATGTCTTCTAGAATAGTAACTGTACACCTTGCAAAGTAGGTAAAACAGTCGCTACCAAAGTGTCCGTTTACAAAGTAAGTTGCACCCTTATCAGGATGAACTGAGTACCATTCAAGGTAAGCAGTTCTTTTATCAAGTAGTAAAGCTTCATCGTAACTTTTGCCTACGCCTAAAGCTTGAGCTACACCACCTACATTATGTTGTCTGATAAATTGCTCACAGTATAGGCTACAACATGTATGGTACTTCAGTTTGTTAACCATGTGAAAGTACTTCATGAGTTTAGAACCCATAGATGAAGGTGAAGTACATGTACCCATTCCAAAGTATATAAACGTATCCCACATGTTGTGTAGAAACTCGCTGTTCAACTCGCACTCCGACCACAGGGAAGACTGTACTATCCAATATGACCTCCTTCCTATCTTAACACGAATTGATATAGGTTTACCCCATGAGTTACACAGTACTTTAGACCTTTTATCTTGCACTGCGTCAAACAGGAACCTAAAAGTATCGTTGTCAGAAAGGTCATAAGTGAAAATCATAGCGTTGTTTCTAGCCATATAACTCGTAAGGTTTTCCCAGTCCGCAACTATCTCAAACTCACCATTTTCATCAAAAACCTGGTGTTTATGTAGTCCGTATAAGTTGCGGTACTTAGGTATCTTGGTGTAAAACTCTGGCCAAAGGGGTCGATGCTGCTGATTGTGCTTCATGCCACAATCCCGCCTTATGTTCTTTTATCCACAAGACTTCTGTTCTATCGGCCCTGCCATTTAAAGAGTGAGAGTTTTGTATAGCACTTTTTGCAGTTTTCTCAACCCGTCGAAAAGATTTTAAGTTTTCGTCGTATAGTTGAGATGCGTAACCAGAAATGATAAACTGTGCTTTCATTTTCAATGCTAAATCTAGCATAGTACAATGTTGCTCGTATGTCATTTCGTTTAGGTAGTTTTCTTGAGAAGCTCTAGTTTCTTTTAGATATGGTGGGTCCATATAGAATAGTGTATCCTCCATATCGTATAGCTCTATAATCTTCTCGAAACTGTAGTGCTCTATATGCATATTTTGCATTCTTTCAACTAAGTCAGGTATTTCTAGCACACGGTTAAAGTGTGCTCTAACAGAGTTCACCTGCTTAGCTATGTGCCATGTATTGCTCCTTTCCTCGTGTGTATACCCTTGGTTAATGACAGTAAACCACATACGAGCCCATTCAAGTTCCATTCCAGGCTTCATATAATCTTCCCACTTAGTACACTCTAGTAGTTCCTGGCGACTAAATGGTGTCAGGTAGAGAAGCTTAAATAACTCCTCTCCGTTGTTTCTTAGTACTTTGAAAAAATTTGAAACGTTACCAATGTCGTTGTAGACTTCGACTTCTGAGGGTGGTTTTCTGAAGGAAACTGCGCCACCTCCACCAAATACATCAACCCAGGTTTTATGTGGCGGGGCAAATGATAGTATCCAATCCGCGTCCCTTGACTTACCTCCATAGTAAATGAGAGGAGTCCTACGGTCTTTCTTATCAACTTTGGGTGTTTTCACCTCCCCCCAGGGGAACATTATCTTTTTTGCCATAAAACCTCTCACTGATATGATTTAAAAAGTTTGGTGGACACTCATTTTCTGGCCGTCTTATACTAATGACATGTCTATACCACTGGCTAGTGCTCAGAGCAGGACCTCCAACAGGGTAACAACGGTTACAGAAGTAACCTCTACCAGTTTCGTGTCGCCAGTCGTACCAACCGCACCACCTGCAGTTGGTACTTGGCTTATCTATTTGTTTGTTAGTCAACGCAGTAAACAGATGTACACTTTCTAATACAGTCGAAGAAATGTATAGCTTCTTCACTACTAGCAAAGTTAAAGTAAGTTGCTCCGTCGGAGTTGGGAGTTCCTCTAAGTGACACAGTGATAGTATCGTCACTGTGTTCTTTTGGTTCGTCGCTGGTGTCTATGACAAGTGTAACCTTGGCACCATACTTAGTTCTAGAAATTGCCAAGTCGTTACGTACTAAGGTGACTTTTTGGTGTTCAAGTATCTCCGACTGCTTACCTCGTCTACTTGCTCTAAGTTCATCATGCTTTAACAAACCAGCTTCGTACTCCATTTCGCGGGCCTTTTCATCCTGTTCCATTGCTAAATTATCTAAGTCAAAGTTATCTTCGTTCACGTGAAACTCCTTTTAGTTATCTACGACACTTGCTCTATGTCGTATATTTTTTTCATCAGCTCGTACACCTGGTCGCGAACAGACTCTTCCTCAAAGGCAAGGTTAATATCTGTACCGTTACACTCGTCGTCGTAAGTGAAAATTTTGATGCAGTAAACCTTAGATACAGTATCTATGATATCTGAACCAGGGTTTTTAGTATCAAAAAACTTGCTAATGGTATAGCCGTGCTCGTTGTCGAACTTGTCGGTGAAGAGCGTATATTGCTCTTCACCTTCTTCATAAGCACGGTTATCAAAAGGACCTTGTGTTACACCAGGTGGGTAACTATAACCAAAGTCTGGCTTTTGTCCAAAGATATTTTCCCTCATGATAACCTCCTAAGATTGCAAGTCTACTTACTTTCTACTATTTTCGACGATACATGACAAATGTATTGACCTGAGCGGAAGCAGTGCTCGTGAATATGCCTGGTTTGTACGTGCTGTTCATGGCAAACTGGGCATATACCATCATGTCGTAGCCAGCCGATGAAAGAAGAGCAGTTTGCCATAACGTAACTATGACGCAGTTTAGTATTTAGTCCACTAGAATAGTGGTCGCTATATACTAGATTGCCAAGGTTATCGCGAAAGAACTCCTTCTGGTACTTGCGGTTGGCCATACCGGCAAAAACTGAAGCCCTACCAGAGGACCAGGACTCCTTATCATATCCCTTCATACATGTATAGAACTCAGCAAGGCACCCTTCAGTAGAGTTGGCAAGGTCAAAGCCCAGGAAGTCTAGTATCCAAGCAGTCATAAACTGAGTTAGGACTTCTGTCATAGCGTGAACTTTAGTACCCTTGAATATGTGGTATGTAAGGTCCATTATCCTTACGACCTCGTCGCACAGCTCCTGGCTAATATCCTGCATATCAGCGAACCTATGCATCCTGTTAGCATTGTAGTCGCCAAATGGGTACATAATTTGCACCGCTATACAGTAGAGAGAAGCTTGAAAAGACTGCTTACGCTTGTCGTTGTACGGAGCTCCGTAGCCGCTGACTCTAGCAGAGTAAGTGTATATTTCACCAAAGTACGGGCTTTTGGCTATAATCTTGGCGGTGTCTGTAACAGGTGATATATAGCTATAAAGCTTTTCACCAGTTGTTAGAGGAAGCTGGTTCTGTAACCTCCTAAACATTTCGCCCAGTAGTTCAGGCTCGTAGTTGTTTATGACCACAAAGTTTATGGGGTAGGACCTAAATGCTTTTGCTTCCTCTTCAGTAAGAGGATAGTAGAACTTACTAACAGTTGAGTTACCAGGCTTAGGCGAGTCGCCAGAAAGTACCGACATCTGCTGAATGATTGTTGAGAGTCTCTGCTGTCCGTCAATAACGTTCCATTGTCCTGGCTGGTCCGGTGGAACTGGTACCATAATTATCGAAGGAATATAGTACCCCTGCAAGATAGACTGTATAAGCTCCCTTTTTAGTTTTTTGGGCCAAACAAAGTCTCTTTGAAACAGAGGGTAGTTATGGTATAGCTCCTTATCGCGGTAGATTGCGTGAACTGGGACGCTAATACTCTCCGACGAAACTTTCTTGAGTACTTTGATAGGACTGCTTGCGTAAATCTTAGTCACTTGAAACTCCTTAACTTGGTCTATCTATGAGACCAATACTTTCAACAACTTCCCAGTAACCTACATCAGGTAAGTCACTGGGAAATAGACTATTTGCAAAGTCAGTACCATCCTCAACTTCTGGGTCGTAAAGTATATCAAGCAGAGTTTCAGTAGTTTCCTTGTATGCCAGTGTTATATAGTTTTGTTCCTTGCCTGGATATAGCATACTATAAACACCAGTGACTATAACAATATAGCTGCTGTAGTCAGGAACACTATCCAACAGCTCACTAACACCTTCCTTAGTAACTCCATTAGGGTTGGAAACTTGCCACCTAGGAAGTGTGTATTGCTTTCGAGGATAGTAGTTGACTTCGTCTTCCATGATTGTTACTCGCTAATGCTAACGCAATGTGCGCCGTTGGCAGTTGAAACAGCTATAGAGAGCTCGCTACCTTGTGGCCAGGTAAACCACCCTGACATCTCAAGAATAGCTGCAAACAAGCTACAAGGCTGCTGTCCGCTTACCTTGACAAGAACGTTCTGTTTTTTAGTTTCAACTTTTCGGTCTTTAATGACCTCAACGTCCTTAGTTTCAGCAAGCTTCAGGACAATGTAGTGGTAGCCTTCTGCGTGCCACTCACCGTCCATACCCTTATATGGTCCGTGCTTGATAACAGCAGCACCAATGACCTTAATGGTTTTACCAAAGTAGTTGCTAAGAGGCACTGTGTCTGGAGAGCAGAACTCGCTGACCTCCTTAAGAATTTGCAACCGGTTAGAGCCATCGGTCTTCAGCAACTCTCCGGCCTTGGCAATGTGAACAGGAATGTTAGTGCCAGAACGAGCACAAACCTCCTTAGCGTATAAATCTAGCAGGGATAGCTCCTGTACTTCCTGCTCGCTGATAACTTCACCTGTACGTGAGTCTACTGTAACTCTAGGACTGCGAATAATCGCATTCTGGGTCATATCCGGCATTTTTCACCATCCATTCTCTGATATTTACAACTTCCGCACGAGTTTGGTGTAGTTCTTGCCAAAGTTGCCTACACTGCTCTCTTAGTTCTACATTTTCCTGGGCAAGCTCATTGCCTACCTTCGCTAAGTGTACAAAAGCCTTGTGAGACTCTTCTATAGCCTCACGGTTGTTTTTGTGCTTTCTCTCAAGCTCTTTGACAAGATACTGCAACCAGTTGATAGCAGTAAACCAGTCTTCAGGTGTGGCGCTAGTCTTTAAGCCATAGGTTATGATATTTTGAAAGCGTGTTAACCTATCGTTGTACTCCTTAGGAGGTTGAGAAGCTTGCTCAATCTGCTTAGTAAGAGTTTTCTCATTCTCCGGCTTTAGAGTCCATAAATCTTCCATGATTTACCACGCTTTCTAAAACGGCTGGTCGTAGTCAATTTCTGGGGGAGTGAAGTCTTCAGTAGAGCCACCAGTTTTCGGCGGGAAGTCAATTTCTTCAACGACTATTTCGTGCCAGTTTCTTTCAATACCGTCCTTGCCGGTGTATTTCCTGTTAGTGGCACGGCCGCGAAGAGAAACTTTAGAGCCTTTTCTTAGGAAGTTATTGCAGTTCTCGGCGGTTGAGCCAAACGTAACACAGTTGTGCCAAGTAGTTTCTTTAGTGAAGTTACCGTCCTGCCCTTTTTTACCATAAGTAGTAGCTAAAGAGAACTTGGTAACTGCTAAACCTCCTGGGGTGTAGGCCATCTCCGGGTCTTTTCCCAGGTGACCTACTAAAAAAATTTGGTTCATTAGAGTCCTTTCTTAAACTTGAAACTTGTAACCAGCATACCAGGCAGGCATGAATACCTGGTATGCTATGCAATGGTAGGGTGTTGTCAAACTCGTTGCAAAACTTCTGTATTCAGTTGTAGAAAAAAGGCCCCCTTTCATAAATTATTATGCAGGGAAGCCAGGGGAAACGGTCTACCTATGGAGAAAGCATAAACCTATAACAGTTAGTTGGATAACTGTCTCATGCTTCCCTGCATAGACATATTATAACACAACTATATACCTGACTGTCAATGCAACTCTTTGCTATTTGTCAGGAACTGACAAAAGTCGTATCCTTTGCGAATTGTCAGGTATAGAAATTTTCTCAGTCAAAGAGACCCGGGCGGCAGAAGGTTAGACCCATTTTCAGGAACGCGGTTGTGGTCAATCATTTTTTGACCAAAAGACATAGCGTAGGCGTTGCGCTCTTCGTTCTGGAACCCTTCACACTTGGCAAAAAAAGTACCAAGGTTGAAAAGACTTCTGAATGCGGCAGAGCTAGAAGGCGGACCAAAAACATCAATTAACACTTGGGCCATATCTCGGCCCTTTTTCTCGGCTTTTTCCTCTAAATCCACAATATCACCTCCTTTCCCTTGATAATATTCATACCTCAAAAATTTTTCTTTAATATCCTGCTCGTCGTGAGGTATTTTGAGAGTTGTTAAAATATGACCTATAAATTGATTTGAAGTATAGTTAAACTTATCTGAAGCATAACCTAAACTATACCAACCATAATAATCACCAATACGAGAGTTACTATATCTTCTATGTACTTCTAACATAGAGCTTTTAATTCGCCACCCATCTATATCGTAGTATTTATCTAAAAATGATAGAGCCCTCATAAAACTATCATTTTTCTGAAATTGCTCTACCATTGTTTCGTTGTTCAACCAGTACATCTTCTACTCCTAATACTACAAGTTCTCTAAATAGATTGAGCTTAGCCATTCTCTCGCAGTGATTTATAAAAGGTGGGAAAAATATATAAGAAATATACATACACTCCATCCAGAACCAAAATTTTACAAAGTATTTAATCACCTTCAGAGTTTTCATTTTCCCTATGTATCCTTATAGTAGGCTTAGGTATGTCGCGCAAAAATAACTCTCCGCGGGAGTCAAATATATAGTTATAAAACTCATGATACTCCCTAGAGTAAGTATCATAAAAGAATGTAAAAGTTTTTTTACCAGTATCAATTTTCAACTCTAAGGCGTTAGTACCATTATCAGGGTAAAAGTGCAACATCAATCCACCACCCAACGAAACCGAAAGAAAACTTTTCACTGTGACCTCCTAATATTCTAGCACTACTATATAAATAATTATAACACAGGTTCGATAAAAAGTCAAGATATTAGGATGTCCGTACAACAAATAATTAGTTTACAAACCTAACAATATGGAATTCTTACATAAGACAACAGGACAGGACAGGCCAACAA
>CAYRVF010000090.1:0-21529 GCA_964427535.1 uncultured Ktedonobacterales bacterium
CGAGCGCCGCCGCGAGGTCGAAGCGGAAGCCGTCGACATGCATTTCCTGCACCCAGTAGCGCAGGCTGTCCATGATAAGCTTGAGCACCTCGGGATTGCGCGTATTGGGCGTGTTGCCTGTGCCCGTGTAATCCATGTAATAGCGCGGTTGATCTGGCACGAGCCGATAATACGTCTCGTTGTCGATTCCACGGAAACTAAGCGTCGGACCGAGCTCATTGCCTTCCGCCGTGTGGTTGTACACGACGTCGAGAATGACCTCGATGCCCGCACGATGCAGTGCCTTCACCATCTCTTTAAACTCGCGCACCTGCGCGCCACCGTCGCCCGCGCTGGAGTAGCGCGCCTCAGGAGAGAAGTAGTTGATGGTGTTGTAGCCCCAGTAATTGCGCAGGCCGCGTTCGAGCAACAGATTGTCGTCGACGAAGGCATGCGCCGGCAGCAATTCGACCGCCGTGATGCCCAGGTCTTTCAGATAGTCGATGGCGGGCTGCGAGGCAAGGCCCGCATATGTGCCGCGCAGGTGCTCAGGAATCTGCGGATGGCAGGCGGTGAAGCCCTTGACGTGCGTCTCGTAGATGATCGACTTGTACCACGGAATGTGGAGCTGGTGATCGCCTTCCCAGTCGAACGCGGGATCGATCACGACGCCTTTGGGCACACCCCAGGCGTCGTCGCGTGAGTCTTGTGCGAGATCGGCCTGTTCGTTGCCGAGTTCGTAGGCGAAGACGGGCGCTTCCCAGTTCACGGTGCCCGCGAGCGCCTTGGCGTAGGGGTCGATGAGCAGCTTCGACCGGTTGAAACGCTGGCCAGACTCCGGCTCATACGGACCAGAGACACGATAGCCATACAATTGCCCCGGCTGGATTCCAGGGATATAGCAATGCCAGACGTGTCCTGTGACTTCGCGCAGGGTGATCGTTTCGACGTGTGCGTCTGGCGCGGCAGAATCGAACAGGCAGAGCTCGACTTTCGTCGCATGCTCAGAGAACAACGCGAAATTCACCCCGTGACCGTCCCAGACGGCCCCAAGGGGATAGGACTCCCCGGGCAGGAGTATGCGAACCACTGACGTTTCCTTCACTTAGCGACCGACACGGCGCGGCGCCCACTCCTAAGCAGGAATGAGGCCAACTTTTGTGGGCGTCGCAACACGTGCGGCGCGCATCCTGACGTGCCGCGGAGCAGTCCACCGACTTTCGGCAATGATCATCCGGCCGGTAATATGCGATCGACAAGCACGCGGGGACACGCAACGTGCTTGTGTACGCGAATTGCCGAAAGGTATCGCAGGGGACCGGTAATCCCCTGATGCTGTGGAGGAACGCGTTGAGCCGTTATTGGCGGATCAGCTCGAAGTTGATGGGTTGATCCTGGTGACGCACGACCCGTCCGACGAGACGCCGTGCCGCGTGAATCCGCTCCGACCCGACCTGAAAGGCGATGAGTGATCCGAGTACCACCCCACACATCCCCCCAAGTACGATACCCTCGACAAAGAACCGGTTGCGTAACGTCACCATCGCCGTCACCCTTCTGTGCGCCGCTACTGGAGATACAAGACCGTGGGTGCCCCGCTCCACAGTCGTTCAAGCCGGTAAAACTCGCGTTCCATTGGTCCAAAGATATGCACGATCACGTCGCCGCAGTCGAGCAGCACCCAACCTGTGTTCGCATCGCCCTCGATGCCGCGCGCCTGAACGTGCAGCTCGGAGAGCCGGTCTTCGATGCCGGACGCGACTGCCTGAATCTGGCGTGAGTTGTTGCCAGTGCAGATGACGAAGAAGTCCGCGATGATAGAGCGCTCGCGAATATCAAGCACGGTCACATCGCTGGCTTTCTTGTCCGCTGCGATATCAGCGATGATTCGGGCGAGTTCTGCTGAGTCCAGAAGGCGACCCCCCTGATAGATTGGCCTGGCACATTACAGACGAGCATCGCATCAGCACGGTGTCAGCGATGGCACGTACGTCTCCAGTATACCGCAGTATCGCCCAATCTCGGAAGCAGGCAGTGATTTTTCGCGCGCACGCCCATATGGGCCGTCCCGTGCTGAGTCGCAGCCACTGGTGACACTTTCACACGCCACACGCTGCTCGCACGCCGCATTGGCAACCGTACGGCGTCTCTCGCAGATGGTATACCGGCACAAGGAGGGAAGCTAGACTTTGGTGCTGTCGCGATAGAACTTCTCGATTTGCTCCTGGCCCTGCACCATCACCTCGATGTAGAGCACGCGGGTCCAGGGGAAGAGCATGCCGATGGTGCCCTTGCTGTTCCAGGTGACAGGCTTTCCCTCGCGTGTGCGGAGGTTCTTCAGATAGATATGTGACGAGGTCGACGACGGCAGTTCGTCCATGTCGGCCTGGAACGGCTCTTCGTTGAGCAGATGCACGAGCACGTGAACCGACATGTGGGGTCCTCCTGCGGGATTAGTCGATGATAACGAGCAGCAAGATCGTGCCGAGGCGCAGTTCGTCTCCGTCGGCGAGCGGATAGCGCTGGTGCGACATCAGGCGGTAGCCGTTATGAATGGTTTCGTTGCGGCTTTCAAGGTCCTCGATGAACACGCCATCGGGTGTGACGTGTATCTGGGCATGTCGCCGGGAGACGCCACACGCCGCGCCGTTGAAATCGGCGAGGTCGACGTCTGGCATGTGGTGCGCGGGCGCATCGCGCCGGCCGATGAGATAGGTCTCGCGGCCGTGCAGATGGAACATCGTCCCGTTGCTCATCCGCAGGCGGAGTTGCGTACCCGCTGGGTGCTCCTCGGCGACTGGAGGGGCGGGCGCTGCAGGCTCGGCGATCTTGGGTGTGGCGAGACGCCGCACGGGCATGGCCGGTGTCGCGTCTTGTGGCGCGCGCAGCGCGGGCGTGACGTACCCTTCTCCCGGAATCGCCAGAGACGGCACGTCAGATGCCTGAGCGAGCGGCGTGCCACAGACATCGCAGAAGACTGTTCCTAGCGCGTGTTCACGCAGGCACTGTTGACAGCGCAGCATCCCGCCCGTTCCTCACCTTCCTCCGCACCGCGCACTGGCATGTCCGCTCCTGCGGACGGGCTGCAAGCACTACTCTCGTATAGGAGCCTCGCGCGGCACGGAGCCGTTTCGAGCACCCAGGCTGGAACTCAAGTGAAGCTCTAGGCCACAAATGACCCGTGGGGACAGCCGGACCGCATAATACCGGTCGTGTCGTGATGTGTCAAGCAGGTTTGCCAACCGGCCTACCCGACCGCTTCCACTTCTCCGCTCGCTGCAGCAGGTCAGCGGCGTTTGCCTCGGCCGCACGTGTGCGTGCACCGCCGAGCATCTGACTCAACTCGCCCGCGCGTTCGTCCGCGGGCAACAGCTCCACGTGGGTAAGAGTGCGCTCGCCATCCGCCGCTTTCGAGACGCGGTAGTGGCAGTCCGCGAGCGCGGCAATCTGTGGCAGGTGTGTCACGCACAACACCTGATGCGCCTGCCCAAGCTGCCACAGTTTCTCGCCGACCACCTGCCCGCTGCGCCCGCTGATGCCCGTGTCGATCTCATCGAAGATCAGGATTGGCACTTCGTCCACCTGCGAGAGAATCGTCTTGAGCGCCAGCATCAGCCGCGACGTCTCGCCGCCGGAGGCGATGCGGGCGAGCGGCTTGAATGGCTCGCCGGGGTTCGGCGCGATCAGGAACTCGGCGCGGTCAATGCCCGTGGCCGTGAAGGCGTACCGCGCTGCTCCGTCCGCGCCGCTGCCGTCTCTACCTGAGACGTCGTCTGGCACTGGCACGCCGTCAGGGCTCTCGGTACGGTCGATCTGCACGCGGAATCTGGCGCGCTGCATGTTGAGATCATTCAGCTCGTGCTCCATCGTGTGGGCAAGTTGAAGCGCGGCGCCCTGGCGGCCAGCCGAGAGCTGCCCGGCGAGGATGCCGATACGTTTGCGCAGCGTGCCCTCGGCCTCCTGCAGCTCCGCCGTGCGCTCCTCGCAATGCGACAGCTCGTCAAGCTCGCGCTCGGCGTCGTCGGCGAAGGCCAGTATCTCCTCGATGGTCGAGCCGTACTTGCGGCGTAGACGCGAGAGCAGGTCGAGCCGCTCTTCCACCTCTGCCTGACGAAGCGGATCGGCCGCGACCTCTTCCTGATAGGACCGCAGCCCCGCCGCGACGTCTTCGAGCAGAAAGAGCGCCTGGTCGAGCGCGTTGGCCTGCTCCTGCAGCGAGTTATCGAGGCGCAGCAGCTCGGCGAGCGAGTGTTGGGCAGTCGCCAACAAATCGAGGGCGCCGGGTCCGCCTTCGGTCTCGTCACCGGCGAGCGCGTCGTGCGCCGTGACGCATGCGGCCACCAGACGCTCGGCGTTAGCGAGGCGGCGCCGCTCGCGCTCGAGGTCTTCGATCTCGCCAGGTTGCAGTTTCGCCGCCGCGATCTCGTCGGCCTGGTAGCGCAACAGCTCGATGCGCCGCTCTACCTCGCGCTCGTCACGCTGGAGCCGCTCTAGCTCGCGTCGTGTCGCCCGCCATTCGCCCACCAGCGCGGCGACCTGCCCGCGAAGGTCCTCGGTGAGGGCATAGCGGTCGAGGAAGTCGACGTGGCGCTCGGGACGCAGCAGCGAGAGGTGCGCGCTCTGCCCGTGGATATCGATGAGGTGTGTCGAGATGCGCTGCAGGACCGAGATGGGGACGGCGCGACCGCTGACCCGTGCGAGGCTGCGACCGGCGAGGGTCATCTCACGGCTGAGAATCAGTGTGCCGTCCTCCGCCTCGACGCCAATATCGCGCAGCACGTCGGCGAACGACTCGCTCTCGGTCTGCCGCCCATCCAATGTGAAGGATATCTCGTCGACCTCGGGTTTGGGTTGCTTCGTCAAGAGGTGTGAGACGTCGAAAACGCCTTCGATCGTGGCGCGTTCCGCGCCCGCGCGCACCACGTCGGTCGTCAGCCGCTCGCCGACGAGGGCTGAGATGGCGTCCACGATGATTGACTTGCCCGCACCAGTCTCGCCGGTGAACACGTTGAAGTGTGGCCCGAAGGTCAGGTGCAGTGAGTCGATGATCGCGAAATTCGAGATGGTCAGTTCGAGCAGCATTTACAGGTTTTCTCGTAGCTTGGCGGTGAGAATCCGGTAGAAATAGGTTGGCGGACGCCTTCGCAGGAAACGCGTAAAGTGCGCGTTAGTTTCGACGGTCACCTGTGCGCCCGCGGGCAACTCGATGTTGATTTGCCCGTCGGCGGAGAGGATCGCGTTATCGGAGCCGGTGTCGAGCTCCAGCGTGATGCGCGCGTTCGGCTCTAGGATGAGCGAGCGGTCGGCGGCGAGGTGCGGTACGATCGGCGTGAGCACGTTGCTGCGCACCTGCGGGTGGAGGATCGGGCCACCAGCTGCGAGGTTGTACGCCGTCGAGCCGGTCGAGGTCGACACGATGATGCCATCCGCCACTGTCGTGTTGTAATAGTACCCGTCCACCCAGACCTTGATGTGAATGACGCGAGGCTGTGCGCCGCGAACGAGCACGATGTCGTTGAGCGCGAAGATACGGCGACGTTCGCCCTGGTCGTCTACCTCCGCACGCAGCATCGTACGCTCGTCCGTCCAGTAGTCGCCCTGGAGATAGAGCGGCAGTTTCTCGTCCACCTCGCCAGGTTCGAGCTCGGTCAGGAAGCCGACACGTCCGAAGTTGATGCCGAGCAGAGGCACGCCCAGCGGCGCACAGACGCGCGCCGCCGAGAGAATGCTGCCGTCGCCGCCGAGCACCAGCAACACATCCGTGGAGGCCAGCGGCCGCTCGGTCAGTCCCTCTCCCTTGAGCAACTGCGCGAGCCACGTCGTGTAACCATCACTCCGCAGCATCTTTTCGAGCCGATGCGCGAGCGCGGCGGACTCGGGATGGTGCTCCTGATATGCGATACCGACGGTGTGGATAGGAGCATGTCCGGTCACCTGCTCGGACGTGTTCATGCCTGCATTCTCCCAAGCGCGCGTGGCACTCCAGTGGCACTCCAATCGTACGTCTTCCGACGTAGTGTATCAGCCAGCGGCGTGCTCTGTCACGGCTGCACCCGGAGGTGGCGACTGGAAGCGTGCCAGCCGAAAGCGCTCGATCGGGAACGCCGGTGGCGTGCCCAGTGTGAAAGCGGCAAGCAGGTCGCCCAGAACGGGGCCGAACTTGAATCCGTGCCCGGAGAATCCGGAGCCGATGATGACGGTTGCCGAGGCCGGGTGAACATCGAGGATGAAATCCTCATCAGGCGTCATGTCGTAGAGACACACGTCGACCAGTGAGATGTCGGCCAGCGCCGCCTCGGGGATGACGAGCCGCAGGAAGTCACGCACCGCCTCGACTTCGTCCTCGTCCACGATGAATGGCTGATTGGGATCGATCTCACGCCCGGTGATGTGTGAGGCGACCTTGAACAATCCGCCGCGCGAGGTCGGAAAGCCGTAGTACGCCATCTCGGCGAGAAAGACGGGGAACGAGCCCACACTAAAGGCGCCGGGACGCACGCCCGAGAAATAACACACCTGCTGATGTGTGGGCCGCACCGGCAACGTGAGATCGGGCAGGATATCGTGAATCCAGGGGCCAGCGGCGACAACGACGCGGTCGGCGGTCAAGATGTCGCCGGTCTGGAGGTACACACGCGCGCTCTCGGCGCCCGGCTCGACACGAGCGACCTGTACGCCCTCATGGAGCTCGCCGCCCAGCGTACGGAGGTCGCCGGCAAGCGCGTGGAGGCACTCGCTCGCGTAGAGCATCCCACCACGCGGATTGTAGGTGATGGCCGAGTACGACTCGACCTCGAATTGCGGAAAGCGTCCGACGCACTCCTCAAGGCTGAGGCGCTGGGCAGGTAGCCCGAGGCGGTTCATGACATCCAGACCCGGCAGTGTCTCGCCGTCGTCTTCCTGACCGAGCGCGAGGACGCCCGTCTCGGTGTAGAGATGGCGTCCGCTGCTGGCGGCCAGTTCTGCCCAGGCGTCAAGGCTAGCGCCGACCATGCGCGAGTAGATCTCGCGGGGACCGTATTCATAGCGAATCGCGCGCGTCAGGCCATGCGAGGAGCCTCGATCGTGCGCGACCGTTGCCCGCTCCAGCACCCGCACGCGTGCTCCGGCACGGGCCAGTGCGCGCCCTGTCGCGAGGCCTACCACGCCACCACCGACGACGATGACGGTGAGTTCGGTCATTGGGTTACTCCTCGGGCCTCTCTCGAAATACTCCACCACCGCTACGACGTGACTCAGAGCGGTGGGCGCGACACTGGCGCGTCGAACACGGCATATCAATGAAGCTACAGCCGCTCTGCATTGTACAACGCATCGTTGGTGCGCGCGTGTTCGCGTTGACCCGAGAGGCGGCGATGTCTCATACTGACAAGGATCGGTAGCGCGAGCGGTCACGTCGAGATTTTCCATTGGCCGCTCTCATTCTTGGAGGCACCCATGAGGAGGCTCCAAGGAGCGCTTCATGTGCCCTCGCGACATGCGGAACCACTCAGGCACGAGGAGGTGCCAGAACTATGGCAGACGATGAAGCTGCGCCTATCCCGTCGAGCGACCCACCATATCAGCACCTGCGGCTGGCCCGTCAGGGGTTCGTCACCTACGTGACTCTTGCCAGACCAGAAGTCTTCAACGCGTTTAACGCCCAGTTGATCGCCGAGCTGCAGCGGGTGTTCGACCAGCTCAGCGAGGACGACAGCATCCGCGCGGTGGTGCTTGCCGGCGAGGGCCGCAATTTCTGCGCGGGCGCAGACCTGAACTGGATGCGTTCGAGTCTCGACTTCAGCCATGACGAGAACATCGCCGATGCCCTGGCGATGTCAGATATGTTTCGAGCGATAAATACCTGCCGGCATCCGGTAATTGGCCGTGTGCAGGGCGCGGCGCTGGGCGGTGGGTCGGGGCTGGCTGCCGTGTGTGATGTCGTGGTCGCGGCGGAGGATGCCCGTTTCGGCTTCACCGAAGCGCGGCTGGGCATCGCGCCAGCCGTCATCTCGCCGTTCGTCGTGCGCAAAATCGGTGAGAGCGCCGCACGCGCGTTGTTCGTCACGGCTGAGCGCTTCGATGCCGCACGGGCGCTGGCGATTGGGCTGGTCCACAAGGTCGTGCCAGCTGCCGACCTCGACGAGGCCGTGCGGAACGTGCTGCGCGACATCGGCCAGAGCGGGCCCGCGGGAGTGCGCGCGGCGAAGCTCCTCGCACGCACAGTGACGGCGCTTGACGAGGAGGAAGCGCGCGAGACGAC
Organism: uncultured Ktedonobacterales bacterium; assembly: GCA_964427535.1. Classification (GTDB taxonomy): domain Bacteria; phylum Chloroflexota; class Ktedonobacteria; order Ktedonobacterales; family JADMIN01; genus CAYRVF01. Next base: position 8,222 of record CAYRVF010000090.1, read on the forward strand.
GGCGGCGACCATCGCCAGCCTGCGCGTCGGCCCCGAGGGGCAGGAAGGCATTCGCGCGTTCCTGGAGAAGCGCAGCCCAAGCTGGAGTAGCGCGGATGTTTAGATCCGTGTTGATCGCCAACCGCGGCGAGATCGCGGTGCGCGTCATCACCGCCTGCCAGGAGCTGGGAATTCGGACGATTGCCGTTTACTCAGACGCCGATCGTGAGGCGGCACACGTGCGCGCGGCTGACGAGGCGTATCGCATCGGACCGGCTCCGGCGGCCGCGAGCTACCTCAACATCGAGGCGATTCTGGCGGCGGCGCGGCTGGCGGGTGCCGAGGCGATTCATCCAGGCTACGGCTTCCTCTCGGAGAACGCCGAGTTTGCCGAGGCATGTGTGCGCGCTGGCATCGTCTTTATCGGCCCTCCCCCTGAGGCGATCCGGCTGATGGGCTCGAAGACCGCCGCCAAGCGCGCCGTCGAAGCAGACGGCGTGCCGACTGTGCCCGGCTACGCTGGCGATGCGCGTGACTCGCGGACGCTGCGGCGCGAGGCCGAGCGCATCGGCTATCCGCTCATGCTAAAGGCGTCGGCCGGTGGTGGTGGTAAGGGCATGCGCGCAGTTCTCTCCCCCGATGCCTTCGACGAGGCGCTGGAGGCCGCCAGACGCGAGGCGCTGGCCGCGTTCGGCGACGACAGTGTGTTTCTCGAGAAGCTGCTCGTCGCGCCCCGGCACATCGAGTTTCAGGTGCTGGCCGACCAGTACGGCACCATCGTCCATCTCGGCGAGCGCGAGTGCTCGATTCAGCGGCGCCACCAGAAGGTCGTCGAGGAGAGCCCGAGTCCGGCGCTGACGCCTGCGCTACGCGCGGAGATGGGCGCGGCGGCAGTGCGCGCTGCGCGGGCGGCGGGCTACGTCAACGCCGGAACCTGCGAGTTCCTGCTCGATGCGGACGGCAGCTACTACTTTCTGGAGATGAATACACGACTCCAAGTAGAGCATCCAGTGACGGAGAACGTTACCGGACTCGATCTCGTCCACGCGCAGCTTCGCATCGCCGCCGGAGAGCCACTCGAGTTCGAGCAGCAGCGCATTGTCCCACGCGGACACTCTATCGAGGTGCGCCTGTATGCCGAGGACCCCGCCACCGGATACCTGCCGTCGATCGGGAAGGTTTACACGTTCGCGCCTCCACGTGCGCCGGGCGTGCGTGTCGATGCGGGCATCGCGTCGGGCGACGAAGTGACGCTGCACTACGACCCGATGCTCGCTAAGCTCATCGTCGCGGCGGAGGACCGCACGGCGGCCGTCGAACGCCTGCGCTGGGCGCTCGACCACTTCGCCGTGCTGGGTGTGGCGACGAATCTGCCGCTGCTGCGCGCCATCGCCGCCGATGAGGCATTCGTTGCTGGCGAGACGACGACCGCGTTTCTCGACACCCGTGACATGAGCGCGGCCACCCGTCCGGCGGCCGTCTCAGCGCGCGCGCTGCTCGCAGCGGCGATCTTCGAGCGACTCTCGAGTGCCGGGCATGAGCCGAATGCCGGTCCGTTCAATCCGTGGACGCGCGGCGGCGTACGGCTGGGCGGCGCGCAGACGGTGCGCTATACCGCCAGCGAGCGGGAATATACCGTCAGTCTGGCGCCAGGCGCTGAACCAGAGTCGTTTACGGCGGTGGTCGACGGGAAGCCGTTTGCCGAGGGTGAGACGCCCGAGATCGTCGCCCACGTTCGGGATGGCGGGCAGGTGGTGCTGGGTATCGGTCCAGTGGTGCGCACTGCTTACGTCGCGAGGCGTGGCGGCGAGGTGCTGGTCTTCGAGGGCGGCGTCACGCATGTGTTGCGGAAGCCACAACCGCTCGATGTGGACGCTGCCGCGCACGGCGTCGCAGGCGGCAGCGGCGTCGAACAGCTCGTCGCGCCAATGGCGGGCACCGTTCTCAAGGTCAACGTGAGCGAGGGCGACCGCGTGGAAGCGCAGCAGACGGTGGTCGTGCTCGGCGCGATGAAGATGGAGCACGCAATCACCGCGCCACATGTCGCCCGTGTACGCCGGGTACCGCACGCCGCTGGAGATGTCGTGCCAGGCGGCGAGGTGCTCGTCGAGCTGGATGAGGCTGGGGCTGACGCTGGCGTCGATGAGACTGCGGCGGAGCAGGGACGTCCGCAGAAGGGAAGGAGGACGCAATGACGGCGAGTTTCCTCTCGGGTCTCCCCCGGCGTGTGACAGTGGTGGAGGTCGGCCCGCGTGACGGCTTGCAGAACGAGAAGGGTGTCATCCCCACCGAGGCGAAGGTTCAGTTCATCAATTTGCTGAGCGCTTCTGGTCTCTCCGTCATCGAGGCCACGTCGTTCGTCAGTCCGAAAGCCGTGCCACAACTGGGCGACGCAATGGACGTGATGTCGGGCATCGCGCGGCACGAGGGCGTACGATACTCCGCCCTTGTGCCGAACACGCGCGGCCTGGAGCGTGCGCTTGCCGCCAACGTGGATGAGGTGGCCGTGTTCACTGGTGCGTCGGAGACGTTCGTGCGCCACAACATCAACACCACCATCGCAGGCAGCATCGAGAACTTCCGTCCGGTTGTCGAGATGGCGCGGACGGCGGGCAAGCGCGTGCGCGGCTATGTCTCGACGGCGTTTGGCTGCCCCTATGAGGGCAAGATCGAGCCCGAAACGGTCGTGAGCGTCACCCGCGCTCTCTTCGAGCTTGGCATCGACGAAGTCTCGATCGGCGATACGATCGGCGTCGCGACGCCAGAGGGTGTCGTGCGGGTCACGCACGCGCTGCTCGGCGTCGTGCCGGTAGAGAAGCTGGCGACGCACTTCCACGACACGCGCGGCACCGCGCTGGCGAACGTGCTGGCCGCCCTCCAGCTTGGCATCACCATCTTCGACAGCTCCGCCGGAGGACTGGGCGGCTGCCCGTACGCACCCGGCGCCTCGGGCAATCTCGCGACCGAAGATTTGATCTACATGCTCCACGGCATGGGCATCGAGACGGGCGTGGAACTGGCCGCGGTGGTCGAGGCGAGCCGTTATCTGGCGAGTGTGCGGCTGACGCTTCCCGCGAGCCGCTACTACGCGGCGGCGACCGCGACCGCGTGACAACGGAGCCGGTCGGAGGTCTGACTGTTAGGTTGCGACGGTTGATGCAGACCACAGTTGACGCGGGCCTCCTCCCACCGCTATGCTCACAGACATGAGGTCACAGACATTCATCCGCTCCGCCGCGTAAGAACGCCCGGCGCTCTACGCTTACACGGCGGGTAATGTGCCCGGCGCGCAGGATTGCATGCGCGGCCGGGTAGCGCCGCACAGATCACCGGCCCACTGCTCATCACAGTGGGCCATGATGTGTTGTGGTTGCCCATATGCCCTTCCTCCTCGCTCGCCTCGCCTGTGGCTTACTCTCGCCATGGTAGCTCCTCCAGAGTTCCAGCCGGGCTCCGCGCTAGCCTACCGCGCTAGCGCACGATGCTAAGTCCTCGCGTAATGGTGTGCCGGCTTCTGCCTGCCCATCATCACGCGCTGCTGGGATGCCGGAGCATTTGCAATGTCTGTACGTCGTTCTCATCGTTTGCCCATGCTTGCCCGCCTGTCCGGTCTCTGGCGTCGCCCGGACTTCCTGAAGCTCTGGGCGGGCCAATTTGTCTCGAAGGCAGGCTCGCTTGTAACGGGATTCGCACTGCCATTGGCGGCGATACTCGTGCTCCACGCGTCGGCCGCGCAGATCGCCGTGATATCAGCCGCCGAGACTGTGCCCGCCCTGACGCTCAGCCTATTCGTGGGGGTCTGGGTGGACCGTGTGCGGCGCCGCCCCGTTCTAGTGGCTGCGGATGTGGGGAGAGCCCTGATTGTAGGCTCAATCCCGGTCACCGCGCTCCTCGGGCGGCTGCGCATCGAGCAGTTCTACCTCGTGGCGCTGGGAGCGAGCGCGCTCTCAGTTATCTTTGATGTGGCGTACCCAGCCTATCTGCTGTCGCTGCTACGCCCAGGCGAGCTCGTCGAGGCCAACAGCAAGCTTGCGGCGAGCGAGGCGATCTCCGAAGTGGCGGGCTTCGGCCTGGCGGGAGCACTTGTGCAAACGCTCACCGCGCCCATCGCGATTCTCGTGGACGCTGGCTCGTATGTGGTCTCGGCCATCTCGCTCGTCTGCATACGCACTCGCGAGGCACCACCCCTGCCGCAGCGTGGTGCGCGGCAAGACTCGGCTTCAGATAGAGCACGGGCGAGAGTGTGGCCCGAGTGGACCAGCGGGATTCGGCGAGCGATCGGCGATCCGGTGCTATGTCCCCTTGTGGAGGCGGGTGCGATATTCACGCTCTGTGGGAATGTGCTGGGTGTCGTGCTGATGCTCTACCTTGTACGCGAGGTACATCTGAGCCCGGTACAACTCGGCGTGCTCTTCGCCATCGGAGGGGTCAGCGCGTTCGAGGGATCCCTGGTGGCAGACTGGGCGATGCGACGCTGGGGGATCGGAAGGACCGTAATCAGCGGTCTGGCAATCTATACTGGTGGGTCCGTGTTGATTCCTCTCGCGGGTGGCCCAGCATGGCTTGCGTTGTGCCTCGTGGCGCTCAGCCAGCTTGCCGACTGCGCGCACACGTTGTACGCCATAGGGCGGTCGAGTCTCTTGCAGACGGTGCCATTCCACCACGAACTCGGGCGTGTGCATGCGAGCGTACATCTGGTCGAGGCTGTGGCGACACTCGTCGGGATTGCGCTCGGCGGCGCATTGGGGCAGACGCTCGGCCCGCGTTCGACACTCTGTGTCGCGGCCGCGGGGATGCTGCTGGCGGCGCTGCGGCTGGCGTACTCTCCACTGCGACGATTGCGGACGCTGCCAGAACGACCGGGAGAAGCGGATGACGATGTGGCACCGACAGCTTACACACCGGATGAGGTGACATCAGTGTGACGCCCTGATCCGCGTAGCAGTCGACCCCGTCCACTAGATCGTCGATCTAGTGGACGGGGTCGGCACAAATCGGTGCGCGGTCAAGCTGGGGCAGATGTGACCGACATCTCGCCAGAGCCTACAGCGTGCGAAGAGGGTTCTCGCGCTGGCTGGCTCAGGCGCTATAGCGTGTGTCGGCGCGCTCGCTCTCGTCACGAACGATGCACGCGAGCGTCGATTCCGCACGTTGGAGGTCACGGACGTCAGAGCGGCGCAGGATGTATTCGCCGTTCGCGACGGAGTACGGCAGACGCCGGTTGGCTATCGCGGCACACAGGTCGCCGAGGGTCAGCGGCATCTCGTCGAACGTCGTCATCTCCATCAAACGGTCCTCCTGCGCATTCGGGGCGGTCGATATCCTACTGTGGCTTGCCGGCGGCATACGTCCGCCAGTCCCAGAGCCCGCGTAGCAGTCTATAGCAACTCTCGTGCCGGGCTGCTTCCTTTACGCCCGAAAACCAGTCGCACAGGGAATGTCGCGCCCTGCTACTCGTCGTCCTCGTCGAGCTTGTCCTCGTCCGCGGTGGACGCGTCCGCGCCGTCCGTGCTCAGCCCCACGAAGCTGTCGACTGCGTTGCGCATCGCGCTGACACCTACGCCGTTTCCCTCAGCCAGGCGGGCGAGCAGTTCTTCACGGGCGTTGAGCGTCGCGGTCAGCTCTTCGGCGGGCATGCCAAGAACGCGCGCGAGCAGGCAGAGCTCATTTTCCCCCGCTGTGACGAAGGAGTCGGTGTGCTGCACCCATGTGGAGAGCGGCAGCAGCCGCACGCCCTGCACGTCGTGTCCCAAGCGCTGACCCTCTACCCTGTCGTCGTCTGTGGGGAGCACGAAGTTGACGGTGAGGAACCGGCGCTTGGGCGGCCAGACGCGCCCGACAAGGCCGATGTTGACGATGACCGGCAGATGCGATACGTCGTTCGCGTCGAGCCGGAGGTCGTCGCGCAGCATCGAGAGCACGTCGGTGATCGTGTCGGCGTGGCACGATGTCGCGATGGCGTACCCCTCCTGTGGCAGGCGTAGCAGTGTGCGCGCGACACGCCCCCACATGTAGATGCGCAGGTGGTTACTGACCTCGTTTGCCAACACACAGGTCGTGCCCGGGTCCACCTCGTCCTTGAACGCGAAATCCTCGAACATGCCCATGGTGTAGACCAGCGTCGAACCCGCGGGCAGGAAGCCGAGCAGCGCGTTGAGCGTGGTCGTCTTGCCGATGCCGGGAGTCGGGTCGGTCGGTCCCGAGACGATCACCGAGCGGTGACGCTCGACGAGCAGCCACAGGAGCGCCGCCGTTCGTGGGTCCAGGCTGCCACGCGCGATAAGCTGCGCCACGGACAGCGGCCGGTCAGATTCGTAGTGCCACATTCGGCGGTGATATGGGCTGCGTGGGTTGAACTCGAACATGTGGCAACTCGCTCTCCGGCGCTCCCTGTCGAACAGAGGCGCGATGGACAAGACTTTACAGGTGGCGGTCTATGTCGGTCGGCCACCACGCTTCCTCTGGTGACTACGCGGTCCTGGGAGCTGCCGCTTCAGGACTCGCGGGAACTGCGCCCGTGGGTTCGCTCACCGTCTTCGAGGGCTGCTTCTGCGCGTCGCTGGGCGGCCGTTGCGGACGCGGCGAGAGCCACGCCGGCAGCGGAGTCCAGTTGACGCCGAGAAGCGCGACCTCGCCAGTCTCGGGAACCGCCATCGCGCTCAACGACGCGTTGCCGATCGCCAGAAAGCGGATGTGATCGATGGGCATGCCCCCGTAGTGGGCGAGAATGACCTTGACGACGTCGGCATGCGCGACGAAGACGACGACATCACCAAGCGAGGCATCTTTGCGGGCATCCTCAACGACAGCAACCGCGCGGTCACGTACCGCGGCGAGACTTTCGACGCCCGGCGGTGGCTCGGTGGGATGCTCCACGAACGCCTTCCAAGCCGGGTCCTCTTTGGCGACCTCCTCGATCTTGCGACCCGCCCAGGCGCCGACGTCTGTGTCCTTGAGGCGGTCGTCGAGTCGCACGTCGAGACTCCATCCTCGCGCGATGATCGCCGCCGTGTCGCGTGCTCGCTCCAGTGGGCTTGAAATGACCGCGCTGAGCGAGAGTCCCGAGAGCGCAACTGCTGCCTGCTGCGCCTGCCGCCGTCCCTCGTCGGTCAGTGGCACACCGGGAAGCTGGCCCGGCAGCCGCCCTTCGACGTTCCACGTCGTCTGTCCGTGCCGTACGAACAGGAACAGCCTCGGAGGCTTTGCCGTCTTGGCGGCCTCCACGGCGGTGACCTGTGCCGTGTCGGTCCGAGCATGCGCACCATTCGACGCCGCGAGTGTCTTGTCGTCCATGAGTCTCTCTATCCATGCGCGCCGCACACCTGGCCACGTGTGCCCGCCGATCCATGACGGCGCGAGCAGCCACCCCCAGCGCGGCAGAAGCGGTAAGCACTGCGACAACAGACGAAGCCCACCGCGCCCGCTTCGTGCCATGCGCGTGAGGGCGTGTTCTTGTGTCTCGACGTATTGTACCAGCCAGCGGACGCGCCTGCTACCCATCGCCCGCTCCGTTCACTGCCCGAGTTCTGACATCGGCCTCAGGCGTCGCTTTCGCTGACACCCGCCTCGTCGAACGTCGCCATGCGGTTGTGCGTGATGAGCGCCGCGTCGATGATGGGCAGAGCGAGCGCCGCGCCCGAGCCTTCGCCCAGCCGCAGATCGAGATCGAGCAGTGGGCGCAGCCCGAGGCGCTCCAGCAGGATGCGATGCCCCTGTTCGACGGAGACGTGGCCGGCGATCATATAGTCACGCACGCGCGGGACCAGCGTGACCGCGACCAACGCGGCCGCGCCTGAGATGAACCCATCCAGCACAATAGGGATGCGGCGGGACGCGGCGCCGAGCATCACGCCCACCAGGCCGGCGATCTCCAGCCCACCGACTTTGGCGAGCACGTCGAGACCGTCTGACGCGTCGGGTGTGTTGACCGCGATGGCCCGCTCGATCACCGCAACCTTCTGGCCCAGGCGCTCGTCGTCGATGCCGGTGCCTCGCCCAGTCACACGGGCGGGAGGCAGACCCAGCAGCACCGCGGTCAGCGCGCTCGCCGCTGTGGTGTTGCCGATGCCCATCTCGCCGGTCACGATGACGTCCAGCCCCAGCGCGGCCTGCTCGGCGAGCACATCGAGCCCAACCTGTATCGCGGCTTCCGCCTGCGCTCGCGTCATCGCCGGTCCCTGCGCCATGTTTGCCGTTCCTGAGGCGACCTTGCGACTGAGCAGCGCGGGATGGCGCACGTCAGTTGCGACGCCGACATCTACCACGACCACCCGCGCACCCGCAACTTCCGCCAGCGAGTTGATCGCCGCGCCGCCATGCAGAAAGTTGAGCACCATCTGGGGCGTGACCGCGGCCGGGTAGGCGCTCACGCCCTCAGCCGCGACGCCGTGATCGCCCGCCATCACGATCACTGCCTTGTTGGGCAGCTCCGGCCGCGCGTCGCCCCGCATGCCCGCGATCCGCACCGCGAGCTCTTCGAGCGCGCCGAGGCTGCCCTCTGGTTTCGTGAGCGTGCGTTGACGGGCGCGCGCCGCTTGCATCGCCGTCCTATCAATCGGTGGAATCCGGCCGGCCATACCGTCTATGTGGCTCATGGTCTCTCTGTATCCTCCGTGCGTAGCATACGAAAGCGTTGGCTTGTCCACTGTGGACTGGCTCAGTATACGTCGCCTGAAGGCAACCCTGGCAGGCTGGCTGCGGAGTGTGCTGGCGGCTCATGAGCGGGCGCTCCGGAAGATCTGGCATACCCTGTGCGTGCGAAACGCCTGTCCGAAAGGTGAGGTATGGAGAGACGCGCTCTGTAGAAAGCGCGTCGTATCCGAGAAAGGGAGACGTTCATATGGCCGAACAAGTGCGCCTGAGCGCCGAGCGGCGGACAGTGCTCGGCAAGCGCGTGCGACAGCTCCGGCGGCAGGGGAAGCTGCCTGGAAATATCTATGGCGGACACCGTGACTCAATTGCGGTGCAGGTTAACGGTCACGACTTTGGCCGCATGCTAGAGACACATGCCAACACGACGGTGATCCAGCTCGCGTTCGCCGGGAACGTGCCCCCGGAGACCGTGCTGGTCGCCCACGTGCAGCACGACCCCGCAACCGGCGCGATGCAGCATGTGGACTTCCGGCATGTCGAGATGTCACAGCCGGTCCGTGCCGCGGTGCCCGTGCATCTCATCGGTGAGGCGCCGGTGGTGAAGCTGCAGGACGCGATTCTCGTGCGCCCGGTCGAGGCCGTCGAGGTTGAGGCGCTGCCACGCGACCTGCCGGCAGCGCTGGAGGTGGATATCTCAGGATTGACAGACCTCAGTGGATCGATTACCGTGGGAGACCTGACGCCACCACGCGGCGTCACGATTCTCTCCGACCCGTCAACCGTGCTCGTGACCGCGACACCGCCGAGAGTCGCGGCTGAAGAGGTCGAGGCGCCGGCCGCGGCGGAACAACCGGCGGCAGGGGTGCAGCCGGCCGCTCCCGAAGCTCCCGAGCAGCCTGAAAGATAGGGTACACGCCGCGTTTGGCTGGGTGGTGGCGAGCGATCTGCGGAAGAGCTGCGGCGTTGCTGGTCGCCAACTCCGCGGAGAAGAAAGTTCAGCATGCCGAACGTGGGCCTCCTCTGGTATCTCGCTGCCGCCCTCCTTGGGCTCGGAATTGGCCGCGCCGCCAACGCGCTGGCCGACCGAGTCGTCGACACGGAAGCCGCTCCGCAGAGCGCGCGCTATTGTCGCACCTGCGGAGCCCTTCTGCCCGGCGAAGGCTTGCTCGCCGTACAGACGCTCGTCGTGGGCAGGCGCACCTGCGGGCAGTGTAAAAAGCCAGTCTCGTTGCGCGCCCCGCTCGTCGAGCTTGCGCTCGCCATCTATCTGCCATTGCTCCTGGCTCACCTCCGTTCGCCTGGCTTCTCCACGCGGATGCCGCTCGCCGGAGTCTTCCTCCTGGATGCGCTGCTCATCGGTGTGTTCGCGTTTACATTCGCCGCCGACCTGGAGCATCACCTCATCTTCGATCTGGCGATCTACCCGCCCGTTGTCGTGCTGGTTGCCGCCGCGCTGGTGTTCAACCATAAGGCGCTCGCGGCGATGCTCTTCGGCAGCGTGCTGTGTGGTGGCTTGTTCCTCGCGTTCTATGGCCTGGGCTATCTGCTCTACCGGCAAGAGGCGCTCGGCTTCGGCGACGTGACGCTGGCCGCGCTGGTGGGCATGCTGGTCGGCTGGCCAGGCGCGCTTACCGCGCTCGTGCTGACGGCTGTCTCCGCCGCGGCGGTGAGCGTGTTGCTGCTTGGCCTGGGCGCCGCGACGCGTCGCACCTACATTCCGTTTGGCACCTTTCTCACACTCGGCGCCGCCCTGGCGCTGCTCTCTGCGGCGCCTTTCTGGTAGGGAATAGACCTCTCCCCAACCCCCTCCCGTTGCTGGGGAACGCGGGCGGTCAGTCCGTGCGTATCGTGAGGGCGGTGGTACTCTGACCGCGTGGACTTACCTGATTAGCTCACGTGTGCTGGCTCGCGCGTCTCTGTCTCGCTCTCGGCTTTCTCTGGCTCAGATGCGCCGACTCGCGTGACCTGCGGCATCTTCTTCATGACCACGAAGGGCGCCTCAACAGGCCCAGCATGCTCGCCTGCTGCCGGCAGAAGTAGCGTGTTTGGCCGCACGAAGAGGACGTAGAGCAGCCCCAGAGAGGGCAGCAGCACGAGTGACCCAAGCACGATGGTGACTGTCAGCGCGACGAACATCGGCTGCGGTGTGAGGGCCGCATCGGCGCGCAGCCCAGGGTAGAGCAGATAGGGCAGCCGCGTGAAGCCATATGCCAGAAGCGCCAGGCCAAACTGCGCCGAGAGCGTGCCCAGCGCGACGCCGGACCACCCCGCGCCGTCGCGCCGAAGCGCATAGATCCCGACGACGAAGAGCGCGATGAGCACCAGATGCAGCGGCCAGAGCGCGATCAGCGCCCGCGCGTGCCACGGCGCACCGGTGGCGAGTGTCACGGCGAAGACGAGCGCGAGTAGCGCCATACCGGGTGCGGCTCGGCGCGCGGCTCGGCGGAAGAAACCGGCGACGGAGGGTTCACCATGCCGCGCAGCATACCGCGCCAGAAAGACCGGCCCGAGATACAGCGGCGCCGCGAGCGCCAGGGCGTCGAGCGCCAGTGCGAGCGGCGAGAACCACAGCCGCGGCTGCGAGACGGTGACGGTTCCGGTGGCGGTCAACGAGATGGCGCCATCTTCACCAGCCGAGAGATAGCTCACGAGCAGCACGGGAACCAGCAGACCGGCGAATCCAGAGATCAGCGCGAGAGAGGCATGGCACCGACTCGCCACGTGCGCGAAGGCGAACGCCGCACCCCGGATGACCAGCGCGAGCACCGCGAGCGAGAGCGGCACGAGCAGCGCCGTCCCATAGACATGGGCTGAGGCGGGGAAGAAACCGACCATGCCGACGAGGAAGAGAATCAGGAAGACGTTCGTGGTCTCCCAGACGGGGGAGAGGTACGCATGCGTCACCCGTCGCACGTCCTCGCGCCCGATGCGCCCGGCAATCCACGCATAGAATCCCGCGCCAAGGTCCACGGAGGCAAGGAGCGCATAGGCAAGGAGGACGAGCCAGAGCAGCCCGTATGCGAAGAGTACGCGGTTATCCATGGATCGACACCTTTCTGTCGGAGCGCGAGGTCTGGCGTCGTGTGTGGCGTCGAGGCATCGCGTAGATCCTCCGGCGCCCTCGGCCGTCGTGGCTCTGATCCGCATCACCGTCTTCTCTAGCGGTCTCCGCATCCTCGTTGGTGCCGATAACGGCGGTCAGTGGATGGGTGCGGAAGTAGTGGAGCAGGATCACCAAAGTCGCGGCGGCAAGCCCGAGATACACGCTCAGAAAGAGGAAGAACATCTCGGGCACGTAGGGTGATGTCGTCATGGCCTGCGCGACCGTCATGATGTGATAGAGAATCCAGGGTTGCCGGCCAATCTCAGTCGTCATCCAGCCGAGCTCGACGGCGAGATAGCCAAGTGGCAGCGACGCGACGATTGCCAGGAGCACCGGGCGCCGCGTGGTCCACTGGCGGCGAACGACGTAGAGCAGCCAATAGCCGGCCGTGAGCGCGCCGAGCCATATGCCGATGCCGACCATGAAGTCGAATGTGTAGTGGATCATCAGCGGCGGCCACTCGCTGCGCGCGAAGGCGTCGAGGCCGAGCACTGGCGCGTTGACATCGCCATATGCGAGCCAGCTCAGCAGCCCCGGTATCTTGATGCTGCCCGTGACCTGCGCGTGCGATGCGCTAACGAGCCCACCAATCGTCTCAGCCGCGCGCCGCTGGGTCTCGAACTGCGCCTCCATGGCGGCGAGCTTGGCCGGCTGGAACGCGGCGACCGCCTTCGCGGAGCTATCGCCCGTTACCACCGCGAGCACCGCCCCCACCGCGCTCATCGCCATCCCCAGATGTAGCGCGCGGAGATGGTACGCGGGATGAGGCTTCCGACGGAGCAGGCTGAGCGCGGCGAGTCCCGAGAGCGCGACGGCGGTGGCAAGATAGGCAGTCACCCAGACGTGCAGCACCTCGCTGGGCATGGAGGGGTTGAACACCGCCTGTATCGGGTCGACATTCTGCGGCTGACCGTTGCGTAGCGTGAATCCAGCGGGGGTGTTCATGAAGGCGTTGACAATGGTGATGAGGATGCCCGAGGCCGCCGCCGACACGACGATGGGTAGCGACATCAGCCAATGCACCAGTGGCCTGCGGAAGCGGTCCCATGTGGCGAGGTAGATCCCGAGGAAGATCGCCTCGATGAAGAACGGGAAGACCTCGATCGCAAAGGGCAGCGCGATCACTTTGCCCGCGAGCGCCATAAACGGAGGCCACAGTAACGAAAGCTGAAAGCCGACGACGGTGCCCGTCACCGAGCCGACCGCGAAAAGCACGAGCAGCGCTTTGCTCCAGCGCCGCGCCATGAGGGCAAAGTATTTGTCGCCGCGCGTGAGACCAAGCAGCTCGGCCACCGAAATGAGCAGAGGCAGTGCCATGCCGGTGATCGCGAAGAGGATGTGGATGCCGAGCGATGAGCCCATCAGCGCTCGGCTATAGATGTCGTTCGCCATACGGTTGACTCCTGCGAGGCGGAGGCAGGCGCAACCCGTGCGCGAGCAGGTCAGCCTCGCAGAAGCAAGTGTATGGCGACGTCGCAAAGCCGCATGTCAGGGAAGTAGGAGAGGTCGTGTAAGGGATTAGCCGCGAATTTGCGCTCGGAAGGTCCGGACACCTCCCGGATGCGCTGTAGGAGAAATCAGTACACATCCGGCACGCAGTGTGGTACTATTCGTAGCGGAAGGCGGTCCGACGA
>CAYRVF010000091.1:0-10300 GCA_964427535.1 uncultured Ktedonobacterales bacterium
GCACCTGCGGATGGATGCGCCCCTCGAAGTTGCGGTTGCCCGAGAGCACCGCCGCGACCACCAGGTCCTCTTCCTTCACCGCGTCGGCCACCGGCTCGGGCAGTGGCCCGCTGTTGCCAATACAGGTCGTGCAGCCATAGCCCACCGTGTGGAATCGTAGCGCCTCCAGATAGGGAGTGAGGCCGGCCGATTCGAGATAATCGGTGACCGCGCGTGATCCAGGAGCCAGGCTCGTCTTGACGTACGGCTTCACGCCGATGCCGCGCTCGACAGCGTGCTTGGCGAGCAGACCGGCCGCCACCATCACCGATGGATTCGAGGTGTTCGTGCAGCTCGTGATGGCTGCGATCACCACCGAGCCGTCGGTGATGGTGATCTCTTCGTTCTCCAGCTCAACCGCCGCCTCGCGTCCGCCGTCGTGGCCGCTCTCACTCGCGAAGCGGTTCGCGCCGTCGCCGTTGGATTGCGGCGTGATGCGGTCCTTATAGGCGTCGTAGAAGTTCTGCTTGACGCCGCTCAGCGCGACACGGTCCTGCGGGCGGCGCGGACCAGCCATGCTCGGCTCGATCGTCGCGAGGTCCAGCTCCAGCAGCGTGTTGAAGTCGGGGATCGCCGTCTCGTCCGTGCGGAAGAGGCCCTGCTCCTTGGTGTACCGCTCGACGAGGTCCACCAGCTCCGCCGGGCGCCCCGTGTCGCGCAGATAGCGCAGCGTCTCGGCGTCCACCGGGAAGAGCGCGGCGGTCGCGCCGTACTCCGGCGACATGTTCGAGATGGTCGCGCGGTCGGCCAGGCTCAGCGAGCTCAGGCCCGCCCCGCAGAACTCGACGAAGCGCCCGACGACGCCGAACTTGCGCAAGATCTGCGTCACGGCGAGCACGAGATCGGTGGCCGTGGCGCCTTCAGGCAGTTGGCCATGCAGCCGCATGCCAATGACCTCTGGCGTGAGCAGATACAGCGGCTGGCCAAGCATCACCGCCTCGGCCTCGATGCCGCCGACGCCCCAACCGAGCACGCCCAGCCCGTTGATCATCGTCGTATGCGAGTCGGTGCCCACCAGCGTATCGGGGAAGACGAGCGTCTGCCCGTCCGGTCCCTGCCGGGTCTGCACGACCTTGGCCAGATACTCCAGGTTCACCTGATGGATGATGCCCGTGCCCGGCGGCACGACGTTGAAGTCCTGGAATGCCCGCTGTGCCCACCGCAATAGCGCGTAGCGCTCGGCGTTGCGCTCGTACTCACGCTCCACGTTCGCGGCGTACGCTCGCACCGTGCCGAAGACGTCCACCTGCACGGAGTGGTCGATGACGAGATCGGCGGGCACTAGCGGATTGATGCCGTTCGGGTCGCCGCCCATCTCCTTCACCGCGTCACGCATGGCCGCCAGATCGACGACTGCGGGCACGCCGGTGAAGTCTTGCAGCACGACGCGCGCGGGCAGGAAGGGCAGCTCTTCGGGCTGGCCGGGAGCTGGCTGCGCGCCCGGACGCCACGTGGCGAGCGCGCGGACATCGGCCTCGGTCACGAGATCGGGCGAGAGGTCGTGCGCGCGCAGGGCGTTCTCCAGCAGGATGCGCAGGGTGAAGGGCAGGCGGTTGAGTGAGACGCCGTCCATCCCGGCGAGCGCGCCCAGCCGGTAGTAGCCAACAGACCCGCTGGCCGTCTCAAGCGTGGCCCGCGCGCCGAAGGTGTTACGGAGCGAAGACATACTGGCACTCCTCAGCAAACAGGAAGATTGCCGGAGAAGGGCGTGCGCGGCGCGGGAGGCTCCTCGCCCGCGTCTCAGTCTCGTCCTCTGGAGCAGCGGCGGCGGATGCGTCGGTGCGGCGCGCGGTCATCCCCGGTGATGACATTTGGGCTGTCGGCAGGTAGTATAGCCCAGAACGACGAGGTACAGTCAGGCCCCATGAAAACCGGCCCGCTGGACGCCGTCCCTGCCGTAGCACAGCAACTGCTGGCAGTATAACAGCCAGAGAATCCGATAGGGTGATGTGTTCTATCGGATATTTCAATAAGAGCGCGAAGGTGCCCTCGCGAAGCCGAGAGCGGGGCAAGAGACTGCTCAGCAGTACTCTTGGCGGTGCCAACGCGCCTGTATGGTATGTAAGGTACAGAAAAGTCGGCTGCGGAGTTCGTTCCGCTGTGGTTCTCGCGGAGGCAGGGGCGTGAAGGGTAGAAGAGGAACGCGCGAAGACTCTTCGTGGAGCGATTATCCCGGCGACGAAGACGAGTGGGGTGGACCAGAAACCGGCAGCCACGATCCCTACGGCGACGACGATGACGACGACTACGGGCGCGAGTTCGGGACGGCGGGCCAACTCGTGCCCTATGGCTCGAGCGAGATGCTTCCGGCGGAGCTGCCACTTGCCGAGCAGCCAGCGCCGGTCATCATCGCGGGCACCGGTGTCTCGATGGGTGATCCATTCATCAAGCGGCGCGAGCGCCCATTGGCGATGCGCATCACCGTCATCACGTTGATGGTCTCGATCCTTGTGACCGGCATCTTCACGGTGACGCCCCTCACCTCGAGCGCCAATAGCGGTTCGACGCCGTTCTCCGCACTCGCCGGAACCGTCGTCTTCAACAGTGACCAGTCGGGATATCACTGGTATGTCTCGCAGCCCGGCGACGAGTTTGAGACCATCGCGCAGAAGTTCAACGTGCAGGTGGGCGGCATCTTCGAGATGAACCATATCACCGCCGGCCAGGACCTCGCGGTAGGCGTTGCCTACAAGATTCCCGATGACCCCAATTTCGGCGCGGACTACGTGCCGCCCCAGCCGCCACGCCAGCAGACGGGCAACGCGACCGTCTTCGGCAATGAATGGTGGGACTCATACGCGGGCGATCCTCTGCCCGAGACGGCCTGCGCGCCGAACGGCAACGGCAACCCGCTGGGCTATCAGCTTCAGTCGCCGAACTGGCACTCGTCGTGGGTGCGTGGGTTCTCGTCGTTCCACAATGGCATCGATCTGGCCGCCCCATATGGCAACCCCATCCACGCGGCGCAGTCGGGCCAGATCATCTGGGCGGGCTACGACGCGACGAACGGGCTGGGCTGGTCGGTGGTCATCAACCACTGCAATCACCTCTCCACAGTCTATGGACACATGTCCAAGATTCTCGTGAAAGCTGGCGATCAGGTCGTGAAGGGCGACGTCGTCGGCCTGGAAGGCATGACCGGCTGGGCCACTGGACCGCACCTGCACTTCATGGTGCAGACCAACAACTACGCCGTCGATCCCATGGCCTATTTCACCGGCATCGGCGCGACTGAGAATCCGTGATTCCATGCGGCGACGCCACCGCCCAACGCGCGACATTCTCGCATGACTGACGCTGTGTGCGAGAATGTCGCCGAGCGGACATCTGGTGTCCGCTCACCTGGAAGCTACGGACCCAGGCAGGCAGCCTCGCGCATGCAAGGAGACGACTCAGGTGCAGGGGCTCTACGCCTGGGGAATGGGGCTACCTGCGGGCGGACTCTACGCCTTCATCTTTCTCTGGCTCTTCGTCGAGAGCACAGGCTTCCCCATCTCGGACGAGCCGCTGCTCCTGCTCGCTGGCTACCTGACGACACAGCACCGTCTGCACCTGGCGCTGGTGCTCGCGGTGGCGCTGCTCGGCAAAGTGGCGGCCTCTTGCGTGGCATATGCGATCGGTCGCCGTCTGGAGCTCCGCCACTTCGCGCGGCCGTCTACGCCTGCTCCCAACGGCTGGGCGCGCGCCCTCGCCGCCGTCCGTCCCACTCCGGCAATGGTTCAGGCGGTCGAAGCCCGCTTCTCGCGGCAAGGCGTGTGGGCCGTCTTCCTCGGACGCCTCGTGCCAGTCGTCCGCAGCTTCATCAGCTACCCCGCTGGCGCCGCGCGCATGCCATTCGGGCGCTTCCTTCTGGCGACAACCGCTGGCTCTCTCTGCTGGATTACCCTCTGGACGCTGCTCGGCGCCGCGATCGGCCGCTCGTATGAGGCAGTCGCCCAGCGCTGGGGATCGCTGAGCTGGCTCGTTCTTTTGGCGGTGCTCGTCGCGCTCGGAGCGATCTATCTCATTCGCACGCATCGTCCACGCGGCAACCACGAGCCGGCCAGCGCACCAGAGGACGAACTCTCCGAGCCGCTGTCACGTACAAGTGATAGTGGGCGACCCTCAGGAGGGTGAGGTCATGAAAGAGTACCAGCGCGTCGCCAGCACACGCGAGATTGCGCCGGGCGAGTTGCTGCGGGTCGAAGTCGGCGGGCATCTCGTCTGCTTGGCCAACGTCGACGGCGCAATCTACGCCGTGGACGACGACTGCCCGCACATCGGCTCCGCGCTGAGCGACGGCGAGCTCGATGCCTGCGTGCTGACGTGCCCGCTGCACCTCGCGCGGTTCGACGTGCGCACGGGCCAACTGTTGCGCGGACCCGCACGCGAAGACGTGCGCACATATCGCGTGCGAGTGGAGGGCGACGACATCCTGCTCGCCGCGCCAGACGTGTCGTCAATCGCGTGACCGACGACGCAAGATCACATGGGCATGCCACACTTTTCTCCAGCTCAGCGGGAAATGGGTCCCGGTCAGTGGCATCTCTGCCTGGCAGCGGGGTAGGCTAGCGAGCGAGGAACACCGCATCTGGCGCGATGACACCGCGCGTGGTTGCCGCCGTGAAAGGATAGAGTGGGTGAGGGGATCGTCTCACGTCGTCTTTGGTCTGGCCTGCGCCATCGTCATCGATAGCCAGCTCCATCTCTCCGGCATTCCGCTACTGAGCGGCCAGGCGCCCTCGCCGGATCTGGTGGCGCAGAAGGCCATCTATTATGGGTGCGCCGCGGTCGGCGCGCTCACGCCCGACATCGACAACGCACGCAGCACGCTCGGCAAGCGCATGGGCATCATCAGCAAGGGCATTCAGCATTACGCCGGACATCGCACGCTGCTGCACAGTCTGCTGGGCATGGCCATCGTCGGCGCGATCATCTGGCTACTGCAGTATGCCGCGGGCCTCGCCCTTTACCATCTCGGCCTCGTGCAGACGGGCGAGGCGCTGGGCGCGGGCTTCGCGCCCAGCGTGTGGCTCGCCAGCGGGCCGGGCATCGCCTTCACCGGGCTCATGGTCGGCTACTTCCTGCATCTCGTCGCCGACAGCCTGACGGAAGGTGGCGTTCCCTGGCTGTGGCCGTCGCACGAGCGCTTCGGCTTCCCGCCCAACCGGCACTGGCGCTTCCGCACTGGCAGCATGTGGGAGCCGGTCATCGTCGTGCTCGTCTCGATCATCGTCATCGTCGCGATCTTCGAGCGCGTCCTCTACGTATAACGTTCGTAGTCCAGCCTCTCTCCCTTTCTCTACGAGGCGAGAGAGGCCCGCATGCGGATATGCGCTCCATATCGCCGTCACACGCTACACATCCCACGTCTCGACACTCGTCCACGTCGTAACACCCGCTCTCGCATTCTTCCGCATGCGCGCGCCCGTCCTCACGAAGGGCCACATCTACTGTCGAGCGCTGCTCGCGCCACGTGCGAGCACGGCCAATGATGCGCGATGAATCGCTGACGGCACATCCCAACCTCCAGCCGCGCACATCCCCACAACACAGTGGAGTAGTGCGAGGGATTGACAGGCAACCAAATGGTTGCATATACTTTAGGCAGCCGTTTGGCTGCCTATTTCTCCGTCGTGTCCTCGCTCTCAGAAGTGGAGACGTTGGGAGCTCGGACGCACCACTCGTCGAGAGCACGGGGAGCCGGACGGAGCTCGTCCAGCACGACGACACAGTGAAGGGAGCGCGACATGGCCACAATCCGGCACCGCGTAGGGATCGCCGCACCACAAGCACGCGTCTACGAAGCACTGACCACGGTGGAGGGACTCTCGTCCTGGTGGACACGAGACGTCAAAGGAGATCCGCACCTCGGCGGTACGCTGCAGTTCTTCTTCGGCTCGCCTGAGCCAGGCGCCATCATGGAGGTGACTGCCCTCGAGCCGACGCAGCATGTCGAGTGGCGCTGTGTCGGGGGCGCGGACGAGTGGGTTGGCACGACCCTCACCTTCGACCTCACGCCTGGAGACGATGAGACTGTCGTACGCTTCACGCACGCTGGATGGCGCGAACCAGTCGAGTTTATGTATCATTGCAGCACCAAATGGGCGTACTTCCTGCTTGGGCTGAAAGGCTGGCTCGAGGGCGGCGAGGCCGCTCCCTGGCCCAAGGACGCCCCCATCAGCCGCTGGGGCTAAACCGAACCAGCCGCGCTATCGGACGGACACAGCACGTGAGCGCGCGCCGGTTGAGATGGGTGACATGCGATGGACGAGGTCTTCAGGGCGCTAGCCGATGACAGCCGGCGGCAGCTGCTCGACAGGTTGAACGCCCACAACGGGCAGAGCCTGCGCGAGCTCTGCGCCGGATTGGATATGACGCGACAGTCGGTCAGCAAACACCTGGCAATCCTCGAGGACGCCAATCTCGTGACCACTGTGCGCAGTGGCCGCGAGAAGTTGCACTACCTCAATCCAGTCCCCATCAACGACATCGCCGAGCGCTGGATCAAACAATACGACCAGGAGCGGGTGCATGCCCTCTCCGACCTCAAGCGAGCACTGGAGGACGCCCCAATGCCCCGACCCGAGTTCGTCTACACGACCTTCATCAACACCACTCCCGAGCGCCTCTGGCAGGCGCTGACTGACCCAGGCTTTACACGCCGCTACTGGGGCGCGACGTTCCAGACGGACTGGCAGGTGGGATCGCCGATGACTTGGGAATACGCCGGAGTGACGATTACTGACCCAGAGCAAGTCGTGCTCGAAGCGGAACCCTATCGCAGGCTCGCCTACACCTGGCAGACGGTCACCCAAGAGTTTGCACAGACCGTCGGCTTTCCAGATGAGCTCTTCGCCAAGGTATCCAAAGAACCGCGGTCGAAGGTGACCTTCGAGATCGAGCCAGTCGGCCAGATGGTGAAGCTGACCGTCGTCCATGACGGCTTCGATGCGGACAGCAAGATGCTCGAGAGCGTCAGCGGCGGGTGGCCCCAGGTGCTCTCCAGCCTCAAATCGCTGCTCGAAACCGGAGAGCCCCTCAATATCCAGCTCGACGAGGCGCGTCAGGATAGGAAGGTATCACCGGAGTAAGTCACACGGATTCCGGTTCGACTGTTGGAGCTCGGCTCTCTGGCCTCGCCTGCGCTGTAGGTCAACCTGTAAGGGCCGAGCCTCTCGCTCGACTATACAGCCAGATTCCGTCTGAAGGCCGGTTAGCCGGGCAACTCCTCGTCGGCCGAGCGTTCGTCCGGCCATGGGGCGCCTTCCAAGCGCGCAATGAAATCGTGCTGCACTTCCGTCTCGAACGGTTCGACGGCTAACGCCTGGCCTTCCCACGTCACGGCGAACGGCTTGCCCGCCAGGAAGTCCAGCACATCGCCGATGGCCGCCTGCCGCTCCCGCTGGATGAGGTCTGCGACCAACGCGCGCTGTTTGACGCTCAGTTGAGCGGCCAAGTGGTTGTACGTGACATCCTCCGCACAGGGCGCCTGATAGAGCTTCTCGCCTCTCCGCAGACGCGTTGCGACATAGGATGGGGCGTGCACCAAGCGCACGAGACCGTCGACGTAGGCCTTGTACCCCGTGAGCCCATTTACCATTCCTTCGCTCCTCTGCGCCGAACACGAGAAAACGCCGGCAGCCCCCGACCGCGCCGACTGTAAACTACCAACTCACGACGGGGCAATTTCTGGGCACCACCTTCATGGAGCGACAAGTATCGAGGCGGACTTGGTATTATCCCTTGGGGTTCCTTCTCACATCCAGCTCTCTGCCAGCTGATACTCTAGGTAGGTGCACTCGTCCTGCTGAGTACCTCTGTTGCGGACGCAGACCTCGTCTGCTGATGGGCCTGCGTCCTCTCTGGCACCTGGTCGCACGCTGGGTGGGTTCGGTCATTTCGGGAGCTCCAGGACACTCCGGATGGCCTCGACGACGGCATCGGGCGCTTCAAAGGGTACGAAGTGCCCGATGCCAGGCAGAATCCGCACTCCCAGCAACTGCGTGAAGGTTTCGTCGAGCCGATCGGCCCAGGCAGCGGGCAGCACTGGGTCAACCTCGCCCCACAGGACGGCCGTCGGCTGCGCGATGGGATCGACTGGCGGGGCCGTCCCGGCTGCCAGCGACATCGCCATCTGCCCGGACCCCCCTCCCGCGCGATACCAGGCAATACTGCTGCGCACCGTCCCTGGCTGCGCGTAGGTGGTGACGATCTGATCGAACTCGGCAGGGCGGAGGGCCTGCTTGTTGCCTAGCCAGTGGTCGTAGAAGTGCGAGAGATACAGGCGAACCGTCTCCTCATCATGGCCGATAATGGCCTCGGCCAGGGGCAACTGGTGAAAGTGCTGATACCATCGCTCTGCCTGTGCCTCCGGCTGCAGAGGTCGCGTGCCGTACCCAGGATAGACGGGGGCCGCGAGCACGAGTGCCCGCACGCGCTCGGGGGCTGTGCGGGCCAGCGTCTGTGCCACGCGCGAGCCGATATCGTACCCGGCCAGGATGATACGCTCGATGCCTAGCTGGTCAAGGAGGGCGAGGACATTGCGCGCCTGCGCGTCGGCGGAGTAAGCGGAGCGGACTGGCCAGTCGGGTTTCGCCGAGGCGCCGAAGCCGCGTAGGTCCGGCGCGAGCACCGCCGTGATCGGCGCAAGACGCGGTAAGACGCGGCGCCAGTCGTACCAGAAGCCGGGCCAGCCGTGCAGCAAGAGCACCCGCGGGGACCCTTCCCCCCAGCGCACATAGTGCAGCGCCAGCCCATCTGCGTCCGCAGCCAGCGCATGATGCCAGGATGGGTCGTCCACCGGGACATCTACCATCCGATCAGCTTCCATGTTGCTCCCTCACACCCCTTCTCCAGGAGGGCACACCCGCCCTATCCTCTCGAACTCTCTCGCACGGGATGTCATTGTGGGTATGCAGCGCAGCGCGGAGTATGGTCCACTACGCTCTCGGCATCAGTGAGGGGCGGGGGCGAGAGGGAGAGAACCGGCCTCCGCATCCTTCGCGCGGCGCGACAGACGGTGCACTCCACTCGTCCCGGCGAGCCGCTCGGCCTCACCCTCAGCCTGGGCGTGCTCGCTGGCGCGCGGGATCCGCACCGTGAAGCAGCTTCCCTCGCCAAGCACGCTTGTGACCGCGACCGAGCCGCCCATCGCCTCGGTCAGCTCTTTCACCAGCGCCAGGCCCAGCCCGGTGCCACTGGTCGGCTGCTCCTTGCTCTTATGAGCGCGGTAGAAACGCTCCCAGATGTGGGGCAGATCGTCGGGTGCGATGCCCTCGCCAGTGTCGCGCACCTCCAGCAGCACGCTCGACGGCTCGGCCGAGACCTCCACCGCGACAATGCCGCCGGGCGGCGTGTGCCGGATGCCGTTGTGCAGCAGATTGAGCAGCACCTGTTCGAGACGGCCAGCATCGCCGAGGGCGAGCGGCACATCCGTAGCCACCTGCGTGGCCACCGTCACACGTCCGCGCTGCCATGCCAGCGGGGCGGCGGACTCGACCGCCTGTCGCGCGACCCTGCCCGCGTCGATCGGCTCGCGCCGCAGCTCCAGCCGGTTCACCTCGGCACGTGAGAGGGTAAAGAGGTCGTCGATGAGCGCCTGCAGGCGGATTGTCTCGCGCTCCATGATCTGCAGGTCGCGCCGCATCGTCGGCGGCGGCTCGTCCTGCCAGTGGATGCGCGTCGATTCGAGGTAGCCGCGCAGCGTCGCGATGGGCGTGCGCAGCTCGTGCGAGACGTTGGCGATCAACTCGCGGCGTGAGCGCAGCAGCGTGTTGACCCGGTCGCGCTCGGTCTCCAGCTCGCGCACGGTGCGCTCTAGATCGCTAGCCATCGCGTTGAAGTTGGCCTGGAGCTGCGCCACTTCATCCTCGCCGACGATGGGCACGCGCGCGCCCAGATCACCTGCCCGAAACGCATTGGTGACCTCGGTGAGCGAATCCAGTCGGCGCGTCGTGCGACGGGCAAAGATGAAGGAGAAGAGGGCCGACGGAGGCAGCACCAGCAGCATCACGAACACGGTGACGATGAAGACGATAAACAGCAGTGGTAGCAATTGAAACGACGCGAGCGCGGGATTCGTCGCCGGCGGAGTCGTGAGCACATTTACGGTCGCCGCGAGCACAGTGAACAGTCCCGCGCCGAGCACCACGACCATCAGATGCGCGTTCGTCAGCGACCATAGCAGGTGCCTGCGACGCAGCCGGTTCCATATCACCAGCACGCGTACACAAAAGCGCGAGAAAACAAACGCGCTCGTGAAGGCCGCCATCCACCCGAA
>CAYRVF010000091.1:10400-13530 GCA_964427535.1 uncultured Ktedonobacterales bacterium
GAGACGACGGGAGTATGAGGAGCGCCCACAGCAGCACCGGCACCTGGACGACGAACACTTCCGCCAGCGCCCGCAGCGGATGCGCGCTCAGCCACAGCGCGGCCCAGCGCCGTAATGTCCGCTGGGTGACGCGCCGTAGCTCGCTTTGCACCTGGGAAAGTCCGTCCATACGCCTGCCCTTACCGTTCCGGACGCAGCCGGTAGCCGATGCCCCACACCGTCTCGATTTCCTCGCCGACCGGACCGAGCTTCTTGCGCAGCCGCAGCACCACGTTGTCGACCGAGCGGTCGCCGCCGATGTAGCTCTCGCGCCAGATCGTGTCGAGCAGATACGCGCGGCTGAACGCCCGCCCAGGGCTCCGTAGCAGCAGATGCAGTAGCGCGAACTCCGTCGGGCTGAGGTCGAGCGGCGTGCCCTCCAGCGTGGCGAGATGCGACGCCGGATCGAGCCGCAAAGGTCCACGCACCAGCGTCTCGCCGTCGCCGCCACGGTCCGCGCTGAGCGTCTGGCGGATCAGCTCGGTGCGCCGCAGCAGCGCACGCACACGCGCGACCAGCTCACGCATGCTGAATGGCTTGGTGAGGTAGTCGTCGGCGCCGACTTCCAGGCCGAGCACTCGGTCGGTCTCCTCACTGCGGGCTGTGAGCATCAGCACGGGTGTCGCCGAGGTCTGCCGCAGACGGCGCAACACCTCCAGCCCGTCGATACCCGGCAGCATCCAGTCGAGCACCACGACATCGTACTCCGGCGCTGACTCGAGCCGCGAGAGTGCGGTGCGGCCGTCCGCGACCGCCTCGACCTCGTAGCCCGCGCCTTCCAGCTCGCGCACGACCACCTGCGCCAGATCCAGCGCATCCTCGACCAGCAATACTCTCGTCATTCGTTCGCACCCTCAGCCGCGCCTCGCGTGCCCAACCGATACGTCGCAGCTCCATTATATGTCGCCGCTTCCGCCGAGCGGGCACCGCTGAGGGGAATCGCGGAGAGGTGCGACAGAATTGCGACATCCCGTCGACAGCTCTGTCACATCTTGGCAGTACGGTGGAAGGAGATGGACCGTGGGGAGACAGCGGAAGAGACGACCGGCGCGAGGCGACATGCCAGTTGCTCCGCGCGGAGAACCGCCTGGAACAAGGAGCGCACACAATGGCCATGCAGATCCCTCAGGATGAGTTGAAGCACCAGCTGCGCGCCACGTATGCTGCGCGCGGCGAGGTTGGCACCGAGTACGACGACTACCTCGCCGAGGCCTTCGCCGAGCAGGTGATGAAGCATCTCGTCGCGCAGATGGAGCAACAGCGTCCGGTGCGGCGGTCATCGTCGGCACAGCGGCTGGCGCTGGCCATCGTCTCGATGGTCACGCTGATGCCGCTCAGCCTCATTCTGCTGGCGGTCGTCGCGGTCGCCGCGCACGCGAGCGCGCTGCTCGCCGTGATGGGGCTGCTCGTCGGGCTGGGTCTCGTCTGCGCCGCGATCGTCGCGGTGAACGTCGCCTTCAGCCGCGGGAGCTAGCGGCTTCTGTGCAGGGCTGGCACAGGCTGGCCCCTTCTCCCTGACCCCCTCCCCCGGCTGACTCCGAGAGAGGGGAGCTGAGGACTCGTGCACTTCGCGCCACGTGGGCTCTGGCTCCTCTGTCCCAGCGTGAGCTGGGGGAGAGGCTGGGAGAGGGGGCCAGCTCGTGCGGAGCCGCCGCAGCGAAGGTGACACACGGCAATCTGCGACACGATTGAGACATTTCAGCGATAGCCCCACGACACGCCGCATGTATCCTTCCGTGTGGAACGAGCGTTAGCCCATTCCGGCGCTCGTGTTAGAAAGTTGCATCCGGCGGTGTTGACACAGGTGGGCGCGGAAAAGCGCATGCGGCTTCGCTCAGCCCCGGGAGAGGTGGAGACCGGTCACGCGTCGCTCAGGGTGTGGGTTGTGGATGTGTTCCGGGATGGAAATGAGGAGTTCGACACATGGCTACAGTCTCAGAGGCAGTGCGGCGGCCGCCAGCGGGCGGCGGGGGCACCGGCGAAGTCGTCTTTCGCACGCGTGAGCTCGTCAAACGCTACGGCGAGCGGCCCGCGGTCAACAATCTCAATCTCGAAGTACGGCGCGGCGAGGTCTTCGGCTTCCTCGGCCCCAACGGCGCGGGCAAGACGACGACCATCCGCATGGCGCTTGGACTGATCTCGCCGACCTCGGGCAGCGTGGACATCCTCGGCAAATCGGTGGCCGAGCATCGCGCAGAAGTGCTCCCGCGCGTCGGCGCGCTGATCGAGCAGCCTGCGTTGTATCTCTACCTCTCGGGACGCGATAATCTGCGCGTCATCTCAGGGGTGCTCGGCGGCGCGGACGAGAAGCGCATCGACGCCGTGCTCGACGTCGTGGGCCTGCGCGGCCGCGACAAGGACCGTGTGCGCACCTACTCGCTGGGCATGAAGCAGCGCCTGGGCGTCGCCATCGCCCTGCTCGACGACCCCGAGCTGCTCATCCTGGATGAGCCAGCCAATGGACTCGACCCGGCTGGTATCGTCGAGATGCGCGACCTGATGCGCGACCTCTCCGCGCAAGGCAAGACAGTCTTCATCTCCAGCCATGTACTCACCGAGGTGCAACAGATTTGCACCCGCGTCGCTATCGTCAATTTCGGCAAGCTCGTCACGGAGTCGACCATCGAAGACCTGATTCGCGGGCATGGCGAGTTCGCGGTGAAGCTTGAGCAGGCATACGCCAACGAGGCGCTCGCACTGATCAAGCGCCAGCCGTGGGGCGCGGCAGCCCACCTCGACGGTCCCGACACACTGGTAACTCCCGCTCCGGACGGGCGCGGCCGCGACTTGAATCTGTTCCTCGTTCAGGCGGGCTTCGCGCCCGAATCGCTCGCCCCACAGGCGCGCGACCTTGAGCAGGTCTTCTTGAGCCTCACCGGCAACGGTGCGGGAGGTGCACAATGAGCGCATCGATCTCAGTTCAGTCAGCCACCGTGGCACGCACGCGCGAGCTGCGGCCGAGCTTTGCCGGGCTGGTTCGCGGCGAGCTTCTTAAAGTCGGACGCCAGTGGGTCACCTGGATCATGGCGCTGCTGCTGCTCGGCGTGATCATCCTGCCCGCGCTGCTCACTGGTGCCTCTGGCAATGCCAA
>CAYRVF010000091.1:13630-21451 GCA_964427535.1 uncultured Ktedonobacterales bacterium
TGCTCGGCGTGATCATCCTGCCCGCGCTGCTCACTGGTGCCTCTGGCAATGCCAAGGTGGAGCTGGCGACGCATCCCCTGCAGGCGATGTATCGGGTAATGGGCGAGAACCTGTTCATCTTGCGCGTCTTCTCGGGCATCTTCCTGCTGATCGTGACGGCGCGGCTGATCGGCATGGAGTATACGTACGGCACGATCCGGGTCATCCTCGCGCGCGGCGTCAGCCGGCTTGAGCTCCTCTTCGCGCAGCTCACGGCGATCGTGATGATCGCGCTCACCACGCTGATTCTTGGCCTCGCGCTCGACTTCGTGCTGACCACGATCACGGTGCGAGCGGTCACGGGCAATCTCGACGCGTTCAAGGTGCTCGACGCGAACTACTGGGCGGATACGCGCACCTACGCGCTGACGATCGCGCTCAACATGGCCGTGACGATTCTCATGGCCACCGCGATGAGCGTGCTTGGACGCTCACTGGCCTTCGGGCTGAGCGGCGCGCTGGCGTTCTTCCCGGTGGATAACTTCGCGGTGATCTTCCTGTTGCTCGCCAACAAGCTGACCGGCAGCGATTTCTGGCTGCTGGCCACCGGCGATCTGCTTGGGCCGAACCTGAACCAGATGGCGCGTGCGGTGCTGCCGACACGGGCGCTCGGCGCGACATTCGATAGTGGCTTCACGCCGCTGGTGCCGGTCACAGGCGCACACACGCTGCTCATCGCGGGCATCTGGTCGGCAGCCTTCGCGGTCATCGCCATCGTCCTCACCTGGAAGCGCGACGTGAAGGAATAGTCCTCTCGTCACACCTACAGACGGCCCCGCTCTCCGATGAAAGCGGGGCCGTCGTCGTTTCCCCGATTCGGCGCGACCGTGACTCCGCCTGTCTGACCTTGTCTCCACCTGCTACAGTTGGCGAGCAGAATCGATGCGTTTGCTTTGAAACTGAGCGGCAAGGCGTAGTACGCCATCTCTGGCAACGCGATCTGCTATGGCTTCAGAAAGTCGTCTGAATACACAGGCCGCCCCTCTCTCCGTGGAGAAAAGGGCAGCCGTCGTTTTCCGGTGCTATATGACGTGTGGCAGCGAGGCGCGGGCGTGCAAGGCAGGCCTCGCCCAAACACGACAGATGTGTCGATGTCGCGGAAGTGACGTCTAGAAGCCCGGCTTGAGCCAGTCCTGGTTGGCGTAGTGCTGCTTCACGCCGTTGATGTAGGTGATGGCGTCCTGGCTGTACCACGAGCCGCTATACCAGAAGCCCACGCAGCCCCAGATGTCGCCGGCGTGGTACGCCGGATAGCCAGCGACGGGCGTCTCCTGATAGAGGTAGTCGGCCCAGCCTTCGTAGCAGTTGCGCAGCCAGCCGTAGACGACCTCGGCGTTATACGCCGTGTCGTTGCGCGCCATCGGGAACTCGCTCTTGAAATACTGATACTTGATCTGCAGGATGCCGTAGCTCTGGTAGCACTGTGAGCCGTTGTACGCTGCACCCGGCGGGCAGACGCTCGTGTCTGAGGTGATATCGCCGAGCTGGCTCTGATGCCAATACGACTCCGACACTGCCTCCGCGCGCACGATGTTCGGGTCGATGCCCCACTTGCAGCCTACCCACTGCAGAATCTGGTCGGTCGTGCCGGTATAGTTGCCGGTGATCTGCTGACGAATCGAGTCGGACTTCGCGTCCATGCCGATGGCTGGTCCCCACGGCGTCATCGCGGCGATCTGCTGGGCTGTCGGCACGCTGTGGTTCGCGGTGTAGTTGTCGGGTCGCGGCTCCCACGTCGAGGCGGGAACGCTCTGCACGCACTGCGCCTCGGTCGGCAGGGTGGCGCCTGGCGGCAGCGTCGCTCCCGCGCCCGACTGCGGTGGTGGTGTGCCGCCGGAAGGCTGGGTCGCGGTCGCCGTTGGAGTCGGCGTGGCCGGTATGGGTGTCGGCGGAGTTGGGGCGGTCGTTGGCGCGGGCGTGGGCGTGCTCACAGACGCGCCCCGCACCTGGACGGTCGCCGCCTGGGCGTCCCAGCCGTAGAGCGTCTTCCAGCTCGTGCTGAAGACACCGGTTTGCAGGGTGTATGTTCCCGCCGCCTCGGTCGCGGGCACAGGCCAGGTCACGGTGAAGCTGCGCGCGGTCGTGCTGACCGGCCGTGAGGAGAGCCAGTTCTGATAGGCCAGCGTGCCCGACGCGTTATACACGGCATAGTCGATGAGCGCCGTCGTGGAACAGTTCGCCCGTACGCCAATCGTCAGCGCGACGTTCTGCCCCGCCGAGACGGGAGACGGAGTCGCGTTGCCGCCAGAAAACGCGATCTTCGGTGCGCAGGTGGTTGCTGTGCGGAGAGCGCGCGCCGCGTCTACCTGGGGAGTTTGTGCCCGCAACGCGACCACACCGCTTAGGGCGGCGGCGAACACGAGGACGGGGGTCACAACGTATAGCGCGAGGTGTCCACGCTGGGGCATGGCTATCTGCCGCATGCAAGCTCCTTCCCGTTGGAGGGAAACTAGAGGGGGTCAAGAGCGACGCCAGTGCTGGCAGGCAGCGAGCGTGCTGTGGTGGCGGCTCCCTCGCCATCGACTCGCGTCGTTCAAGGGTGCCATGGCCCGGCGGTCGCGTCACAGGTCGCTGGTTATACCCCAATGCACGCCAGATGCCAAATATTCAGGATTTGCGCGCTCGGTCGGTTGAGAGGTGGCGAAGTGCACCAGGCTGCTGACAATCCTGTGTAGCAGCCTGGTCGGAAGACATCGCGAAGGTCTCTCGGAGGCACTGCTCATTCATAGCCTGAAAGTCCCAGCGGGAAGGCGGAATACATGGGCTGGGCACTCATCGCCGCGACAGCCGGAGCCCGCGCCGGTTGTGTTTGCGGTTGAGCTAGTGCGAGACAGTCGTGCCAGTCGCGGAGGCCGATGGGGAGGGGGTCGCCGCGCTGGTTCCTGTTGGCACCCAAGTGACGTTCGGCTTGAGCGACTTGAAGAGGGTCTGCAGGTTCGCCTGCGACTCGCGCGAGGCGAGCGAGATGGCGGTATCGCCTTGAACGCCGAGACACGTTGTCGTGCGCGGGGCGGGGGTCGCCGTCGCGGTTGACGTGCCCTGTGGCGTCGCGCTGGGGGTCGGCCCCTGCACGCACTGGAACGAGCTAGGCAGGTTCGCCTTCTTCGGCGCCTCCGAGAAGCTCACTGGGCCGAGGTTCGGCAGCACATAGGTGATGTCAAAATGTCCGCCAAAGACGGGATCGTGAATCGAGCCCCCGGCGAGCGCGAGGCATGTGCCGCTGGGCAGCGTCTCTGGCAGATAGGGCGTGAAGCCGAGCTGGCCCTTGACGTCGTCCCACGAGGATTTCGTGGTCGGCGTCGTCGTGCTGTCGTCCTGGAAGGTGAGCAGGGGTTTGTCGCACCAGGCGAGTTTCGCGAGCGGCTGCGGCGCGGCGTCCTGCGCATGTGTCGTCGTGCTGCTGCTGCCGCCGCCTAGCGAACAGCCCGCGAGCGTCAGACCGAGCA
Source organism: uncultured Ktedonobacterales bacterium (assembly GCA_964427535.1). GTDB lineage: Bacteria > Chloroflexota > Ktedonobacteria > Ktedonobacterales > JADMIN01 > CAYRVF01. The sequence goes on from CAYRVF010000091.1 coordinate 17,116, forward strand.
CGAGGGCCACGAGCGCCAACCCGGTGCGCGTGCGTCCAACCAACATCTTCCCCTCCCAGTGCCAGCACATCGTACGACGGAGGTGCTCCTTGCTGTACGCAGAACGTACCGCGCTCACGCCCCCGTTGATTATCTCTCATCTATGAGACGTAGCGACGCGCCCAAGTGGAACGCGCGATGGGACCTGGCGCCGCGTAATGAAAAACAAACGGTAGCGCGGGAGCGTGGTGAGCCGCCACTATCGCTTGTTGCGCCGCGCCTGCCCGCTCTTCCCGGCGGGAGGACGTGCCGTCGTCTGACGTGCGGAAGGAGCTGGAGATCGAGGAGAAGCCAGGCGCGGTTCAGGTGTCGCTTGCAGGCGGTTGAGGGCCAGCAGGAACGTGACCAGCGTGAGGATGTGGATGCCCGTACACCACTCACAGATGCGGTGCAGCAGCACGATCTCGGTGTAGACGAGGTACAGGACGAACAACAGGCCGAGCGCGCCCCACATCACCTGCGCCAAACGGAGCCGCGGTGGCTCTGACCTGCCGTTCCAGACACTGAGCAGACCGACGAGCGCGAGTCCGCCGCTCACCAGAAACCACAGCATCCCAGGGATGGTGATCGGAATCGACGTGCCTGGGACGACAGAGTACGCGCTCGACGTAACGGCCTGGCAATCGACGACGCCGCCCGCGGTGCAGACAAGCCGCCCGCCCTGATAATGCACCACTGTCAGGTACACCGAGATCGCCACGCCGACGACCGCGATGACCACGAGCGCGACCAGCCCCGGTGCGACATGCGTCAACTGCCGCAGCCGCTCGCCCAGTGGCTCGCCGGACGTCGCGAGCGAGCCGCCCCGCACATCTCGTGTCGCACTCATAGCCTGACTCTCTCCTCGCGAATGGCACATGCGGGGCGAAGCATGCCTCGCCCCTTCATTCAGCCGGTACCGCCTACTTCGGCAGTTGCGCCTCGATCTGCTGAATCTGCGGCGTGCATGCGCTGGCGGGCTGGTTGTTCGTCACCTTGCAGATCGCGGCCGTCAGGTAGTTCGCGTTGCCGACGACAGCCTTCGTCACCGGATCGTTCGGGTTGCTCAGCTTGCTACCGATCTGGCTCCATGTCAGACCGTTGAGCAGCGCCGGATCGTAACCGCCGGAATACTGGCTGCCGTTGTTGGAATACTGACCGGCGATATCCAGAGTGGGATATCCGTTGTTGCCGACGGTCGCCAGAATCTGCTGCTGCTGACTCGTCAGCGGCTCCAACTGGTTCTGGCTGCGGTCCTCATTCTCCACCGGCACGAAGCTGATGTACTTGCTGGTGTAGCTCGACCCGTGGTACGTCAGCGTGGAGTAGTTACCGTCGTTGGCGGCGGAGGCCATCTGATGCAGGTTCGAGAACGTGCCGAAGCGGCTCAGCGCGATGGTCATGCTCCAGCGCTCGGCCGCACAGTAGGGGCAGAACTCGCCGCCGATGTAGAGGAACTCCGGCTTGCCGTTGTTGGTGAGAGCCGTGCTTGAGCCAGAGATCGAGCGCAGTGGGTCAGGCAGTCCGCCGGTGCCGACGGTGTTGCTGACGCTCGAGCTGACGCCCGTCACCTGATTGTAGATGCTCGCCGGCAGCGGCGCCCCGATGCCCGACGTGCTGGAGCTTCCCTGTTGCGCCTGGGCGAAGACGACGAAGCCGACGACCAGCAACACCACCGCGGCCAGCGTGGCGATGATGGGACCCTTGCCCCGCCATGGCGACTGACGCTTGGCCGCGCGGCGCGCCGCTCCACGCCCGGCAGCCTGGTTCGTGCCTGTGCGCTGACGAATCTCGTTCAGCCGCGATGACTGTGTCGACCCTTTCGAGGTCGTGGGCGGCGAAGCGCCGCCGTTCTTGGGGCGGGCCGTCGTGTTTTGCGGCCGCTTCGTGCTTGCCATGATTCCTGCCTTCTCCTCTGTCTCCCACCTGTGTCCAGCGTGGCGCTGCTCGCGATCCACGGGCTGATATCGTCTTCAGTTAGACCTCAGCGCTCGTCGGATGCTCAGGCGACGGGGGAAGAATATAGATCCTGTCGTCGTCAAATTCTCCGGCGGCCTCGCGCTCGTTGCGGTCGGCCAGCGCCACCCAGCGGATGAAGACGATGCTCAACGCGATGATATACGGAATATTCGTCGGCAGCCACATAATGAGGCCGCCAAGTTGTTGGTCGCCCAGCGGTGTCGAGCCGAGTATGCGCGGTGCGCTCACGTACGGCGCATAGAACGGCGTCGCGGCGAAGGTCAGCAGCGCCCCCAGCACCACCATCGGCTGACATCCCAGGAAGAGATAGAGCACGCCGACGAGCGGCGCGACACGCGGGAAGACGCGCGACGGACCGCAGATCGGCAGCCAGAAAATAACACCGAAGACGATGAACGAGAGATGCTCGAAGATGTGCAGCGTCTCATTCGAGAGTGTCGCGTCGTAGAGTGCGGGCGCATGCCAGAGCCACAGATCGGCGTTCAGCAGCGTGAACGCGATGACCGGATGCGCGATCCACTTCGCCGCCGTCCTTGCCGCGGGCTTCCGGAAGAGCGGCTCGATCATCCAGCTCGGAATGCTCAGCACAAAGAGCGGCGGAAAGACAACCGCCAACAACATGTGCTGCACCATATGCGCGCTGAACAGATAGTCGTCGCCGAGCGCATCCAGCGGCGAGAGCAGCGCGAACACCAGCACGACCACCGAGGTGACAAACAGACTGATCTGCAGTGTCGTCAGCCGCTCGTCAGGCTTCGTCTGCTCGTGGCGTCGCGCGGCGTAGAAATAGGCGACGACGAGCACCGCGATGCCGAGCACGAGTGACGGACTAAAGTTCCAGCGGAGCCAGAGACTTTGCGTCGCCTCGGTGAGATGCGCGAGTACCATGCGTGCCGTCCTACGGTCCTACTGACGTGTGTGGGTGTCGACAGTGAGCGATAGCGTGAAGACCAACGCCTCCAGTTCATTGTACCGAGTTTTCGCGCGATACCGCTACGCTGGTTAGGACCTTTGCCAAAAACATTCAGCGGAAATTCAGCGTGAGGACGGTTCGCTGTTCGGCAGTGCTGGCCCCCTCTCCCAGCCTCTCCCTCAGCTGATACTGGGAGAGAGGAGCCAGACGCACGTGGAGCGGCGCGGCGCGCATATGAAAAGCCCCTCTCTCGGCGTCAGCCGAGGGAGGGGTTGGGGAGGGGGCAGGCGCTACGCGTTGCCGAAGATGATCGCGGCGACGAAGACGAGCGCGCCGCTACCCATAACCTGGAGCGCCGAGAGGCCCCAGTTCGTGCCGAAGAAGCGGTGGCGAATCGCGGAGATAAGAGTCAGCTCGACGGCTACGACGATATACGCCGCGACGAGCGCGGCGTGCAGATTCGGCAGCAAGAAGGGCAGCGTATGCAACGCGCCACCCAAGAAGGTCATGACGCCGGTGATGCCGCCGCGTAGCCACGGATTGCCGCGGCCCGTCAGCTCGCCGGTGTCTGAGAGCGCCTCGGCGAACGCCATGCTGATGCCCGCACCTGTCGCGGAAGCCATACCCACGAGAAACGCCTTGAAAGGCTGTTGGGTCGCGAACGCGGTGGCGAAGATCGGTGCGAGCGTCGAGACCGAGCCGTCCATCAGGCCCGCGAGACCCGGCTGCACGACCTGGAGCACAAAGCTGCGCGCCTCAGCCTCGTCTCGCCGCGCCGAAGAACCCTGACGGCGATCGAGACGCTGCGCCATCGTATGCATACCAATCACGCGCAGCACGGCCGCCAGCAGCACGAGCAGGCTGGAGCGCTGAGTAGGACGTGACGCCTTGGACTGCTCTGTATCGAGATTGGTGCCCATAATTCCCTTCCCTCAGCGGAGTTCCGAACAGCGGATCCGCGAGCAGACTATGCCATGTGAAGCGCCTCTCCACGTGCCCGAAACGGACATCATCGCGGAGAATCGCGTATCGTCGGATTGATTGTGAAACTGTCGACCTGAGCGGATGTGGCATGCGCTGCCCGCTGGTTCCCTGGCCGGCGGCATCGCCGGAAGGTGAGAGACCTCAGGACGCGGGATCTATGCCCCGATAACGGCCGCGTCAACCGCGACACGGCAGTTTGGGCAGAAGCCGTAATATTGCTCGGAACGGGTGACGATGCGATACCCGGCGATCTCGGCGGGCACGGCATGGACGGCGCCCACACGCTCGTCACTCGACGGAATGTCGATCACGGAATGGCAGCGCATGCAGATCAGCTCCGCATGGCTGACGGTATTCGGGTCGAAATGGATGTGTCCATCGCCGGTGTCGAAGCGGCGAATCTCGCCCCACTCCACCAGCTCGTTCAGCACGTTGTAGAGC